>JBAXTA010000540.1:0-1901 GCA_037130415.1 Spirochaetota bacterium
CATCCGCGTGCAGTTATGGCACTGTTTTCCAGCTAGAACTCGGTACTCTCAAGTATGGTTTGCTCTTCAATGTCGCCACCAACAAAATACCCGCTTTCAGAATGGAAATCGAAGCGCGAGCGCCCATCCAGACCCTGGAATAAAAGTAAGCAAGCAAAGGGGCCCTCCATGCACCGCGTTGCGCTCAAGATGATCGCCGGTTCCCATGATCTCCAACCAGGCTTCGATACCTTCCTGGTTAGGCTGAATACTGGGTCCGCCCCAAGTAGAGTCTCCTCATCCAGAAGGGCAGTATGCGGCCAAACGATGGTCGGACCAGGCTTGTAGGAAGCTATGCATCGTAGGCGGCTTGTGATAGTCCGGAATGGAACAGCGGGAACTGCCAGACCAGAACGTGGATCTTCCTGGGTAAGCATTGGAAAGCGGCTGCCTTGAGCCTTGTCAGTGGACCTGAAACGGGTTGTCATCTGGCGGGGCGGACGGAGGAGCTCCTGCGAAACCATCACGTCTTTGGCAGGAATTAATGAGTGGATAGGTCTGGACAGGATCCCAGTCGGTGGCTAATCATTAGTCAATGATTATTCCCCGGTACTCAGGGGAGGGTTCCTCTCCCCTCCTCTCCTTCCGAAATTCGCAGGCAGGAAGCCGAGCGCATTTCCTTTCCACTGAATGTTTTACGCTACTTCACGTGGTGGGGGGTGGAGTGGTCGGTGGGAATCATCGACGGTCAATCCAGGGAAATGGGAAGCATGGGAAAAGTGGACAGCTGGCGCGCTAGAAGGCCTGTTGTGTCCATGGTTTTTTGGATGGCCTGTGGTCAGCGGAAAGCATCCCGGTGGCCGAACATGCCAGTTGCAAGAAGATACAGGAGTTAAAATGCCATGAGCGAAAAGAGCCAGAAGACGATACTCCTCGTTGAAGATGAATTCCTTTTGGCGTTGGCGGAGAAAGCCCAGCTCGAGAAGTACGGATACAAGGTCATCACCGCGAATACGGGCGAAAAGGCTATCGATACCTTCAAGGATGGACATGCCATAGATCTGGTCTTGATGGACATAAATCTGGGAAGCGGCATCGACGGGACCGAGGCTGCGCAGTTGATCCTGAATGACCGGGATGTGCCGATCGTGTTCGTATCCAGCCATATCGAACCGGAAGTCGTCGAGAAGACGGAGAAGATCACTTCATATGGCTATGTGGTCAAGAGCTCCTCCATCACGGTGCTCGATGCATCGATCAAGATGGCCTTCAAGCTCTTCGATGCAAATAGAAAAATCACGGCAAGCGAAAGCCAGTACCACAGGTTGGTCGATGGGATGCCGGGAATAGTCTATTCGTTTTCCAGCAAGAGAGGCGGGCTTTTCTATTCATCCTCGGTGACGGAGATCTTGGGCTACACCCCCGAGCAACTGTTAGCGGATCCACAGTTGTGGCAGAACTCCTGCCATCCGGACGATGTGCCACGCATCAAGGAGGCGATCTCCAATAGCGAAAAAGGCATACCATTCCAGACGAAGTACCGTATTCAAGATACTCAAGGTGCCTGGCATTGGTTCGAAGATCGATCCTTTGGAGCCCGTAGCAACGGGGATGAGGTGATAATCGACGGGTTGGCTTTGGACATCACGAGTCTGAGGCAAGCAGAAGAAGAGATAAAAACCAGGGATATCCGACTGAACAAGCTTTTTGCGAACATTCCCGACCTCGTCTTCCAATTCACGAGAAGGCCCGACGGAAGCTATTATGTTCCGATCGCTTCGCAGGGTATCAAGAACATCTTCGGATGCTCTCCCGAAGACGTGCTCGAGGATTTCGGGCCAATCGGGCGGGTCATCCACCCAGAGGATGCGGCCAGGGTCATCGCCGACATCGAATACTCAGCGGAACACCTGTCATACTTC
>JBAXTA010000541.1:0-1880 GCA_037130415.1 Spirochaetota bacterium
CGAGGGCTATGTGATCACCGCCGGGGCCAACGGGGCCCTGATGTTCTATCACAGGGAAATTCGCAACTACCGTGACTGGCTCGGCATTGACGAGGATCTCTGGCGCCAGTACTGGTTCGGAATGATCAATCGCGGTGTGATGTGTCAGCCTTACTGGTGGGACGAGCAGTGGACCATCTCGGTTCAACACACCGAGGCAGATATCAACAAGCACATCTCAGCCTTTGAGGATATCGCCGAAGGGCTTGCCAAAACCCAGGCTGAAAACAGGGTCGCCCAGAACGCGACCAAGATGAAGGTAAGGGTCTAGCCCCTTCCCCCGCCTGATACAAGGGCGCTCCATCCTCTGCGGTGGGGCGCCCTTGTTCTTGTGCTTGCAGTTGCGCCCCTCCAAGCCCTAGACTCTCTTGGAAATGCATTTCCTTCTGTCCGGAGAGGTCTTCCCCCTCCTCCTTGTGCTGCTCGCTTCAGCCATGGTTTCCCAGTTCCTGGGGCGACGGCTCCGGGCTCCGGCGATCGTTCTCATGCTGGCTGTTGGGATGATAGTGGGCCTGACCATGCCCGGCTATTTCCCTGAGCTTCTTAAGACGCTCGCTTCGGTTGGACTCGCCTATGCCTTTTTCCTTGTCGGCTGCGAAGTGGAAATGACCCGGGTTCTTCGTTCAAGCCCTGTTGCCTGGCTCTTTGCAGGGGCGGGTTTCGCGTCAGCGCTTCTGCTGGGGTTGATCATCGGAATCTGGGCCCTGGGACTGGGACTCGTGGATTCATTACTTCTCGGAGTGGTCTTTTCAGCAGCCTCGCCCTTTTCCAGGCAGCTCGGCCCTCGCTTCGAACGGATGGCCGGAAGACAGGGATTTTTCCTGCTGGGAGCCAATGATCTTGGAGAGGTACTCAGGTCTTCGGCCTGCCTGGTCCTGCTGGCATTCAGAATGCCAGGGCAGACGGTTCTTTCGATCACAAGCGTCATTGCGGTTCTCGCTGCTGCTGCCGCCTGCTTCTGGATCTGTTCCTTGCTCCCCTCGCTTTGGTTCGGGCGCACAGAAGACACGGCCAATCTGGGCTTTGCCGTGCTTGCCGGCTGCGGCTTCGCCTCCGCCGCCCTCGCAGGCCTTGTGGGCCTTCCCCCTCCGGTTGGAGCCCTCGCCGCAGGCCTCGCCCTGGGTCGCTACGAGCCTCAGGGTTCAGTGCTCGACGAGCGTCTGGGCTTTGCTGCGAAGAATATTTTTCTTCCTCTCGCTGTAGTTCCCGTTGGCATTGCCGTGGCGCAGGCTCCACTCATTCCAGGGGCCAGCATGGCTCTGCCCTCAACGAATTCTTCTTTCGCGGCAGGGTTATTTGCCTGCTGCCTGTTCGTCGGTCCGAGGCTGGCGGCAGCCCTTTCAGTGCTGCCCCTCATTCCGCGAGGCCGCTGGTTCCGCTTTTTCGCGATGGTGGCGGCACCGGGGGCGGAGGCATCGACGTTAGTGTATGTCTTCCTCGCGGCCGCACTTGGACTTTTAGGAACGCAACAAACTGGATTTCTCGTCGCAGTTTTTGCCGTCTCCTGGGTTCTCGAATTCCTCGGGGGATCCGAATCGATCGAGATGAAAAGAAGACTTCCGGCAGTTTCCACGGGTTCCGAAGCAAGGCCCCGCAGGGACAAGCGTGAGGGCAGCAGCGCAGAAATCCTGGTAGCGCTCTCAAATCCCGCCACCGCTCAGGGCCTCCTTTGGATCGGCAACCATTTCCGCGCGCAGGCTTCCTTCGAAAGGATCAGGGCCCTCGTCGTCTGCGAGAGCCCCGAAAGCGAGCGGGAACTCGAGCGCGCCGAGTATCTGGTCGCCCAGGCTCTGGTAAAAGCCCGCGACGCAGAAGGCCTGATCGAACCGGCGATAGCAATG
>JBAXTA010000542.1:0-1877 GCA_037130415.1 Spirochaetota bacterium
AACGCAGACCACGCCCACAATGTCATCGTAAACAAGCGTGGCAAAGGCGCAGGCTACTCCGGCATCGAGAATGCCCTCTTCTTCGGCGAGAACACGCGCATGCTCTATGGCTCGGCCCAGTCAGCCATCGCGGAGGTCATAGCGGGCGTGAAGACCATGCTTTGACGTGAATTGCGGGCGGGATGCCCGCCCTGACCGCACATCCGGCGTCCTTCGGGACGCCGGATGTGCGGTCAGGGACTTGCATCCGGAACCGCGATCGGTATACTAATAGTACTATGGATCTTTTAAAGCCGATACTCGGCGACAAGGTGGCAGGGACGCGCGTAGTCCCGATCGCTACCAAGATCACGTTGATCTTCACACTTTTCCTCCTGGCCTCCAATTTCGCCTCGAATTATATCAATATAATGTTCAACCAAGGTGTGCAGGTCGGCTATGTAAACCGCATCCTCATGAAGGACCTTTCCGAGGTCTACGGCATGGTCTCGAACCAGTACGAGGTGTACCAGTTCAAGTCGGACCTCCCGGCGACCATCAAATCCATGACCGCCGCATCGGCCAAGGCACTCGAGGGAGAGAAACCGGCGGTTTTCGCCGTCCGGAAGGATGGATCCTTCCTTTTCTGGTCTTCCAAGCTGCCCCAGCCCCCCACCTTCCCTGACAAGGCTGCGCTCGCGAGGCTCCTGGCAGCCGGGACTCCGGACGGCAAGATCGAGTACAAGGTCGGCACCGAGAGCTGGTTTGGCGTCTTCAAGTACCACGAGAAGTGGGAAGCCTGGATAGTCCGGGTGGACAGCCGCAATGAGTTCGATGGCGAGACTCAAGGCATTTTCGTGCGGATTGCGATCGTCATCGTCATCCTTACCTTTGTGTGTCTTCTGGTGGGAGTGCTTCTCGTCGGCAAGATCCTGCATTTTGTCGGCACCATTACCAAAGACATCATGAAGATGCAGCAGGGCATGAAGATGGGCATTGTCGACCTCAAGGGTGCCCCGAACGACGAGGTTACCTACCTCGGAGCCTCCTTCAACTCCTTATCCTCGACAATCGACAATCTCCTGGCTATCTTCAGGCGCTTTGTGACCGAGGACATCGCCCAGCGGGCCTACCAGGAGCGTGACGTCCGCCTCGAAGGCCAGACCAGGAACCTTGCGATCCTTTTCTCGGACATCAAGGGCTTCACCTACATGACCGAGACCCTCGGCAACGACATCATCGACGTGCTCAACCTCCACTACCAGCGGGCCATCGGCAGGATCCATGAACACAATGGGATAGTTGGTTCCATCATCGGCGACGCCCTCCTTGCGGTGTTCGGTACGATGAAAAGCGACACGAACAAGTGCCTCGAGGCGGTCAGGTCCGCCTATCAGATCCAGGAGGTCGCCTCCGAGCTGCGCGGCGAGATGATGCGCAAGCGCGAGCTCATCGTCACCCGACGCGGTGCCCTCACCGACTCCGAAGAGCGCGTGCTCAAGGCCGTCCTCGTCGAGGTCGGTGTCGGCATCGACGGCGGCGACGTGTTCTACGGCAACATCGGATCCTACGAGCGGATGACCAATACGGTCATCGGTGACAACGTCAACTCCTCGAGCCGGCTTGAGGGTCTGACGCGCGTTTACAAGGTTCCCGTGATCTGTTCCCTCTTCGTCAAGGAAGAGATCGAGAGCGTCAGCACAGGCGAGTTCCGCTTTGTCGAGCTCGATCTGGTCCAGGTCAAGGGCAAGACGATTGGCAAGCGCATTTACTGGCCGGTCAGGACTACGATGGTGGACGAGGCACTCGATCGGGAACTAAGTGCCTTTGCCAGCGGCCTGACCGCCTACTACGACGGCGACTGGCGCAAGGCCGCTGAACTCTGGGTTCCGGTGCAT
>JBAXTA010000543.1:0-1873 GCA_037130415.1 Spirochaetota bacterium
GGATCCCCGCGTCGCCGTCGAGGTAGGTGATGGCCGACCGTGCAGTTGCCGTGTTGAGCAGAGCCGGGTCGTAGGTGAGGAGGCCGAAGTCATCCTTGCCAGCCTTGATGGCGCGGAGGTCGATGGCCCTGATCGTGCCGTCGACGATGGGGATCTCATAGACCTTGCCTGTCCTGTTGTCCGTGATGGAAAGCGAATCCTTGCCCATGTCGGTCCCCGCCCTATATGGACAGTGGTGGCTGCTGGGCCACGCGTCCGAAGGATGGTCCTGCGACCCAGCCCCTGGTAACCTGCACGTCAATATATCCCATACCCTCGCCGTCAAGCTCGACAAGCGGGGTCTGCACCTTCCTCTTCATCAGGGACACTCCTTGAAACGCCGTGGGGTATTCGATTCGCCGAGAGCTTCCAGCCCTTGCCGGACCGCACAGTGGCTTTTGTTCGATTTCCTTCATAGGTATACGCGACGATTCAGTCATCGCGCAACCCAAAAAAGCTTGCAGGAGCCTTGCAGCTTCTGGCCCCCAGGCTTTAGGGTCGCCATGGCGCGTCATATGTAGGACATAATCCGACACGCCTCCGGGAGATTCCATGGGCATCGATTTCAGTGAAGTCATCGAGCGGAGGGACAGCGACTCGACAAAATGGACCCGCTACGGCCGTGATGTCCTGCCGCTCTGGGTGGCTGACATGGACTTCCGTGCCCCCGCCCCCATCCTGGAAGCCCTCCAGAGGGCTGTTGCCCACGGGATCTTCGGCTATGCAGATGCCAGTCCCGCTCTCCGCCAGGCGGTTGCGGCCCGCATGGGGAGGCTCTACGCCTGGGATGTAGATCCCGCCTGGGTTGTTACGGTGCCCGGTCTCGTGAGCGGATTCACGGCAGCAGCACATGCCCTCTGTTCCCGGGGCGAGGGCTACCTTGTCCAGCCCCCGGTGTACATGCCCTTCAATGATCTCGGCGAGGGCCTGGGCCTGCTGCGCCAGGATGCACAGCTTGAGCTGGATCCCGCCGCGGGCCCTGTGCGGTATCGCATCGACTGGGCTGCCTTCGAGGGAGCCTTTGGCTCCGGCGGCGCCCGTACCGCGATGTTCCTCCTCTGCGACCCGCACAACCCCGTGGGAGCGGCCTGGGGGGAGGCCGAGCAGCTCAGGATGGCGGAAACAGCCATCGGCAGGGGGGCCGTCGTGGTCTCTGACGAGATCCACGCCGAACTCCTCCTTGACGGCACAAGGCACCGACCCGTGGCCGCCACCTCGGCAGGGATAGCCAAAGGCAGCATCACCCTCGTCGCGCCCTCAAAAACCTTCAACATTGCGGGACTGTATTGCGGCTTCGCTATCATTCCCGACGCGGCCCTCCGCTCGGCCTTCACGCGGGTGGCAGATCGCATGACCCTCCACTGCTCAAGCCTCTCCCTTGTGGCTGCCGAGGCTGCGTATTCCGGCAATTGCGAGCAGTGGCTCGGGGAGCTTCTGGCCTACCTCGCTGGCAATCGGGACTTCCTTTCGGACTTTATCCGCGAGCGCATGCCCCTTCTCAGGTCCAGCCACCCCGAAGCGACCTACCTGGCCTGGCTCGACGCTGGAGCCCTCGTCCGTGAACGCGGGATCGTGGACCCCTTCCGCTTCTTCCTGGAAAAGGCCCGCGTCGCCCTCAACGACGGGAAAACCTTTGGCCTGGGCGGGGCAGGCTTTCTCCGTCTCAACTTTGCCTGCCCGAGGTCGACCCTCAAGGATGCGCTCGAAAAGATGGCGGCGGCGATCGACTCGCTGCGCTGATCCGCTGCGCCTGTCTTCGCCCGGACAAGAAAAAGCCGCCCCGGTGAGACCCCAGGGCGGCTGGATCGATTCAGGAGGTAGGGACCCTATTTCA
>JBAXTA010000544.1:0-1860 GCA_037130415.1 Spirochaetota bacterium
GGTGTCACAGTAAGTGCAGCGCAGCGGACATCCTGTCAGACGAATAAACACCGTCGGCAAACCTACCCGACTGGTTTCACCTTGCAGGGAATAAAATATTTCTGTTATGCGCAGTTGCGCGTTTGGTTCATACATAGAAAACTACTTGACAGGCGTGAGCAGCTTTTTCGCTTTTGCCGCAGCCGCACTTTCGGGATATTTAGCTACCAATTGTTTAAGCGTTTTATTTTCGGCCAATACCGCCTTTAACTCATGCTGGCAACGCGCCAGATTGAACAAGGCATCCTGTTCTTTAGCCGCACTCAGCCCAGCATTCAGAATCAGGTGATAAGTCGCCACCGCGCTTTTAAAATCGTTCAGTTCAAACTGCGCATTTGCCAGCCAGTAATTGGCACTAGGGATATGCACTGAATCGGGATACTTCTTGATAAATTCTTGCAAGGCTTTAACTGCATCCGCATTGTTGCCGGCTTTCACCAGAACATAAGCCGCCTCGATAGCACGATTCTGCACGCCCAAGTCACCTGCCGCATCACTGGCCGCTTCGGGTGGCTTAGCTGCCACCGGCGCTAGCGGCGGTTCGACTGGTTTTGCCGCCGCAGCGGATTCAACAGATTCAAAGTGACGCACACGCGTATCTAAATCCACATAAAAATCTTTTTCACGTTTCTCTGCATCTTGCAGGCCGTGAGCCAATTCTTCATTCTGTCCGCGCAACTTGCGCAGCTCACCACTCATCGCATCGATTTGCCCTTGCAGATCGAAGATCGATTGAGTCTGTTTCTGCCCTTGCTCTTCTAAATTAAGCAAACGCACTTCTTGCGCCTCCAGCTTAAGCACACGTGCCTCAACCAACTGAATTTGTTTGCGCGCATCGTCGTCAGAAAACAGTCCTGCCTGAGCAGGAGCGACAAAACACAAACCCAGCAGTATTAAGGCACGTAGCTTCAGCATGTTATTACTTTGCGTAGTTCAGATCAGTACGACGATTTTGCGACCATGAAGCTTCGTCATGACCGGATGCTTTAGGCTTTTCTTCACCGAAACTAACGCTCTTCAACTGACCGGCTTTAGCGCCGCCCAATTCAAGCATTTTTTGTACGCCATCTGCACGACGCTGACCCAGACCCAGATTGTATTCATTGCTACCGCGCTCGTCGCAATTACCTTCCAGTGTGACAGTGCGATTTGCATGACCATTCAAATACTTAGCATGAGCTTGAACCAATGGCTTGTCTGCATCTTGCACAGCAGCTACATCAAACGGGTAATACACACTGCGTCCTGCCAGGATGCTCTTCGAATCATTGAGTTCATCAACCATCGTTTGAGTCGTCGTAGCACCATTGGTTGATGCTTCACTTTTTGGTGCAGTTGCAGCTGTCGTGGCAGGCGCTGTAGTTGCGGCGGTGTCTTGAGGCTTGTTGCTGGCACAGGCAGCCAGCAGATTCAACAATACAACACTGATAATAATTTTCTTCATAGCTATTCCCCTTATATTAAAGTTAATTTAAAGACGTGGTCCCCACACAGGCTCTCTGGCATCGCCACTTTGCGTAAACATATGCTGTTTGACTCGACCGTCGCTGGACACAGTCGCCAATATACCACGACCGCGCGCTTCGCTGGCAAACAGGATGAGTTTACCATTGGGCGCAAAGCTGGGTTTTTTCTCCCAACCGCCCTCAGTGAGTGCTTCAACCTGCCCGGACTGAAAATCCTGCATGGAGATAGAAAATCTCCCGCCAATCAAGTGCGTAAAGACAAAGGACTTTCCATCCGGACTGTAACGTGGTTAATAACTCGTTCCACCACCAAACGTCAGGCGCTGCGCAGCCCCTCCTTCAATCGGCATACTAT
>JBAXTA010000545.1:0-1853 GCA_037130415.1 Spirochaetota bacterium
GAGCTCGGGCCCGGCGGAGGCGAACTCCGAAAGCTCGAGGGCCAGGCTGCGCACGCGGCTGCGGCGGGTCCTCGCGCGTGAAAGGAGGGGGCCGACGGCGCCTCCGAGCTCGTCGTCGCGGAGGAGGGGGTGCGACAGTCGTACCGAGGCCGTGCCCGCCTCGCCGTCCGAAAAGCCGAGCCGGAGGCCAAGCCTCCGCGCACCCAAGCCCTCGCACCGCATCGAAAAACCCAGGTCATAGGCGAGCTTACGCAGCGCCTGAGCGAGAACCCCGGGGTCGGCGCTGTCCGGCTCCAGGGTCACCGAGCCTGAAATGCGGCGCCGTTCGGGTGGGTCGGGATCGACGGCCGAAGACTCAAGGAGGGCCGCCCGGTTACGGAGGGCCGGCCCCCGTGGCCCAAGGGCACGGGCCGAAAGCTCGTCGAGATCGCCCAAGGCGCCGATCTCCTCGATCTCGAGCATCTTGAGCCTGTCGCGGAGGAGGGGGCCGATTCCCGGCAGGAGCTCCACCGGTTGCCTCCGCAGGAGGCCGCGCTCCTCCCCCTCCTCGAGGGCGATAAACCCGGTTGGACGCATCACCCTCGTGGCAACCTTCGACACGGTCTTTGTCGAGGCGAGGGCCAGCACGGGCAGGAGGCCCGTCGCCTCGAGGATCTCGCGGCGGAGCTTCGCCACTCCGTCCACGGCTTCGCCCCAGAGGCCGCGCGTTCCCCGGAAATCGACAAAGAGGTGCCCCGTTCCAGCGCGCTCCACGAGGGGGCTGAAAATCGAAGCAATGCGGAAGAGTTCGGCGTCGGCCCTTTCGTAGAGCCCGGGCCTCGATTCCTTGATGACGAGTTCCCGCAATTGCCTCCGGGCGAAGTCGAGGGACATGCCACGCCTGAGTCCCGCGCGGTGGGCCTCGGGCGAGAGGTCGAGGCAGACGGGGCGGTTCCGGCCGACGTTGCCGACCGCGAAGGGCCGGCCCCGGAGTCCGGGTTCGAGGCCCTCCTCGACCGCCGCCATCAGTCCGACGAGGTTGAGGTGGAGGATGGTTCCGCTTGCCACAGTGCTGCCCCGCCGCTACCGAGTCCCGCCCCCGCGAGCAGCTCTCCGAGTTCCCGCGCGTTCGCCACCGCCTGCCCCC
The DNA here is from genome assembly GCA_037130415.1 of Spirochaetota bacterium. Lineage (GTDB taxonomy): Bacteria > Spirochaetota > Spirochaetia > Treponematales > Rectinemataceae > CAIJMU01. The sequence goes on from JBAXTA010000545.1 coordinate 1,127, forward strand.
GTGCATGGTTGTTGAAGTAGATCCTCAGGCGCTTTGCGCGCGCGGCCATGGCCTGGATACGCGGCAGCCAGGACGCGAGGTCCTCCCGCGAGTAGAGCCAGTCGTAGCGGCCCCGCGAGTCGCCGTTCCACCAGTCCGCAGCATTGCGCCCGTGAAAGCGCAGGTAGGCCGTGTCAGCCGTCACGATGTCGGCGACCGGGGGGAGTCCCTCGAGGCGCGGCAGGTCGAGGGCGCAGAAACCCACTTCCCGCTCACGCAGGCCCTCAAGGACCCGCGCGTTCACCCAGTCCCGGTGGCGGAATTCGACAACCCGCGTGTAGTCCCCGAATTCTCCGAGGAGTCGGTCGAGATAGCGGCGCTCCTCGACGCCATAGCCGAAGCGCCAGGGAAACTCGAAGAGGATGGCCGCGAGCCGCCCCGCCCGCGCCAGGGGGGCGATCCCGGCGCGGAACTCTGCGGCCCGCTCCGCCAGTTTTGCAGCTTCGAACTCGTGCGTGAGGCTCCGGTGGGCCTTGATGGAAAAGTCGAGGCCAGGAGCGGCTACCCGATCCATCAGCGCCGCAAGGTTGGCCGCCTTGGGCATACCATAGTAGCTAAAATTGAGCTCCAGCGTCGAAAAGGCCCGTCCGTAGGCTGCCGGAAACTCGCTGCGGGGCAGGGCCTCGGGGTAAAGCACCCCCTTCCACTCAGGATAGTAAAAACCCGAGGTGCCGATCCTGAGGTCCAC
>JBAXTA010000546.1:0-1846 GCA_037130415.1 Spirochaetota bacterium
GCGACGAAGGTGTGGCTGGGCGCGGAAGCCGGGGCAACGATGTTGTAGGCAATTGTGCCGAGATCCGCGAGTAGGCTCCTGAAGCTATGGATCGGCTGACCGGACTCGTTGCATGCCGTTCCATTTTTGTGCATCGCGCCACTCGATGGCTCCGTTTGAAGGTATGCAGTTTCCTATGTTGAATTTCGCCAATCGACGCATCGCTTGACGCCCAGTCCAGGCTCTTCGGTCGCTGCGCTCACCCACATTGCAAAATGAGTTCGGTATGGGCCTGCTTGCCTATTCCGGTCCCAAACCGCCAGCTGCTGCTTGGATTATGAGTGTCGGTGGTTGGGCGGCCCTTACAGTGCAAGGGCCGAACGCGTGGGCTTGTCGGGATTCAGGTCCGATGCTCGGTGCTTTTCAAGATCGAGGCTAGGTTCTCCAAATTCGTCAATGCGACCATGATAATATTCAAGCTGATTTCAAGTCTCACTTGAATCTATCTTAATCTTGGTCTACGATGTGCAATGCTCGACCGAGAACTCACCGACGAACTCCGCTTCCTCGCCCGCGATTATCCGGTCCTCACCCTCCTCGGACCACGCCAAAGCGGCAAGACTACCCTGTGTCGCGCAACCTTCCCGGACCACCGCTATGTCAACCTCGAAGAGCCGGAGACCCGCACTCTCGCCCTGGCCGATCCGCGCGCCTTCTTCAAGCAGAACCCACCGCCCCTCATACTCGACGAAATCCAGCGCGCGCCAGAACTATGCTCATGGATACAGGCGATCGTCGATGAGCGGAAGGCGAAAGGCGAGTTCGTCCTGACCGGAAGCTCCCAGCTCGCACTGCTCGCAGCGATCAGCCAGAGCCTTGCGGGTCGAAACGCACTCGCGACCCTCTATCCCTTCACCATCAGGGAACTGCGTTCGGGCGGCATCGAGACCGGCCGCGACGATGGCATCCTCGCGGGCTTTTTCCCGCGCGTCCGTGCAGAGAAGCAGGAACCGACACGCGCCTACCGCAATTACATCCAGACCTACATCGAGCGCGATATCCGCCAGATCCTCAACATCAAGAACCTTGCGGCCTTCGAGCGCTTTCTCGGCCTCCTGGCAGGCAGGATCGGTCAGCTCGTCAATCTCGCATCCCTCGCCGCTGACACGGGAGTGAGCTCGACAACCCTCGCGGAATGGCTCAACGCCCTTGAAAGCTCCTTCCTGGTCTATCGGCTCAGGCCCTTCCACGCGAATCTCGGCAAGCGCCTCGTCAAGGCGCCCAAGCTCTACTTCAGCGATGTCGGCCTTGCCTCGGCTTTGATCGGCCTCAAGACAACCGATGCCGTCGCCCGCGACAAGCTCCTGGGCAATCTCTTTGAGAACCTCGTCGTCATGGAGGCTGTCAAGCAATTCTGCAATCATGGCGAAACGCCTCCGCTGTGGTTCTACCGCGACCAGAACGGTCGCGAGATCGACCTCATCGTCGATCGAAACCGGCAACTCATGCCAATTGAGATCAAAGCATCGATGACCTGGAACCCCGAGTTCGCCAAGGGGGTGATCTGGTTCCAGGAGCTTGTCGCGCGTGAAGCGGGCGGGCCGCCTCCAGCTCGCGCTCTGGTCGTCTACGCCGGAGAGCGCCGCGTAGAGAGCGAGCGCTACGAGGCTGTGCCTTTCGGGGAGCTGCGCTTGGTCTGAATCTTTCCGCCGTGCGACCGAATTCTCGATTGACCGATAAAAAACTCGCCCAAGCCACCGCCCTTCATCGTTTCGGTAAATCCGAAGTTTCTCCTTTCAAGTCTAGCCCGATGTTTCTTCCTTGCAATCCAGTAATTAACGTATAGATATAAGATTAATTAAAATGT
>JBAXTA010000547.1:0-1834 GCA_037130415.1 Spirochaetota bacterium
CTGTTCAGGACCTTGACCCTCGCCCTTCCTTGGAACTCGCAAGGAGGTTCTTGAAGTCGCGGTATCCCATGATGCGAATGCCCTGGAAGGGATCGAGCGCTATCAGATCCAGAGCTTGGTATCAAGGACGACGCGCATGAGCAGCTCGAGCCTTCTTCGCCGCGTTCACCTCTGCATCGAGTTCCGCCTGGGTTATGGGCAGACTCTTGAGCTCCCGCCGCACCCGCCGCACCTCGGTGAAGAGCGTCTGGTCGTCGAGAAAGCGTGCGAGTTCCGCCTTATCCCGTCGTGGCAAACGATCGACCAGTCGCTTAATCTGGTCGAAGTCAAGATCAAGTTGGACCGTCGTCATGGTCATCTCCTTCACCGTGTACTGCAGAGAACTGGGCGATCTCATCCGACATCCAGCATTCTCCGGATACGCGCGATGCTCGCATCTGCCGCCTTGATGTCTGCCTCGAGCTTCCGCCTCGAGTCTATCTGTTGGCTGATCTCCTCCACCTTGGGCTCCGTTCCCACAACAACGGCAGAGGGCAAAACCACCCTTTCCTCTCGTTCTATCTTGGAAAAAATCAGACAGGATAACAGGATTTAATCCTATCCTACTCCGGCAGGGCAAGGGCGATGTCGCGCAGGATCGACAGGACAAAGGACCAATAGCCCTCCTGGCCCTCGACCTCGGAAACGAGCTGTCTCGGCAGGAATCGCCTCATTTCGAAGAGATACTCTTCGTAGGCTATCTCTAGCCCTTCGATCCTTCCACGCAGGAGTATTCCGAATTCGCGCGGAACTGCCTTCCTGTCTGCCAGCTTGAGGTCAAAAAGGGTCTGATCCAGACCAATCCCCTGGTTCGCAAGCCAGATGATGTCCCAGATATCGCGGTACTTGACGCGATTCGGCCGCAAGCCAATGGCGAGTATCTTGTCAGCGAATATCTCTTTCCGGCTTTCGGCTTTGAGCACCATGCCCGAGGTGCCGAAACCGGTCCCGTAGTGATTCCGGATCATAGTCGGTTTGCGATCGTGGCTTTCTATGGCGCAGATGTCGATATTTATTTTCTGCGATGGAAAATGCTGATGCTCCGGTCGGGTCACGACCTTGATCTTCCATGTATCCACAGTGCCCGATTCCCGCCGCGGCTCGCCGACGCTCACCGGAAGCCCATACTTGTCATGGATCTTCCACGAGAGGAGCTCGCCGAGCGCCGACAGCGATTCCCGCTCGAAGTCCGCGCCGCCGGTGAAATCAAGATCCTCGCTCAGACGAGCTGATCCGTAGCAGTCTCGCAAGCAGGTTCCGCCGATGAAGGTCAGGCTGTCGAGAAAGCCTCCCTTGCCCATCTCCCGCAGGATGTCATGGTGAAGTATTTCCTTTTCCACGGCGGGGCGCAGCGACGCGAGAGTCGGCTGCGCCGCATGGGCCGAGTCGACGAGCTGGTCAAAGAGATTCATCGACAGCGCTCCAGTCGATCAGGTCGAGGGGTCTCTTACATGCCCGCATGTCTTGTAGTGCGAGCGCAACCGAGGCACGCCAAAGACCACAGCGCGCGTCATGGGACACCTGGTTTGCCACCTGCGCGGGCGACTTCGCGGTGTGGATAAATTCGAGGGTGCCGAAATCCCCGCACTCGATCGTCGCCGATCGCCCCCCGCTCATGAGGGTAAGCCACTCTAGAGGGACCTGTGAAATGATCCCGGCGTCGCTCAGGGAGGACTCCAGGCTTATGTAGTTGAAAGTGTCGGCGCGCAGTTTCGATGCCGTGTGATAGAGGATGAGCCCCCGGGGCCAGGGCGCTCGCTTATACAGGTAGACGCCCCTGCAAACAGGAACCAAG
>JBAXTA010000548.1:0-1811 GCA_037130415.1 Spirochaetota bacterium
TGATGGGCTTGACCAAGCGGGTGTAAGTGTCATGGAGGTTTTGCGTATCCCGCTTTCATCTTCATTAAAATTCTCAGACAGCACTTCGGCCATATTAATTATGTAAGGATTTGCCTCTTCGTAGAGATTTTCGTCTGATAGAGGATCGTTAGGGTCCATTTTATTTGAAGGTAGTGGACCCAACACAGTTGAATCAAGGTTGTATAGAGGTGGCTTGACTATGATCAATCCGTCAATGTCTTGGTACCCCTCTAGCCCTGCGAGTTCAATTAGCTGACGGATACGTTCCAGCCTGGGGGTTAAGTGACCTCCGGCAATCTCGATGCCCGAAACGGCCATGTCAAAGTGGTACTTTTTGAGCATTGATAATTGTAGTTTATTCCCTTTGTCATTTGCTGTAACCGTGTCCGCAGTTTTAACAGGTCGAGCGGGATTATCTTTTGCTGGATCTGCTTTTTTCTTTGTAGCTAACGCTTTCTTTGCGTCTGTCAGTGCCTTGCTTGATTCTTCCACTGGATCGTGCAGTTTTTTGGTCCCGCTGCCTCCAAATATTCTTACATCCCTACGTAGGTCATTTAATCTCAGTGTCCACTTTACCATGTACTCTTGTGTAAGAGCCACACCAACATCCTTTCCACCATGAACCGAATTTTTGACTGAATCCTGAGATAAGGCATATTTCAGAAATTCCCCAAAATCCATCGCTCTATCAAAAGACTCGTAAATAGCTTCGTACAATGACATCTGGGCTTGATTAGATCTGAAAACTTGGGAAGGGAAGTTACCTTCAGTCATCAAACTAGGGGAGAGGTCCATTTGTACAATTTCCAGTAGCCGCATGATACCGGCTATTGCTATTGAAATTTCAAGTCCAGTTTGAGTTTCTGTGTACTCCAGACTCTTAATCACCCCGTTAAAAATCCTACGAAAAACAGTATTTCCAGTTTTTGAGAAGAAGTAGCACTTAGCATAGATTCTAATTGAGGACATTACCTGGAAGATGAGGTTCCCCCCCGGAGCCAAGAATAAGTGCTTTAGACCGTTTGGTACGATTAGATGGACCGAACCGGTGGGCATCAGGCTGTCTACGGTGTAAGAGGTTTGTACCGCCGTAATATAATCGTTAAAGTTGACTGTTACAAGGTCACTGTCACTTTGCTTTAGATAGGGGTTCAAAATGAATGGTAGACCTTCGATGTAAACAACCATATCCGGGGCTGTTTTAATAATCTCTCGCTCTTGAGCAGATTGAGAAATGTTACGAAGCTGGTTATTGGCCATGAGGTCTCTTAAAGCTTAGGAAAGAGGGGGGTAGGATTACCCAAAAGAGCGTTGAAGGTAGAGGGTATGGGGGAGGGGAAGGTGTTAGCCGCCGCTTCAACTACTTGACTGGCTGTGGGGCTAGCAGATGCCCCACTAGAGGGTATCCCAATATTTGGAGTATACGGTGCCCCCTTTAGACCGTGGCTAGAGGCCATTACTATGGCATCATGCCCTCTAGTCACACTATTGTGTATACTATCCCTCCAAGGTGAGGTAGTCTTATACCGCTCTTTCCATGCCAAGAAGTTCATTTCGAAGGTATTGAAATATGGGGTATCGGCACTATTGTTTACAGTCATTGATGAAAACATACCGTACCAAATAAAGTTTCCAATTGAAACAATCACATCACACTGAGCTTGAATTCGCTTTCGCATATATCCAGGGGCATTCCATGAGGCGTTGGCAGTTTCCCCCTCAAAAAAATATCCGTTATTTTCAAATATATTTACTAATTCAACCATATTTCTTTGGGATAGACTTAAGTC
>JBAXTA010000549.1:0-1806 GCA_037130415.1 Spirochaetota bacterium
TACAATTAAGCCGTCTTGTTACTTCAAAACACTACCAATACTCACGGAAAAAGTAGCAGTAGTTCCGTTAACGAACCCGACGTTATTTTCGTTACATTCCATATTTAATGTGATGTCCATCGTTGGTGGATTAGTTTGGGACAACGTGGCCGAGGCTGTGTAACCAACTTCGAAAGAATATCCTGAACCGAACCCAGAGGAACCCCGTGAATAAGCGAAAGTAAGTGCGGTGGCAGAAAGTGGAGTAAGTGGTTTATTTGATGGCATCCTAGGCATCCCATATGACACCCCATAACCCCCAAATGTTACACCTTCACTGGCCATTTGAATCTGCATGTAAGGACTATAACCATCAACCTCCGACCATGAATCTACAAAGCCTAAGAAGAAATTTCCAGGATTTCCCATGGTTACACCAGCTATGGTCGTGCCGTCTTGCGCACCTTGGGTTGGTCCAGCCATACCATTATATGCTTTTAAGCAATTAAATCCTGTTGGCAGACTATAAGTACCTACTGTCGAATAGACTCCTTGCTTGATACCTGTTTCTGGTGTTGTTATTAAAATGGTTTTCTTGGTCACGTTACCAGATGTATCAACGGCCATCAGGGTTTTTGAGTAAGTCTTACCAATTGCAATAGAAGCGGAATCATTGGCTTGGTCGTATTTAATGCCTTCAGCGACAATAACAAATTGTCCAAACGTGTTACTACGACTGATATAAGCTAACTCAACATCATCCGACATCGTAGTTGTAAATGTGACATTGCTGCTCGTTGCCACAAATGGGGCTGTTGTAGTAATGACTGGCGGCGTCCTGTCAATATTGGCTGGAAATATGCCTGCTGGACCAGTATCGCCTTTTGCGCCATTGAGGCCATTTATCCCTGGCGCACCATTAAAACCATTGCTGCCGGGGGAGCCTGGCACACCTTGTGGCCCTTGTGGTCCAATAGCTCCCACATGACCCACGGCGCCTGCCGGCCCTTTCAAGGCGATTTCAATATAAGCCGGATGACTGGTTTGAATAGCTTCTTTGCTGTCGAAGGTCAAAGAGGTTTGTCCAACCGGATCAAGTGCCAAACCGTTGTTACTGGCAGGCACATCAACCCAGTTCAGCACCAGATTAGTCACGTCAACGGCAAAATACGTGTTGCCTTTGCTAATACGCGCACTGGTCGCTTGCGGTAAACCGGCGGTGGGCGCGGTGCTGGTGGTGACGTTTTCTGTCCAGGCACTGGTCAGCGGACTGACTTGCAGTTGACCACCGGTCGGGACGGTTTTGACAAAAAATACCAAGGTGGCTTTGGCAATATCCGCACTGGTAATACCGGCAGGCAAGGTCGATAAATCAAAATTTAACAGCGCTTTGTTGCTGGCGTTAACGTTAACCGCTACCGACATACCGGCATTGGTCACCGCCAAATGCGTATCGTCGATAAGCGGCAACACCACGGCTTGGGCGGCCAACGGGCTTAAACCGGCAAGTAAAAATGCGGCTTGTAAGGGTTTTAAGTTGAATTTCATAAAGATTCTCAAAGGTTATGGTCAGGTAGTACGTTGCAGGTCGCTGCAATTATCGGGTTACGCTGTCACTTTACGGCGTATTAACGATGCCAAGCCCAGCAAGCCGCTGACCATAAAGCCGAAGGCACCCGGTAACGGCACAGCGCTGATGCTGGCGCTATCGACATTTTGAATGTCCACCGCCCAATGGCCACTGCCACCGCCGCCATTTAAGGTAAACGGCGGGCTACCGGCAAAGGAAGTAAGACCCAGATCAGCCGCAAAGCCTTCGCTTAAGTT
>JBAXTA010000055.1:0-17401 GCA_037130415.1 Spirochaetota bacterium
CCCCAAACCGCAGATGGCACGCGCGAATGTCGTCGTGCCTGGGGACTGCGTGCTGACTGACGAGTCTCCCCTCCGTGAGATCATGGCGGAGGCTGCCGTGCTCGAAGGCGAGGAGGGCATGCTGGCCTGCAATGTATTCAATGGCCAGCCTTGGGTGGATGCGCCGAACATGGGTCCTTCGATGGTCTGCATCCATGAGAGGGACGAGTCCAGGGCCATGGTGGCTGCGCGGAAGCTGGCGCGGAAATATTTCGATGCGCGCCATGAGTTCCGCTTCTCGGTTGAGGCCTTGGAGCCCGGCGCTGCCCTCGATCGGGCCTGGGCCGAGGGTGGGCGCCCCACCTTCGTCACCGACTCAGGGGACAACACCACAGCCGGATCCTCCGGGGACAATGCCTTTCTGCTCAGGATGATCCAGGAAAAGACCATGACGGGAGTCCTCCTGGGCGGCATCACGGACGAGCCCGCAACGCTTCAATGTCAAGGCGCCGAACTCGGGGACCTCCTCGAGCTGAGTATTGGAGCTACCATCGAAGCTTCGAGCGTAGCGACGCGGATCAAAGGGAGGCTCCTTTACAAGGGCGATATCGAGGGCTGGTACGGCGAAAACGCAGGACCCTGTGCCGTCCTCCGCTCCGAGGGAGTAGACGTCATCATAACCGCCAGGAGGAGCGCACTCACGAAGCCACGGATCTTCGAGGGTCTCGGTCTCAGGCTGGATGATTACCGTTTTGTAGTCGTCAAGCTGGGCTACCTCTTTCCCGACCTCGCCAAGGTAGCCAGACGGAGCTTCCTCGCCCTCACCAAGGGAGGCAGCACCGAACGATTGCAGGACATGAACATGCGGAATATCCGCCGCCCCATGTATCCCCTGGACGATGGATTCGAACCCAGCTTCGAGTAGGCGCGTCCGACAGATGGAGGCCTGCGCCTGAGGGCTCGGAACTCAGAGCGTCCCAACCCGTATTCCTGCCCCCAGGTTTGGCATGCCAGGACCAGGGTACTCCTTGCCGAAGGGCAGGATCATCGGTTCCTCGAAGGGCCTGAAGGGCAGCATGGCAGCGATTTCGTCAAGTCTTGACAGGACCTCTGTGGGTAGTGGCCCCTTGAGCCCGGCCGAAAGGCTCTCCTCGAGCTGCGATGCGGTCCTGGCTCCGATGAGGACACAGGAAATGTCCGGATTTCCGAGTACCATCCTGAGGGCAATTTCGCGTATGCCCAGTGCCGTCTCGTCGAGCAGGGAATAAAACGAAAGAAGCTGGGCCTGGCGCGGGCGGGACAGCCACATCGGTCGCTCCCGGACGATCTGGTCGTGGCGCCGTGCAAGGCCTCCCTGTCCGTAGACCGAGCCGACGAGCACGCCCATGCCGCGCTCCTTCGCTGTCGGCAGGAGTTCATCTGCGGCTTCCCGATACAAGGCATTGTAATTGAATGCGGTGAGGACCGTGTCGAACTTCCCACCCGATACCTGGTGGGCAAGTTCAGAGACCGTGGTCCCTCCAAGGCCTATGGCGCGGACCAGCCCATCCGCCTTCAGCTTCTGGATGAAGTCCAGGGCAGGGCCGGCAGGGCTTCGCCGGTCGGTCCACCAGTCATAGATCCCGGGACGATCGGGTTCGTGGATCGACAGGATGTCGATGGTGTCCCGGCCGAGGAGGCGACGGCTTTCATCGAAGGACTGGGATAGTCCCTTTGCGTCTTGGGGATCGAAGGGCTTGGGTCGCCCCCCGAGTTTTGTGGAAACAAGGAGGGCGTCCGACTTACGGCCGAGGGCACGAAAGGCTTTCCCGAGTATTTCCTCGCTGTCGCCGTAAGCCGGGGCGGTGTCGACCAGGGTGACGCCCCTGTCTATGGCGCATTCGAGCATGCGGATTGTCTCATCGATCCCCTCGCCCAAGGTGGAGGTGTACAGACCGCCCAAGGCAATCTCACTCGTCCTGAGCCCAGTCTTTCCCAAGGAACGTTGCAGCATCACCGAACCTCCATCACTGAATGAACAGGGCGATCTTTTCTGACTGGCTGGCGCGAGGCTTGCCCATGAAAAAGCCCCGGCCAGTTTCCCCAGCCGGGGCTATTTTATCATACTTGTGCTTACTTCAGCTTGTTCGCCAGTGCGGAAAAGCCTTTGCGCCTGGCGATGTCGGCAGCGGTCTCGCCGAAGATGTTGCGCATCGACTTGTCCGCGCCGAGGGACAGGAGCTTGTCCACGCCCTCGTCGTTGCCTGCGAGGGCAGCGTAAATAAGGAGGGTGTTGCCAAGGGGGTCCGAATTCTTCATGCGGGTGGCCGGTAAAACTGTGCTTGTCATGGTCGTGGCAACCGGGCTGGACAAAAGGGCGATCAAGGTCGCCTGGCCCCTGGAAAGTGCGAGGCTGGCCGGGGTTTCACCATCGGAGGCGCGGACAAAGAGGTCGGCTCCGGCGCTTGCCAGAACGGTGATGATCGGGAGATTGCCCGCTTTTATGGCTGCGTGGAGGGCCGTGGTTGAAGCCACATCGCGGATGTCGATGACGGCGCCACGGAGGATGGCCCGTTCCACCGCTTCGGCGCTCGCTCCCTTTTCGACGAGGATGCGGAGGGGGCTGAAGCCATCGGAGTCCTTGCGATTGACGGTAGCCGGCGTAAGGATGATGTCAAGGAAGGCGAGGCCCTGGACGGCTGCTGCCTGGACGGGATTCTTGCCGCCCGCGTCATTCGCCAATATGTCCGATCCGGCAGTCACGAGGGCCCGGGCTGTTTCCTGGTCACCGGATTCGACGGCTATGAGGAGGGCTGTCTTGCCGTCGAGATTCCTGCTTTCCGGATCGGCTCCGGCGGAAATGAGCTTGATCGCGAGATCCGGGCGGCCCGAACGGGCGGCTGCGGCAAGGGGACTGTCGCCATGGTTGTCGCGGGTTTCCAGGGGTGCCTTGCGCAGCAGCAGTACGGCGATACCCTCGGCGTCCTTCTTGCGAACGGCGTGGTGCAGTGCGGTCTCCCCCGAGAAGTTGCGGGCAGCGATGTCTGCTCCGGCATCGAGTAGGAGGATGAGGCTCTTCCTGGCGCTCCACAACAGGGCCGTGTGGAGAGCTGTGTCGCCCATCGTGTCGCGGGCGGAGATGGAGACGCCCATGGCAATGAGGGCCTTGGTGGAATCGGCTGCGTCGGCTTCTACGGCCACCGCGAGGGCGGTTTTTCCGTCCGAATTCCGCGCGTCGAGCTCGACGCCCTTTTCCCCGAGGAAGCCCATGGTTGCCGCGAGGTTTCGGCGTGCGGCGTGGTGCAGGATAGTGTCACCATTCTTGTCGCGCGAGGCTATGACGGAGGTGTTGAAGAGCCACTCGAGGGGTCCGCCTGGAGCCGAGAGCCCGATGGAGATGGGTGTCTCGCCCTTGGAATTCTGGACGAAGACATCGGCCTTGGCTACGAGGAGGGCCTCTCCCTGGGGCCGCAGCCCGAGGCGAATGGCCATGTGGAGGGCTGTGTCGCCGAAATTGTTGCGCGCGTTGACTTCTCCGCCTTTGGAGACGATGAGCGAAATGGCCGGTTGTGATGCCTTCAGGGCAATGGCGATGGAAAGGGGGGCATTGCCAAGATTGTCGCGGAGATTGACGTTCTGTAGGGTAAGGAGAGCGCTCAACGTGTCGGTCCTGTCTGCGCTTCCGCCTGCAGGGGCAGCTGCGGCGACGGATTCCGTCGAGGCCCGTATGATGGCAATGGAGAGGGCGCTCTCACCCCTGAGGTTGGCTGCAAAGATGTCCGCTCCTGCAGCGAGGAGAAGGGGCATGTAGCCGTGGTGCATCGTACGCGCGGCGATTATCAGGGGGAGGTCCCCTTCTGCGTTGGCGGTGTTCACTATGGCGGGAGCAGCCTTGATGAGTTCCCCGATGAGGACTTCCTCGTAGCCAAGCTGGATGCCGAGGTGCAGTGCGGTGTTCCCGTTCTTGTCCTTGAGTGAGGGATCAGCCCCCTTCGACAGGAGAAGCTCAATCATGCGCTTGCGATCGCTGTCCGGAGAGATGTGGAGCGGCGTGTTGTCCACGCTGTCACGGGCGTTGGGGTCCGCCTTCTTGGCCAGGAGGATGGCTGCCCCGTCGATCCAACCTGATCGCACCGCCTCGTGGAGCGGTGCCGAACCGGAGCTGTTGCGCGCGTTGGGGTTGGTTCCACGCGCCAGGAGGAAGTCGGTGAGCCCGAGCTGCCTTCGCTCGACTGACATGTGAAGCGGCGTCTTGCCCTCCTCGAAGCGGATCGAGGAGAAGTCAACGGCGCGGACAGTCTGGGCGAACCAGGAAAAATCCAGAAGCTGGGGATTCGCACCTTTCAGGATCAGGGTTTCAGCAATGCGGGCAGCTTCGACTCGGTCAGGATGGAGGAGGGCGAAATCGAGGGCGTTTCGACCCGACGCATCCTTGGCCAAGGCGTCTGCGCCTGCTGCGAGGAGGGTCTTTACCCCGGTTTCCGAAAGCTTGTCTGCAGCGATCATGAGGGCTGTCGAACCCTCCGCGCCCTTGGAGTTGACATTTGCGGCGGTGAAGACAGCCTGGATGATTGCATCGCCTTTGGAAAGCGCTGCCTCGACAAGGGTGGTATTGGAAGCATCCTTGGAGAAAAGGTTGTTGTCTTTCTGGGCAAGGAGGCTAGCGCACTCGACCTTGCCTTCTTCTACAGCCAGGCGAAGCGGGCTTCGTTGCTGGCGATCGAGCGAATCGGTCCTGGCCTGCATCGACAATAAGAGGGTGATTATTGCAGGCGCATCCTGTTCGACGGCGTTGTGGAGGGGGAAGTTTCCCTTCGAGTCCGCCTTCTCGAGGGCTGCCCTGTTTGAGAAGAACTTGTTGATCGAGCCAAGATCCTTCGACCCTATCATGCTCGCGAGGTCGGGAGGGGGGGGGTCGGCAGGTGCCGCGCTTGGCGTGGCGACCACGGGTGCTGGAGCTTGAGGAGGCGTGGCGCAGGCTGTCAATGCGAGTGCTGCAAGCAGCAGAGCGAGGATTCCCATGCCTGTAAGGGCGCGGATCGGACTTCCCTTGTTCATTGGAGGTCTCCTTATGTTCATTTTCGGGTGATCGGAGAAGGGAATCGACTGGAATTTCGCGGGAAAGGCTCTCCTTCTAGGACAGGATCTCCACCTCAAGGCCATCCCAGGCTGGCCTGGCACCGACATCGCTGCCGAGCTCCTCGCAGCGCTCGGCTATCCATGCATGCGAGTGGTCGTGCGTCATGTGGATGAGCCAGGTCTCCCTGACCCCGAGCTCGCGTGCGATGCCAATGGCCCCCGCTATGGACTGGTGCGTGGGATGCGGCCTGTCGCGGAGGGCATCGATGGCCAGGATGCTGGTACCCTGAAGGAGGGTCATCGTTGCCAGGGGGATCCCGGAACAATCCGGGAGCCAGGCGAAATCGCCGAAGCGGTAGCCGAGGATCGGAAGAAGGCCGTGGAGCACCTCCAGTGGCGTCACCGAAATCGTACCAATACTGAATGTCGAGGCGGGAGTCTCGCGGAGCTCCATCCTTGGCTTGCCGCCGCCTGCCTGGACGCCTTCCCTGAATGCGTAGGCAAAGCGCTCGGCGACTTCGGCAAGGGTAGGGGCGTTGCCATAGACAGGGAGGGGACTTTCCCAGGCAAGAGGCCTGATGTCATCGAGGCCGTGTATATGGTCGGCGTGCGCGTGCGTGAGGAGGATGGCGTCGAGATGGTCGATGCCGGCCGCAAGAGCCTGGAGGCGGAACTCGGGGCCTGCGTCCACGACAAGCTTCGTCGGGCCGTCCTCTACCAGGAGCGAGGTTCTCCACCTGCAGTCTCTCGGGTCGGACGAAAGGCACACAGGGCAGCGGCAGGCGATCACCGGGACACCGTGGCTCGTGCCCGTGCCAAGGAAATTGAATCGCATCAAAGGCCCTTGCCCTCAGTCCGCGGAACCACGAGGACCAGGCGCTTCGAAATCGCGCGCGGCCTTCACCCTGACCAGATGCACCATCTGGCCAGCGGTCCTCGCGCTGAGGGCTATGAGGCTCGTCTCGGCCGCGCTTTCAAAGACATCCACATTGAAGGCCCCGCCTGAGTCGAACCAGGGCAGGAGCACCGCGACATGATAGTGGTGCCGTAGACCCCGCCTGTCCTGTTCGCTCAGTGAAGCCAGGTAGAAATAGCCTGGATTATGGATGGCTTGCCACCAGAGCATGGAAGCGAGTCCCTCGGTGGGAAAGCCGGCATCCTGTGCATAGGCGGGGAAATCGATGTACTCGCGGCCGCCGTTGATGGCAGAACGCGTGGGCGCGATCAGCGCGAAGGGGGCTTCGCGGAGGTCAGATCCCAGGATGGATTTTTGCCGAGATGACTCGAGGACAGCACGGGCCGCAAAGGCGAGATTCCTCGTCCAGTCGAGGCCGAAATACGGGTCAAGGGACTCCTCGTATCGCTCGACCAAGGAGGACTTTCTGGTTTCCTCGTTCCGTCGGGAAAGTTCCGAGGCACCGACAAAGGTTCCTGTTTCCGGGCGGATGAGGCCATCGATGACCCACTGTGCAAAGCCTGAGCAGTTGAGTCCCGCGGTCTTCGCTGGCTGGGGGAGCCCAGTGCGTAGGTAAACCAGCCTGCCTTCTTCGTCGAGTCCACCGTCGTCAGCGTAGCGCAGGGTTGAAAGACCCCTCCGTATGTTGTCGGCGAGGATGGCTACGTCTGCGTACTCGGCCGGGTCTGGTTCGAGGAGGGTCCAGTCTACCGTAGCGCGGGTGGCTTCGATGATCTCCGAGGTCTTGATCGTGAGGCAGGTCTTCCAGTCGAAGGGGAGGGGAACACCTTCCGAGATCACGCCACCATACATCACGAGGTCAAGGTATACCCTGCCTGAATCGGGATAGATCCTCATGAAGCTGCCCGGATCGCTCTTGATGAAGAGCTTGATCTGGAGGATGTTTCCGCTTTTCGTGTCTTTCTTGGCTATCCATGAGCCCTGGGAGTAGAGGGGCCATGCACCCGCACGGCGCGCGGAATAGACCAGGTACAGGGAGGAACCGGAGCGGATGGATTGCCGTTGCCACTCACCCCAGGGGTTTTCGAAGCTGGCCTTTGCCAGCGATTGGGATCTGGTGGCTGCGGCTGAGATGAAGGTCTCAAGGTCTCGTCGGCGGAGGTCGGAGTTTTCCGGGATCAATCCAAGGGGATGGTCGCCGCCCAACGCGATGGGTGACTGGGTTGCCGCAAAGGATGACCCTCCGTTGCATAGCAGAAGGAGGCCGAGGGCAGGCATCAACGCCTGCCACCTTCGCCCTGGGGTGGTTTTGGTCATGACCCTCCGATTATCGGCGCGATCAGCCACTAGGGAAATGAGGCTTTCATGCCGAAATTCAATATGAGGGTTTTTGCGTTTTACCCAAACCCTCCGTGGACCTCAGTCTGGTCCGCTTGCCTTCGCGGACCCGGTGGGGCGCCTATCACTAGTTCCAGAGGTATCCATGGCCTTGCGGCGACTACTCCTTCTGGCGGCATACAGCGCCTTTGCGATTTTTTTTGCCCAGGCTTATGGTGACTCCGACGATCCCCGGATTTGGGGCGATAACGACCAAGGACTGATCGGATCGAGATTGCCCCTCCTTCCGGAACTTCCACCCCCCCCCCTTTCTCCTGCCGAAGTCTCCCAGCCTGCCAGCCCCGACGCGGCTTCACCTGCAACCCGGCTGCCACCTGTCGCCCAGAACCCAGACTCCTCCCATGATGTACCCTCTGACTTTGCGCCCCTTTCCCCACCTGGACCGGATCCTGACATTGGCCTCGCCGGCCATCGCATCCTGGCCTTTTACGGCAAGCCCGGCGCCAGGAGCATGGGCATCCTCGGGGAGTATCCCAAGGAGGAACTCGCCAGGCTGCTATTCGGCTATGCGCGCATGTATTCCGACGCGGAAAACGGCACGGGCATTGTACCGGCCTTTTACATCATATATGGGGCCTGCTGGCCTGGCGGCGAGATCGGCTACCTCCGGGACTCCATCGTCCGTGAATGGGTTGATTATGCTGCCAGCCAGGGGATCATTGTCTTTCTTGACCACCAGATCGGCAAATACGGTGTGGATCAGGCCATGGCACGACTCCTGCCCTGGCTTTCCTCGCCCAACGTCCACCTTGCCCTCGACCCAGAATGGCGCACGACCGAGCCGATGCGCACTATTGGTTCCATAAGCTCCGAGGAACTCAACCAGGCCCAGGCCATGATGGCCGAATGGCTTTCAAGCCATGTACAGATGGATGAGCGCCTTCTCGTTGTCCACCAGTTTACCTCGAAGATGATCACTGGCCGCGATCGCGTCCGCTCTGACTATGCAGGCGTCCGTCTCATCCACACCGCTGACGGCTTTGGCAATCCCGACCTGAAGCGCAACAGCTATGCATGGAACGCGAAGGCTTTCAACATGCCCCACAAGGGCTTCAAGCTCTTTTTCAAGACCTGGGTGCGTGGCGCAGGTTATGACGAACCCCTTCTGACCCCCACCGAGGTCCTTGCCCTCGAACCCATCCCAGACCTCATCATCTACCAGTAGCCAGGTCCTGCTTCCCCGAGGAAGGCATCGCATTCTGTCAGCACATTTGACCTATCCGCTTTTAAGCGCTAGGATTATGGTCGCGATGGTTCAGCTTGGCTTGCCGGGCAGAGCTGGGCTGCCTGGCCAGAGGCCCTGGATCTGCGGATCATCGGTATGGTCACGGGAGACCCCCAATCCAAATCCTGCAGCGGGAGCGACACGATGAGTGAGAAATCGAGCCACGCGGTGAAAAAAACCCTCAAGATTGGAACCAAGATAGTGGTCATGACGCTGGCTGCAGTCTTTCTTGCCGTAGCGGCGGGCCTTGTCGTGCAGCGGGCTGTCATCCGTAGCCAGGGTATTTCGATGACCCAGGCCACCATGCGAGCGGCCATCATCGAAGCCGAGAGCACCCGCGCCTCCATCTCGGCCCTCAATAGCCAGGGAGCCTTCGACCAGAAGAAACTCGAAGAGGAATTCAAGCGGAGCGGCAACCTCCGTGCCTCTGCGCTTTACAAGACCGTGCCCGTCGTCGCCGCCTGGACCGCCATCCAGAAGGTCGCCGAGCAGGAAGGTTATGAGTTCCGGATACCCAAACACCAGGCACGCAATGCTGCGAACCTGCCCACAGCTGCCGAGGAGCCGATTCTCCTTGAGCTCGAAAAGGGCAAACTCGCGGAGTATTTCATTGCCGACGAGGCGAGCGGCACCATCCTTTACGCCAGGCCCATCGTCCTGACCGAGGACTGTATGGCCTGCCATGGGGATCCACGCACGAGCCCGACGGGCGACGGCAAGGACAAGCTGGGCTTCACGATGGAGGGCTGGAAGGCGGGAGAGGTCCATGGTGCCTTTGTCCTCAAGACCGGGTTTGCCCGCCTCAATGCAGCCATCGCCGCGGGAATGTTCCAGACCATCGGATGGGTCGTTCCGCTTGCAATACTCATAGCAATTGTGTTTTTCTTTTTCATCCGGCGCACCATCGCCGCTCCCATCGGCGAGAGCGTCACGATGACCATGCTCCTCGCCGGGGGCGACTTTTCGAGGGAGGTGCCTGCAGCCCTCCTCGACCGTGGCGACGAAATCGGAGAACTCGGTCGCGGCTTCCATGGAATGATCGCGAACACGCGCAAGCTCCTCGATGACGTTGCGGGAGGCGCGAAGACCCTCGTCAGTTCGGCAGCTGGCTTGGCTGAAGTCTCCGAAAGTACGGCCGAGTCCGTACACTCCGTATCCGAAAAGACCCAGACAGTCGCGGTTGCAGCCGAGGAAGCGAGCGCCAATACCCAGTCTGTGGCCGCCAGCATGGAAGAGGCAGCGACAAATCTCTCCTCCGTGGCTGCGGCTACCGAACAGATGAGTTCGACGGTGGCCGAGATTGCCGGTAACTCCGAACGTGCCCGCAAAATCAGCGAAGAGTCCACTACCCAGGTGCGCTCCATCACTGAACTCATGCAGCAGCTCGGAAAGGCCGCCAAGGAAATCGGCAAAGTCACCCAGACCATCACCGATATTTCCTCACAGACCAACCTCCTCGCACTCAACGCCACCATCGAGGCAGCTCGCGCAGGCGCTGCCGGCAAGGGCTTTACCGTCGTCGCCAACGAGATCAAGGAACTGGCTCGCCAGACTGCGGCTGCCACCGAGGACATCAAGCTCAAGATCGCGGGTGTACAGGACTCGGCCGATCATGTCATCGGCGACATCCATAAGGTCGCGGATGTGATCAAGGATGTCGGAGACATTGTCGCGAGCATCGCCGCTTCGATCGAAGAGCAGGCTTCGGTTACAAGGGATGTGGCCGAGAACATCGCCCAGGCTTCCCTGGGGGTGCGCGACGCCAACGAACGAGTAGCCCAGACCGCAAGTGTCTCGGCCTCGATCGCCCGCGACATGGCTGGCATCAACAGCTCCATGGGAATCATCGGCGCGGGAGGCGAGCGGGTCCGCACCAGTACGGATGAACTCGGCACCCTTGCCGAGCAACTCGAGTCGACCGTGGGCAAGTTCAAGACCTGAGCGGCAACTCGCTACGCTGATGGCCTCATGTCGCCTTCCTTTCCGCGATGAAGCCGAGGACCGCATCCTTGATCTGGTCCCGGACCCTGCGTACCGCTTCCATGATTTCCTCGTCGCTGCCCCTCATGGCGGAGGGATCATCAAAGGGCCAGTGGACCTTCTCGGATAACCCGGGGAAGATCGGACAACGCTCGGCGGCCTCCCTCGAGCAGACGGTGACGACAACCTGGAATACCCTCTTCGCCTCGAAGAGGTCGAAGACACTTTTAGTGGGATTGTGCGAGATGTCGATGCCGACCTCCGCCATCGCGCGGACGACGTTGGGATTCAGCTTCCCCGGCTCGAGCCCTGCGCTTTCGACCTCGAAACGGCCTCCGCCGAATTTCTTCAGGAAGGCTTCGGCCATCTGGCTGCGGGCGGAATTATGGACGCAGAGGAAGAGGACCCGGGTCATGGCTGTCCCTTTTTCCCGAATGCCGGGTCCAGGCGCCCAGCTACCCCTACGAGGCCGATCATCACCGGTACCTCGATGAGGGGGCCGATGACCGCGGCGAAGGCCTGACCCGAGCCGAGGCCGAAGACCGCGACAGCTACCGCGATCGCGAGCTCGAAGTTGTTGCTCGCTGCCGTGAATGCCAGCGTGACCGTCCTGGCGTGGCTGCCGCCGATGGCTCGGCCCATCGCGAAGCTGATGAGGAACATCACGACGAAATAGATGAGGAGGGGTATCGCTATCCTGACCACGTCGAAGGGGAGGGCGAGTATCCTCTCGCCCTTCAGGCTGAACATCACAAGGATCGTGAACAACAGCGCTACGAGGGTCATCGGGGAAATCCTCGGTATGAAGGAGGAGCGGTACCAGCTTTCTCCCTTGAGCCTGCGGAGGAGGAACCAGGACAGGATGCCGGCAGCGAAGGGCAGGCCGAGGTAGATGCCGACGCTTTTTGCGATAGCTCCAATGCTTACGTTTACCGCGCTCCCGGCCAGGCCGAAGAGGGGAGGGACCAGTGTCACGAATACCCAGGCGTATATTGAATAGAAGAGGACCTGGAAGACCGAGTTGAAGGCGACGAGGCCCGCGCAGTACTCGGTGTCGCCTTTGGCGAGGTCGTTCCACACGATGACCATGGCGATGCAGCGTGCCAATCCGATCATGATGAGCCCGACCATGTACTCTGGCTTGTCGCCGAGGAAGATGATGGCCAGCGCGGTCATCAAAATGGGACCAATTACCCAGTTCTGGACCAGGGAGAGGATGAGGACCTTCCTGTCCCGGAAGACGTCCTTTGCCTCGTCATACCGTACCTTGGCCAGGGGAGGGTACATCATGAGGATGAGGCCGATCGCGATGGGGATGTTGGTGGTCCCGACCGACAGGCGGTCCCAGAAGGCGGCGACACCGGGAACCAGGGATCCGGCCAGGACACCGAGTGCCATGGCGAGGAAGATCCAGAGGGTGAGCAAGCGGTCAAGGAAGGAGAGGCGCTTGGTAATCCCTTCGGACATATGAACTCCTGGGAAACGGGTTAGGGTGGAAGCGGACAGCAACGATTGTTGGTTTGGCTGCTGACAATGTCAAGGCTTCATAGACGGCTGCATCGACTACTGACGCTGTGCGGCGCATGCTAGTATCCATCGCAGACGCAGCGGAACAGGATGTCTGCGCCAGGGGGAGAAGGAAATGGGTGTTTCGCTGAAGCCAGCAAGCGAATCCTTGATGGCTGAGCAGTACGTGACGGAGCCGGCAGCCTTTGCCCAGGCCATCTTCGAGGAGTTTTACCGCCTCATCGCTTCCCCAGGCTGGAAGAGCCATGCCGGCCGCACAAGCCCGGAGGACGGCTCCTGCCTGGTCGAATCCTGCCTGGTGACGGGACCCTTCGCCGCTTCGGGGGTTTTCCTGACCCGTTCCACGGGATCCATCGCAATGACCGCCGGGGAGCTTTTCGATCACCTTGTCTCCCCCGAAGGTTATGCGGTCATAGACCCGATGAGCGATCCCCGTGACCATCTGAATCCCCCCCTGGAGCGCTATTCCTGGAAACCAGGTTGTCGCCTCGAAGCCGCCCGATCAGCAGCCCGGCTGCCCTTCATGCGTGAACGGGAATTCGTCGTCATGAACGCGATAGATCCGGGGGCGCGACTCTTCGTGTCCAAGTCCATCCTCCACGCGGCCTGCCCCGGCGGGAGCCGCTATTCCGCCGAGGCCCAGGCCAGCAAGGGACCGATCAGGGCCCTCAATACCTTCGGCATCGAGGTGGCGGTCCAGGACCCGGCACATAGCAGGGTACGCTGTATCAATTATGCCGACCTCGCGGGGATCATCCCTCCGGGACCGCTCAACACCGTCAATACGAGCTTCTTTCTCCAGGCCCTCTACAAGAGGATCGGGCTCCTGGCAAAGTTGCAGAGCGCGTAACTTTGTCTTGACCTCGCAGGCTGCTTGACGCAAGAATCCCTGCCATATGAAGCAGCATGATGTCGTGGTAGTGGGAGGCGGCATGGCGGGACTCACCGCTGCCGCCTATCTCGTCCGCTCTGGACTTGACGTCCTCGTCTGTGAAAAGGAAGCTAAGCCCGGCGGCCTTGTCAGCTCCTTCGAACGCGATGGTTTCACCTTCGATGGCGGCGCCCGGGCTGTCGAGAATTCGGGCATCGTGCTTCCCATGCTGAGGCAGCTCGGCATCGAGGTTGAATTCGTTCCGAGCACGGTCTCGATAGGAATCGGTGCCGAACTGCTCCGGCTAACCTCTGGAGACAGCCTTGCCGACTACCGGGCACTCCTCGAGCGAGAATTCCCGCAAAGCAGGCCCGATGTCATCCGGATCATCGCCGTGATCCGCAAGGTGATGGACTACATGGATGTCCTCTACGGCATTGACAATCCCCTCTTTCTGGATCTCAAGAGCGACCCCAGTTACGTCTTCAAGACCATCCTGCCCTGGATGCTGAAATACCTCTTGACCATGCCCAAGGTCGCCCGGCTCACACAGCCGATCGACGAATACCTTGCCTCCCTTACATCCAACCAGGCCCTCATCGACATCATCGACCAGCACTTCTTCAAAAAGACGCCCTGCTTTTTTGCTCTGAGCTATTTCAGCCTCTACCTCGACTACCTCTATCCCAAGGGCGGAACGGGTGTCATCCCTGCGAAACTCGGACAGTACATACTTTCCAAGGGCGGGAATATCAGCTGTGGCATGGAGATCGTCGCTGTCGATCCCGGGAGGCACAGCCTGCGTGACTCAGGCGGAGCTGAGCATTCCTACAGGAAACTCATCTGGGCAGCTGACCAGAAGACACTCTACCGCATCCTCGATGCCACGACACTTCCTGTAGGGGCGAAGCGCGCTCTGGTGGAGGCGAGGCAGGCGGTCCTCGCCGACAAGAAGGGTGGAGACTCGGTCTACTCCCTCTTCCTTTCCCTCGACATCGACAGGAGCTACTTCGCCGAGGTGGCGAGCGCCCACCTTTTCTACACTCCATCGCGGCTCGGACTTTCCACGGTGGACCTCAATGAGCTTAGGCTCCCGGCCCCGGCTGAAGGACAGTACTCCCTCGATCGATCCCGCATCCTGGCCTGGACCAGGCGCTACCTTGAACTGACGACCTATGAGATCTCCTGTCCCGCCCTCCGCGATCCGGACCTGGCACCTGAGGGAAAAACTGGCCTGATTGTGAGTACCCTGATGGAGCATTCCCTCCATCGCCATGTCTCTACCCTCGGCTGGTACGAGGAATATCGGGCCTTTTGTCGGGCTTGCATCGTAGAGGTGCTTTCCGCAGGCATTTTCCCGAGGCTGAAGGCAGCGGTCATCCAGGCCTTCGACTCCACGCCGCTGACCATAGAGCGACTCACGGGCAATGCCGATGGAGCCATCACCGGCTGGGCCTTCACCAACGATCCCCAGCCTGCGGTGCATGACCTGCCCGCAATCGCGAAATCCATTCTCACACCCATCCAGGATGTCCTGCAGGCCGGTCAGTGGACCTTCAGCCCAGCTGGCTTGCCCATCAGCATCCTGACGGGGAAGTTGGCTGCCGACCAGGCGAGCAAGGAACTGGCAAAAGCCCGGTAAGGTCCTGGCTGGAAGCCCAGACCTTCTTGCCAAGCCCGCGGTCAAGGGCGTGGGAGGCTGGCTTTTCCTCAAGCGTCAGGTGGAAAAACCGGCCCGAGAGCCTGGCTGCTTCGGGGGCTGCCGCCAGGTAGTAGAGGGCCTGGCCCGAGATGGCGGGATCCTTGAGCATGGGCTGGATCACGAGGCGGCTGAAGAGCCTGTAGAGCGGGCCGTTGTTCTGGCCGATATTGGTCCGGACGTCGCCCGGGTGCACGGCGTTGATGGTGACCCCGCTGCCCTCGAGCCGGTCGGCGAACTCCCAGACACAGAGCAGCTGGGCTGTCTTCGAGGCGCCATATCCGCGCAGGCCCGTGTAATGCCTCCGGTTCCAGCTTAGGTCCCCGAGATCAAGGCCACCAAAGCGGTGTCCCTCGGAATTCACCTGGATGATCCTGGCGGGAGCACTCGCCTTGAGCCGGTCGAGGAGGAGGGAAGTAAACAGGAAGGAGGCAAGGTGATTGACACAATAGGTAAGTTCGAGGCCCGCGTTGGTCATGATGCGACGGGTGGAATGGAGACCCGCGTTGTTGATCAGGACATCGATGTGCGGACAGGCGGCCAGGACCTCCGCAGCCGCGCTGCGCACCGAACCGAGGTCGGAGAAATCGCCGACTACCAGGTCTGCCCGGATCCCATGCCGCGCAACGAGGCCTGCACGGATGGGCTCGGCCTTTTCCCGGTTGCGGCAGACCATGACGAGGTCGGCACCTCCGGCAGCCAGCCGCCTTGCAGCTTCGAGCCCGACCCCGGAGGTCGAGCCGGTAACGACACAGCACTTCCCCTTCATCGAGGCTTCGCTGCTCTTCTGGACAGCCTTGCGGCTGGCCAGGAATTGCAGCTCTTCGGGGAGTTCCCGCTTCACGCGCTCACCCCTTCCCTCATCCGAAGTACTTCCGCATGAAACCGCGGTAGCCCTTCCTGAATCCCGGAATGCCATTGAAGATGTCGCCCCAGAGATCGTAGTAGTCGCGTTGGGCGATGATCCTCCCGTCAGCGTGGAGGGTCAGCTTGGTGGAGCCATACATGGGGGTGCTCGGGAATTTCCGGAACATCATGGTCATCGTCCACTCAAGGAAGATCGAGTCCCCGCCCTGGGCCACCCTGTGGATGTCCATGCGCAGCTGCTCGCAGCGCTTGGTGAGCCTGTCGCAAAGCGCGATGAACGCTTCCTTGCCTTCCACGCGCTGGATGGAATCCTGGAACACCACGTCGGGATGATAGTGGGGAAAGATATGCGACCAGTCGGGCTTGCCCTCGGTGTTGTAGGTCCGTGACCAGAGTTCCTTTACCGTGTCGACCGAGAGCAACTCCGGGGATCCTGGGTCAGGTTGGCGCATTGGGTCTTTGCTATGCATGCGATCATGATACTTCGAAGGGGCGAAAGGGGAAAGGGACCGCAAGGACCTCGGGGCCAACTTTCCCTTGGATCCCGAGGCGGACGGCGATCATAATTATTTCTTCTTCGATTCGTCAGCCGCTGTTCCTGCCCTCAATGCCCGCGAATCTTGCGGTTGAGCAGGAGCCCAGGATAGGTTGTGCCCGGGTCGCCGTAGCGGTTGACCCCATGGTCCTTGCCGCGTGCGTGGTAGAGCTGGTGCTTGGCAAGATTGTCGGGAGGCAGCCGGGTCGATGAGGCAATGTAGCGCATCGTATAACCTGTGCGCCAGCGCGCGCTGGTGTTCGAGGGACTGCCATGGATGAGCTTGGCATGATGGAGGCTGGCCTGGTTTTCCTTGAGGAGCATCGGCCTTTTGAGGCCCTCGTCGAACTGGCCCTTCAGTGTTGTAATAGGCCAGTTCCTGCTCGCTGAGCTTCTTCAATCCTGCCATCGATTCCCTCCACGTCTACAGGTTCGTGCAGCAGGAGCCGACGGCCCCCACCCTGCAGCGGGCGGGCAGCATCCTTCAGCCACCCGGCGCCGCCATAGTGGTCATCAATATATGCATTTCCTTGCCTCATCGGCGAAGGCCATGATGAGATTTGGATCTGCGTCGAAGAAGTGGTCCGAGGGTGCAAGAATGTAGCCTCCGCCCTCACCCGCCTCCTGGAAGCAGCGACGGACGTAGGCCCGGGTTTCTTCTTCAGAACAGCCGGAAAAATAGTGCACCTGGTTGAATCCGCCGATCATGCAGACCCTGTCACCGATCCGGCGCTTGGCTTCCCTGAGATCGACGTCCGCGCCCATTTCCGGAGGGGTGAAAGTCTCCATCGCGTCGGGCTTCATCGCCGCGATGTCCTCGAGGATGGGCATCATTCCGCCGCAGGTGTGGTAGACGATGCGCTGGCCCGCCTCGTGGGCTGCGGCGATGAGCTTCGAGTCATAGGGCGCGACAAACTCGTTGAAGAGCTTGGGAGAGATCAGGGTCGTGGAACCGTCTCCGCCACCCAGTTCGTTGAGATCGAACCTTGCGCCCTTCATCGATGCTATGTAGCCGAGCTTCCGTGCCACGAGGATGCCCAGGAATTGATGGACCCAGGCAGGGTCATCAAAGGTCTCCATGATCATTTTCTCGGTTCCGAAGAGGCAGCAGGCATCCTGCCAGCAACCCGGTTGGCCGAATACGTCAAAACAGGGGATGTGGCCGCGGATAAGGCCGCGGTCGCCGAACTCCTGGGCCTCCTTGTTGACAGCCTCGACGTCGCAGAGCGGAATGGTCGCATACCTTTCGATTATTTCAATGTCACTTTTCTCCTTGACCAGCGGCTCGGTCACCCAGGAGGTGTAGTTGTTGATTCCCAGCGTCATCGTCAGTGTCTTGCCAGGTG
>JBAXTA010000550.1:0-1787 GCA_037130415.1 Spirochaetota bacterium
TCAGCGTTAGGCTCTCTCGCCCTCCGCCAAAATCCTAAGTCCGACAGGCTCCTAGGTCACCGGAGCGATATCCGGTAATGGCCCATCCGTCTTCGGCTTTTCTCGGCTACTGGAAGGCCGGACTGGCTTGCGCCGTGTTTTCGAGCCTTTCATGTCCGCTACTCCAGGAACCTGGACAAGTACGAAGTACACGAGACCAAGCCCAAGTGCAATGCTTTTTACCAAGCTATCCGGAGCTGAATCGGGCCGTTCGAAGCTACGCGCCTCCCCGGGTCCCGCAGGCTTTTTCAAGGTATGTCCTTCTGAAGAAAGGACTATTTCGTATTCGCCCTCGGGAAGATATCCCAGTGCCCTTGCTTCACGCAGGGCCCGGTCGGGGTCGGAGCGAAGTGAGGCAAAATCGGAACTGAGCTCAAGATTCCGCTCCTTCAAGGTCTCCATGTTGGCCCGCATCGAATCGATGCTCTTGCCCATGGCTTGCCATGCGAAGAGGCCGCCGGGGCCTGTGGTTATGGCAAGCAGCGAGTAACTGCCAAAGGCGATCCAGACCGCAGTGATCGCCCTGGAGGCGAGAGTCCTTTTCATCCTCCAATTTTCGGAAGGCAAATCCATTTCCATGACCCGGAACAGCGATTCCGCTGCCGTGGTCTCTGGCCATTATGGCCTTGGCCCCGGGCCAGCCTCGCCCTCGACCCGGGCCAGCCTCGCATTGACAAGGGGAAAAGCGAGACATACAGTAGAAGTGGTCATCAATATGGATGGAATTTCTGCCGATATTCATTTGAACGACCGTCTCAATACGGAGTAGACATGGCAGCACGTCCCGAAACCGATCCCACAGCCAAGAGATCAGGTACGTCCGGCAAAAAGGACGAACTTGAGCAGTATGGCGTCTGGGTCAAGGCAGAACCCGAGGATATCTCGGGGGGTAAAGACCTCGAAATGGGTCTCGACGACTTCAGCCTGCCTGAAGAAGACGAAAGCCTGCCCGAGGACTCCTTCCTCAGTGAAGAGGAGGAAAAGCTCCTGGGATCCTTCGACGAAATCGAAGAAAGTTCAAATGGCCCATCGTCGGCGGACAAGGTTCCGGAACCTGATGACGGTTTCATGTCACTTCCCGACATGAAGGACTTCGAACCTTCCGGGGAAACGCCAAGCAATGCTGGCAAGCTGGCAACCAAGGACGCCTCGGCTGTCGAGGAGTCAGACGATTTCGATTTTACAATGGATGATCTCGATTCGGGCTTCTCTGCCCCGGATATCAATCCCTCTACGGAAATTGATCTGTCGCAGATAGAAGGACTTGCTGAAGGAACTCCCGAGCCCTTTGAGCCTGATGAGGAGCTTCCGCCACTCGAAGATTTCACCACGCCAGGCGCTCCAAAGAATGAGGAACTCGAAGATGTATCCGCTGATTTTCTTGATATCGATTCATCAGCTCCTTCAAAGGGCCCTGCCAGCGACCTCACTCACGACCTAGGCGATGAGTTCATGGACAATGAAGAAGAACCCGCTGCCAGTGAATTCACCTCGAGCGATGAAAATGCTGGATTCGAGGCCCCTGACATCGATCTCCAGTTTGACGACACCATCCAGGCCCCTGAATTCCAAGAATCCTCCGATGCCGGTTTTGCCGAGGTCATGGGCTCCGATAATTCGCTTGACCCTTCCGATGCATCAGAGGCGGGTTTTGATGACATGGCTGCCCTCGAAAAGGACCTCTCCTCAGGTTCTGAAGCCCCGGCTCCGAAGCGTACCAGCGCTGCAAAGCCTGTTGCTGTAGCCAG
>JBAXTA010000551.1:0-1786 GCA_037130415.1 Spirochaetota bacterium
AGATTCTTTAACCACTAATCTTCACTAATTTAACACTAACGAATATTTGCTGTGAATTTTATTTTGTTGCAAAATAAAACTCACAGCAAGGTTTGTATTTTAATTCTTGTTAGTGCCTGATTAGTGTCGATTAGTGGTGAACATCTTTTCTTCTGCACTTTCTGGTTTTCCTCTTTCTTCTCTTCCAATACTTTTTGTCATTGACCTTTATTCATGATGATTATAAACGGTGTGAATATATGGAAATTATTTTTTATCCGCCATCTTGTTTCGCCGGAAGAAGACAAGTCGTCCACAAACGGAGACAAAGGTTTTACACTTCCGTCCTCCGCAATAAACGAAGCATTGGCAATGTTTAATGTCCCTGCATTAAACTTGATGACTATGTGTTCAGCATCGTCATAAGACAGATTGTTAATGCAGCACATCAGGCTCTTCCCATCGTCCCAGCATTGAACCGCAAAGTCACTGGGATGCTCCACGAAAACCGGCACAGATTCCGGATTCATCCAGTCAAAAATACGGCGGAACATAAATTGACGCTGATAGCAGATGAAGTGTCTCAGATCGCTGTCTATCGGGCCAATGGCATATGGCAGTGTCGTGATTTTTCCTCCTGATGCATTCTTAATCAATATTACGCCGGGCGCGATTTTCTTCAGATCATGATTTACAATTTGGGATATTTCAACGGCATCATTTGACGGCTTCAAAGTTAAAACACTTTTGAGCGGAACACCTTTAAGCGGGATATAGGCGCCTGCATACTGACCAAAATATTTCTCATCAATACATTCTTCAGCGGCAAATTCTTTAACCGCATCACCGACACAACAGCCTATCTGCTCGGCAAAACCGCGTTTTGCCAGCGCACGGGCAGCGGTCGCGTCAAGCACCAAGTTCGACTTTAGCAGTTCAGAGATATGCTCCTCCGTCAGCGCATAAGCTGTATCTCCGACTAGGAATTTTACAGGAGACTCGTCATAAGTGCAGGGGAAGCCGCTGTTGCCAAGAATGTCATGCACGACAAATGACGGCCAGTAAAAATCGGTCACGGAATCAACGGCACGAGTTGAAGCTTTGGGCGCATTGAAATCCCACATCAACTGAATTCCTTTACGGGAGCCACGGCCTGGGGCATTTGCACGGACACCTTCAAAAAATCCACGGCTTCGGGCAAGTAAATCAACGAACGCCGGTTCGAAATATGGAGAATCTCCGGAATAGCCGCAAAGGGAAATAGCCGGATTGTTCATCCGGTTCAACAAACATTGTGTAATGTGAAATCTTACTGTCGTCATGCTTTTGGAGAAACGGGAGAACGGCGTGGTTTCAATTTCCGGTGTGTAGACAGCGTTATCTCCAAGCAGGTATCCTATGAATTCAAGATAGAACAATCCGGGAATTATCTGCCTCCGATCGTGATCGCTGTATGGTCCTATGCATGGCCGCACCAGGGGAATTCCCTCGGGCGAAAAAGCCTTCATCATATTTTTAACAGTATGCCCCATCGCCGGCAGCGGATGGACACATGGAACCATCATGCCAACTTCAATTTCCGGGTTGACACGGTGCACGGATGAACTGATTATTTTGGCGATTTCGACAAGCCGTTCTCCGAGAAAATCAATCCACTGAACGCGGATTTGCTGGTCTTCCAATAGTGCCTTGTTCAATTCTAGCCGCGTCCAAGTCCTTCCAGTGACATCACCAAACTTCCTGAGATGCAGTTCGCAAAAACAGCCCCAGGTGTTTTTCTGGCCAGTCAGCATATAGCGATGATCGT
>JBAXTA010000552.1:0-1748 GCA_037130415.1 Spirochaetota bacterium
TAAAGGTCAGTAGCGATGTTCCTCAACTCATCAAGCCCTACGAAAAATCTCTTTTACGTTTCAACGTAACCGAAATTGACATCATTAACAACGTCATAACCCCTGATAGGTTTGTCATTCAAACTACCGGAACATACAACATTACGGGGGATTTCACTTTTGAAGCCTCATCTGTTCCATTCAATCGCACGATTGAGATCTGTGTCAATGGTAGAGCCTTGGCGACTGATGAATCTCCAAGTACAAGAGATTCAGTCACCGTATCAGTCAGCCGTCAAATCCCACTCAAAACCGGAGATATTCTTCAGATAAAAGCCTACCTCTTCAGCAACACTGAACGTAACAGCTTCAGTGGCATGGAAAACAATATGCTGAGAAAAGGCTTCAGCCTTTCAGCATTATACACAACATCGGATGCGGTGACCTCTGCCCTAGCGGGTTCAGTAGTTAAGTCTGGTGGAAGTCCCCTATTTACTACAGTAAATGACGGACCCGGAACCCTTACGACTGCCGAGAAAGAGGTGTCCGGTAGTGTTGCGGGTAAATACGTATGGGGTTCGTCTGGAGCAGGACAAAAGACCAGCCCTGCCTCAACCTCTATTGTGTCGTTGATGGCCCTGTACACAAATGCAGATGGCAAGATGCTCCCCATTCATCCTGAGACCGATACTCCAGTAGTTCCATATTTAGATGGTGTGTCCCTTAATGGTGGCAACCCCAATGACACGATTGTTGTGGCAATGGCTTATGGCATGGAATACCAGATCACCCTTTCCGCCTCCGTGTCTAGTTAATTGGAGAAGTAGATGACTACGCAAATATATCCTTCGAGTTGGAGCCCAAGTGGTGGATTACTTACTGGCTCCTTGTCTGGCGCACCTCCACAGGGGACTCTAGCCAGTACGAGTAGCACAGAGTTTTATTATACAGGAACTGGATTTACAAAGACTGCACCGTGGGCCAGCTACACCATTACTGTTGTAGTGGCCGCTGGCCAAGTAGTCCCTGGAATGAATGAACTCACAGGTGTATACACCGCATCTTCCATGGTCGTTGAGTACTTTAACGGAACCTCATGGAATCCCCTACTCTCTGTGGACACAGGTATAAGTCAGAACACGTTCGATCTTACCGGCACCTATTCTCTACCATTTACGGGCAATCCAGACTGGGTGAGTACCTCCCTACAATTTAGAATACGAGGTCAGAGAGGGAACAGGCCAGGAACTCCTACCTCTGGTGCCACGATAGGCATCGCTGAAATCACCCTATCTGATTTCCGTATTGTGGGTGTGCCGGAATCGTTTGATGTTCTAACCCCCACAACCAAAACACTCAACATCGGCGACACCGCCGCCTTTACCACACTATACACGGGAACCCAACCAACCGCCAACGGTCCAGCCGGATCTTGGACCTCCACTACTGGCGGCGGTATCTACACCACCGGGGTGTGGTCCTGGGGGTATAGCGGTGTTGGGGCCACCCTTACATTTACTCAAAGCTCCACCAATGTATCCAAAACTGCAAGTCTTACGTTTAATACCGCATCCGTAACGGCAATCACCACTAATTACAATTCAGCGGTATGGGGAGAGACTCTAACGGTCAGTGGGGGAGCCCCTCAAAACGCCTCGGGAACGTACAATTCAACAATTTGGAGTGCAACTGGATCAATCACGCCATCGAGTTACACAGCCCCAGGTTCAGGCGCATCCGATACCATCTACGCCACCCTTACGGGTACG
>JBAXTA010000553.1:0-1741 GCA_037130415.1 Spirochaetota bacterium
ATCGGTTGCAGACCGCCCTCACACTCGTTCAGTCCCTTGGCCGCTCCATCCGGTCTGCCGATGATCATGCCACCAGCTACATTTTGGATGGGGATTTCGGATTCTTTATGAAGGATGCGGAATCAATCCTCCCGCAGTGGTGGTTGGACTCGATTGAGGTTCGGTAATGCTCACCTCGCTTAGAACGAAACTGGGTATTAGATACTGTGTGGGTCTGCAAAACAGACTGACACGATACCAGAGGTACCTGTGAGTTTTTGGAGACTGTTCCATAACCTAATTAGACATGACGATTCTGAGCCCGAAACCGAACGGGCTACAGAGGCGTGTGGCTGGCTGGCCGACAACTTCCTATCCATCAGAAAGATAAGCTCTAGTCAGCAGATTGAAATTCTCTCCCAAATCCACAACTTCTGGTTCAACCAAAAGTCTGCTCCATCATTACAGATCCTCAAAGAGACGCTAGAGCGTAAGACTAATCAGCCCGGTACGTTAGAGCTATTGGGTCAGTATGAAGAGCAAGAAGCCCTAGTAATCCACAGCACTCAGGATCTCGGTCAACTTTTGAGTGATATGGTGGAGGAGTGGCAAGGTGAAAAGCTTCACCACGCCCTTAAAATCTCCAGGAAAATCAATAGTGGAGAGCCGTGGACTGACCCCAAAACCAAAAAAGTTTACTCCGGTCCTATGGATGCGGCGAAGTTTCTGACAGAGCAGCTTGAAAACGGCTTATCCGCTAGAGTCAGACAGGCCACATCGGGTGCGCTAAACGATACAGCCAGAGAGCTTTTTGGTATTTATGAGAAGAATAAAGCTGACCGCCTTGCTGGTAATCTCCGAATCCGTACTGGAATCCGTAAGATAGACGCTCATGTTCCCATCAAGCGAGGAGACTTCGTAGGGGTATTGGGGTATGCGGGTCA
This sequence comes from Spirochaetota bacterium, assembly GCA_037130415.1. GTDB lineage: Bacteria > Spirochaetota > Spirochaetia > Treponematales > Rectinemataceae > CAIJMU01. The sequence continues at coordinate 924 of JBAXTA010000553.1, forward strand.
GCGTAAATCTACTCTTTGTAGAACTATGGCGTATAATGCGGCCCTAGCTGGATTTAATGTCCTCCACATCACCCTAGAGCAGTCCTATGATGAAGAACGAATTATCTACGGACTCATCCACTCTGAGCATGAAAAATTTGCCGGAAGTAAGTTTGCACTATGCAGAAAGAGCTTTGAGGATGGTGACTTTTCAGATGAAGAAGAACGATTTCTCAGAGATGTGGTTCTGCCAGATCTCGAAAATCTCCCCGGCCGCTTGATTATCAGACAGCCGATGGAGGGTAACACTTGGCCAGCCATTAAGATGATGGCTGAAGTCATTGATCACTCAACCCCAATTGACCTTCTATTCATCGATTACCTTGCACTCTGCTCCACCACTTCTAGGGACTCGAAAGCTGAGATGGAAGAGAACATCAAGGATGCAAAGCAGACTGCATTACAGTTTGGCGAAGGCCGAGGGGTCGTGTTCCTCACCCCCATTCAGGGTAATCGAAAGGGGTACGAGGAGGCCAAGGATACTGGTGGCATCTGGGATATGACCGGAGTCAATCAGTTCTCTGAGTTTGACAAGACCGCCGACCTGATTCTTTCCACATACATTGATAAAGACTTATCTGAGGGTCGAATGATTATCTCCTCGGTTAAGATCCGCCGTGCGGGACCACTCAAAGCGTTTGAAGCCACAATCAATCTGAATGTAGGCTTCGTGGTCTTGGATGCGATTGATGTAGAAGTTGGTATGGACGCTAAACCCAAAAGCAAGGCTCGTAAGTTGGAACAGGTCTTCGATGATATAGAAGAGGCCGAGCGTTGAG
>JBAXTA010000554.1:0-1736 GCA_037130415.1 Spirochaetota bacterium
GAAGGGCCTGTTCTCGCTCAATGTCCTCACCGGCGTGCTCAACAGCATGATCGCCCTGGCGACTCCCTTCCTCTACGCGGCGATCGGGGAGACCTTCGCCCAGACTGCCGGCGTCGTGAACCTCGGCGTCGATGGCATCATGCTGCTCGCGGCCTTCGGGGCCTTCTTTGTAACCCTCATGACGGGCAACCTCTGGCTGGGCCTCCTGGCCGCAGCCGCCATCGGCCTCGCGATGGGACTGATCATGGCCCTCATAAGCGTCACGCTGAAGGCGGAGCAGGGCGTCAGCGGCATCGGCCTCTACATGTTCGGCCTCGGCATGTCGAGCCTCCTGTTCAAGGTACTCGTGGGCACGGTCAAGACCGTGCAGGGCTTCCAGCCAGTTTCCATCCCCATCCTCTCGGCCATCCCCTTCATCGGACCGATCCTGTTCAACAATTCAGTGCTGGTCTACGGCGCCTTCCTCCTCGTCCCCCTCGCCTGGGTCGTCCTTGAAAAAACGAACCTTGGCCTCAAGTTCAAGGCAGTAGGACAGAACCCGGCGGCAGCTGACTCCCTGGGCATCAACGTGGTAGCCATCCGCTATCTGGCGGTCTGCATCGGGGCGATCCTGGCGGGTATAGCAGGTGCCTCCCTCTCGATCTCCCTCCTCAACCTCTTCCAGGACGACCTTACCGCGGGCCAGGGTTTCATCGCGGTGGCCCTGGTCTACTTCGGAGGCTGGAGCCCCATCGGCGTGCTCGGGGGAGCCCTTCTGTTCAGCGCCGTGAACTCCATCCAGCTCTGGATGCAGGTGCTCGGGGTGAACCTGCCCGCAAGCGTGGCAGTCATGCTACCCTATATCCTGACCATCGTTGCGCTCATGATGACGGCCAACCGCGCCCGCCAGCCGGCTGCCCTCAACAAGCCCTTCGACCGGTCGGAGAACTGAGGCTCATCACTCGTAATTGCTTGTATCGAGCGGACATCGCGGCGCAGGGGCGCGGCGGTGGACCGCATCAGGTTTTGTACCCGGACAGGGGAAGGAGATCAGGATGAATGTGAGAAGAATCGCGATCGCCGTGGCGTTGATCGCCACCACCGTGCTGGGAGTCGCAGCCGCGCCTCTCCGCATCGCCGTCATCATGCCGAGCGCGACTACGGACATGGCCTTCAGCCAGTCGATGTGGGGCGCCCTTTTGACGGTCCAGAAGGAGATGGGTGGCGAGAGCGCCCTCGTCCTCAAGTACACGGACAACATGTTCAAGGTGCCGGACGCGGCGGCGGCCCTCCGCGACTATGCGGGCCAGGGCTTTGACATTGTCATCGCCCACGGCTCCCAGTACGGCTCCTCCGTCCAGGACGTCGCACCCGATTTCCCCGAGACGACCTTCGCCTGGGGAACGGACGTGAACACCTTCGGCCTGGCCAACGTCTACGCCTATACCGCGGCTGCGGAACAGGGCGGCTACATCAACGGCGTCATCGCCGCCATGCTCACCAAGTCGAAGAAGGTCGGCGTGACCGGCCCCATCGAAGTTGGAGATGCGAAGACCTACATCGACGGTTTCGTGCAGGGCGTCCAGTCAGTTTCCAAGGACATCGCCGTCGCCAAGACCTGGACGGGTTCCTTCTCCGACGTTGCCCTCATGACAACAGCCGCCAAGACCCACATCGCCAGCGGCGCGGACATCCTGACCGGTTCCTCGCAGTCTGTCGTTGGATCCATCGGTGCTGCCAAGGACAATGGCAAGGTC
>JBAXTA010000555.1:0-1735 GCA_037130415.1 Spirochaetota bacterium
AGCTTGGCATTTGAGCGCCATGGCTTAATTCACCAGGCTCATGCGTTTGAAATTCAATCTGTGGATAGCATTGGCGCAGGGGATGCTTTCGCAAGCGGACTATGTATTGAACTATGTAACCGTACGCCGCTGGCGGAAGCTCTGCGCTATGCCAATGCCTGCGGGGCGTTCATGGCGTCTCGGTTAGGTGTGCTGGACTCTCTTCCATACCAGGCCGAACTTCAGGCTCAAGACTTTTTCAAGCAAGCCTCAATGTAACGCATTGCAGTCGGGGATAATCGGCGCTTCACAGCCTCGATGCTACTTGCTTTGTAGTTTTGGCTGCCCGCTTAGGCAGCTCGCAATAAATAAGCCCCCACTTTATTATCGCCACCCGCTTAACTTAATAGCAGTGACGTGCCAATTCGGAGTACAAACCTAGGTTTGTACTCCACCCTTTAGGCAATTCGTAATAAGTCTCCACATACTTCGTACACAGCGTTGCAGGAATCATTAAGTCAGTGGAGCTCCCAGAGTCAGGCAATGATTGGGGGGTATTTATTGCGAGTTACCTTAAGCCGGGACAAGAAATTTTAGTTAACGCCGTCATACCGGCTAGGATGCCGGTATCCAGTGCCATGAATGGTAACTTTCCGATAACGTTGCCGCATGATTTAGGGTCTATGCCAAATTACAGTTTCACATCCGTGTGACTGGATTCCGGCATCCCTGCCGGAATGACGGATTTTTGGCATTTGGCGAATCATTTTGCTGCTTAGTGTCTCGTCTTAAGTTGGTAGTCATTTAAAAGAGTTACTTTCCAAAATCGAATGCCTATAATGTACATAAATACTGTACAGAATAGGAGTGTGTATGAACTCAGTCAATGTCACCGAATTACGCCAGCACTTGCCTGACTATCTTAAGCAAGTACAACAAGGTGAAGAAATTGCAATTACCTTGCATGGCAAAACCATAGCCCGTATCGTGCCGGATCGCAAAGAAAGCCAACGTGAAGCAGCCTTAAAACGCCTGGAAGCCTTGCGCGGCACAGTCATTATCGGTGATATTCTCGCCCCCTTGGATGAAGAATGGACGGGCGATGCTGACAATCTGTGATACCAATATCCTGCTTTTTTGGGCAGATTGCAGGGATCGTTTAACCGCTCCAGCCCTCGAAGCACTGGAAAACGGCCGAGCACAAGGTGATCTTGCCTGTGCCGCCATTAGTTTTTGGGAAATTGCTTTGCTGTTTCGCAAAAATCGTCTGGTCTTACCGATGCAACATACCTCCACGTCTTACATGGAAGACATTGTTGACTCGCTTGATTTAACTATTCTCCAGCTCACACCTACCATTGCTGTCTTGGCTGAAAGCGGTATCGTTGCCCATGGTGATCCGGGCGACAGATTAATTGCGGCGACCGCTATAACACATCAAGCACCTCTTATTACTGCGGATGGAAAACTCCGCGCCACGCCAGGTTTACGGTGCATTTGGTAACTCACTTTGTTAAAGGCGAATGATGAATATTTCTCGCTAAAGAGTCTTTTTTGACTAAAATTGTCAAAATGAGTGCATTAATTAGCAAGTAGCCTCGATGTAACGCAGTGGAATCGGAACTCCACACATCCTCGATTCCGTTTTGCTGCATCCAGGCTATTTGCTGAAGTTGATATCAAGCACCCGATATGGAGCCTGCGAACGGTTTAGGGCATTGCCCATCAGCACATGCTGGTCAGTGAGTTTTTTTAC
>JBAXTA010000556.1:0-1728 GCA_037130415.1 Spirochaetota bacterium
AGGAAATGCCCGGGCTCATGGCAGCCCGCGAGCGTTTCGGCAAGGCCCAGCCCCTGAAGGGCGTGCGCATCACTGGATCGCTCCACATGACCGTACAGACGGCGGTCCTCATCGAAACCCTCAAGATCCTCGGCGCCGATGTGCGCTGGGCGAGCTGCAACATCTTCTCGACCCAGGACCATGCGGCCGCAGCTGTCGTCGTGGGCTCGGGCAGCGCGGACAAGCCGGAAGGAGTGCCAGTCTTCGCCTGGAAGGCAGAGAGCCTCGAGGAATACTGGGATCTCCTGGACAAGGCCTTGAGCTTTCCCGGGGGCAAAGGTCCCCAGCTCATCGTCGATGACGGCGGTGATGCGACCGTCATGATCCACCTCGGCTACGAGGCGGAGAACAACCCTGCAGTCCTCGAGCGGAAATGTGACAATGCCGACGAACAGGCCCTCGTGGACCGCCTCAAGGCCATCCTCAAGCTGAGCCCCAGGCGCTGGCATGAGGTCGAAAAGGACTGGAAGGGCGTTTCGGAGGAGACGACCACGGGTGTGCACCGTCTCTACAAGATGGCCGAAGAAGGCAAGCTCCTCGTCCCGGCCATCAACGTGAATGACTCCGTAACCAAGAGCAAGTTTGATAACCTCTATGGCTGCAGGGAGTCCCTCATCGACGGCATCAAGCGGGCAACCGATGTGATGCTCGCCGGAAAGATCGCAGTGGTCTGTGGCTACGGTGACGTGGGCAAGGGTTGCGCCCAGTCCCTCCGTGGCCAGGGCGCCCGCGTCATCGTCACCGAGATCGACCCCATCTGCGCCCTCCAGGCAGCGATGGAAGGCTACGAGGTCACAACAGTGGAGAACGCCCTTTCGCGGGCCGACATCTTCGTGACCGCTACCGGCAATGTCGATATCATCACAATTGAGCACATGAAGAAGATGAAGGACCAGGCTATCGTCTGCAACATCGGGCATTTCGACCACGAGATCCAGGTTGCCGACCTCTTCGCTTTTCCGGGAGTCACGCGCATCAACATCAAGCCCCAGGTTGACCGCTACCTCTTCCCTGATGGCCATTCCATCATCCTCCTGGCCGAGGGCCGCCTTGTCAATCTGGGCTGTGCCATGGGCCATCCCTCCTTTGTCATGTCAACCTCCTTTACCAACCAGGTCCTGGCCCAGATCGAGCTGTGGAAGTCGCGGGAAAGCGCTAAGCCTGGCGTAACCGTACTCTCCCGCCAGCTCGACGAGGAAGTCGCCCGGATGCACATCGGCAAGCTGAACGCCGTGCTCACCGAGCTGAGCGAAAAGCAGTCCGCGTACATTGGCATCCCCAAGACCGGTCCCTTCAAGACCGATTCATACCGATACTGAAGACAAAGAAAGGAGCGATCATGTCACGATACTTTTTTACCTCGGAGTCGGTGGGTGAAGGCCACCCCGACAAGCTCTGCGACCAGGTTTCCGATGCTGTCCTCGATGCCTGTCTCAAGGTCCCTTGTCGACTGCTTCCTCGTTGGTAACATCGAAGTTGAGGGTAAAAACATTCAGTCCAACCTTACTGTATTCAACTTTGCAGGCTTCAAGTTTTTCGTCTGAAAGGTCGTTGACACAGATTTTGGCACCTGCAGCACCAAGGGTTTTTGCGATTGCCATGCCGATTCCGTGGGTTCCGCCGGTGATGAGGGCCACTTTCCCGGTTAAATCAAAAAGATCATTCATATATAAATTATTAAAGTTGCTG
>JBAXTA010000557.1:0-1722 GCA_037130415.1 Spirochaetota bacterium
TTGGGAAAGTTAAGCTGGTAAATATGTACGGGATTACAGAAACGACGATTCATGTAACCTATCATCTTATCACAGAAGAGGAGATTGTCAATCCTGATGGAAGCAGCAACATTGGCGTTCCGCTTCCGGAAACCAGGCAAAGGCGGGAACCTGACGATGCATATCGTAATCGTCCCCTCGGTTACCAAGGGGAATGGCTCGGGCCACATAGTCCGTTGCTTCCGGCTCGCGCGCGCCCTCGGTCCGGCGGCAGCGGTGTACCTGCCCGCAGCCAAGACCAGCGATTCCTGGAGTGCAGCTGAACTTACCCTTGCATACTCCCGCGAGCTGGAGGGCATCAGGATCATCGACGAGCCGAGCCAGGCCTTTGGAGCGGACCTGGTCGTCCTTGACCGCCGGGCCAGTTCCCTCGAGGAGCTGCGCTTCTGGGAAGGCATCGCTCCGGTCCTGGCCCTCGACGAGGGAGGATCTGCCCGGTCGGCAGCCACCTACCTCATCGACATCCTCCCCCGGGCCAAGCGCAGCTTTGACCAGACTCTCCCTGCCGCAAACCGCGTTTCGGCAGGCTTCCTCGATCTTCCCCAGAAGCGGCGCCCCAGGCCCACGGACTTCCGCCGGATCCTCCTTTCTTTCGGCGGAGAGGACCCAGCAGGACTGTCCATACCCTTGGCAAGGGATCTCCTTGCAACCGGGCTCGTCAATGCGGCTGATATCACCATCGTGTCCGGTGCCCTCCATGCTGGCCTGCTCCCCCAGGGGCTCGAGGGCGTTCCGGTCATCGCTGCGGTACAGGATCTCAAGGAGCACCTCCACACCTGGGACCTCGTGCTCACGCAGTTCGGGCTCACTGCCTTCGAAGCGGCCTGGGCAGGCTGCGGGGTCATCCTCCTCAATCCAAGTAGCTACCACCAGCGCCTTTCTCGCGTCGCAGGCTTTCCCGAACTGGGGGTCAGGAGGGCGCGGCGAGGGGCCCTTGCCAGGTTCCTGCACAAGCCACAGGAGGTCCTGGCCAGAGTTGCGGCCATTCTTCCGAGGGAGCCCGAATCCCTCGCGGCCTTCATAGGTTCCCTGGAAGTCTCAGGCCCTGTGAACTGCCCGGCCTGCGGCTGCCGTGAACGCCTGGCACTCTGGCGCAGCCCTTCGCGGAGCTACTTCCGCTGTCCCGACTGCGGGATGCTCTACCTCACGCGCTTTGGTTCGAAGCGCTCTGCTCCCTACACCAAGGACTACTTTTTCGAGGAATACCGCAGGCAGTACGGGAGGAGCTACCTCGACGACTGGTCCAGCCTTGTGGCGATGGCCGAGGGACGGCTCGAGCGCATTGAAGCCCTTTCTGGCGCTACCAGCCAAGCGGGTTCAGCCACAGGCAAGCATGGCGCAGCCCTGAGACCATCCGGCCAGGTACTGGCCCGGACGAGAGGACTGTCGCTTCTCGACGTGGGCTGCGCCTACGGGCCCTTCATGGAGGCTGCCCGCGGGCATGGGCACGAGGCCTATGGCATCGACATTTCGGTCGATGCAGCCCGCTATGTCAGGGACAAGCTCGGGCTGCCCGCCATTGCGGGGGACTTTTCCGACACGAGTGCCATAGAAAGCCTCGGCGGTCCCTTCGATGCCCTGTCGATGTGGTACGTGGTAGAGCACTTCGACAACGTCGATGCCGTGCTTCGCAACGCAGCGGCCCTTCTCCGTTCCGGGGGCATCCTGGCGCTCTCGACCCCC
>JBAXTA010000558.1:0-1710 GCA_037130415.1 Spirochaetota bacterium
GCCAGTTGGCTGTAAAGCCGGGTCGCCTTGGCCGGGTCGCCATCGTCGGTCCGGGCAACATCGGCATCGACCTCATGCTCAAGATCCTGAAGCGGAGCCGCTTCATGGAGCTCGCTTTTGTCGTCGGCATCGACCCGGCCTCGGAAGGGCTCCGAATGGCCGCGGAGCTCGGCTGTAGGACGAGCGCGACTGGAATGGAGGAAATGCTCGCCGACACGACGATACGCATCGTATTCGAGGCGACGAGCGCCAAGGCCCACCTCGCGAACGCGCCCCGCTACCGCGCCTTCGGCAAAAAGGCCATAGACCTCACGCCCGCCTCGGTGGGCCTAGCCATCGTTCCGGCTGTCAACGGTGCGATGGCCGCGGGTGCGGACGTGATCAGTCTCGTCACCTGCGGTGGGCAGGCGACCATCCCCATCGTGGAGGCGATCTCCTCGGTGGAGGAGGTGGACTATGCCGAGATAGTCGCCACGATCGCCTCGCGGAGCGCCGGTCCGGGCACGAGGCAGAACATCGACGAGTTCACCCACACCACCGCGAGGGCCATCGAGGGCATCGGAGGGGCGCATCGGGGCAAGGCCATCATCCTCCTCAACCCCGCGGAACCGCCCATCCTGATGCGCAACACCATCTACGCGAGCGTCAAGGATCCGGACCTGGGGCGAATATCCGAGTCGGTTCGAAGGCGAGTCAGGGAGATCCAGGGCTACGTGCCGGGCTACGAATTGATCCTCGAACCGACCTTCGACGGCGAGAAGGTCTGCACCATGATCCAGGTGAGGGGCGCCGGGGACTATCTTCCAGCCTACGCAGGGAACCTCGACATCATGACGAGCGCGGCCCTGCGCATCGGCGACGACTGTGCCGCCGTCATGCTCGGGAAGGGGAGGGCACCGTGAAGGCGCCGCGCATCATCGACACGACCCTGCGCGACGGCATGCACGCGGTCAGCCATTCCTTCACCCCCGGCCAGGTGGCCTCCATTGTCGAGGGGCTCGACTCCGCGGGCTGCCTCACCATCGAGGTCGGCCATGGGGACGGCATAGGTGGCAGTTCCTTCCAATACGGGCTTCTGCCTTCCCCGAGGAGGGGCTTGTCGCCGCGGCGGTCAAGGCGGCCGCTCGGGCGAAGATCGCTGTCCTCCTCCTTCCCGGCATCGGGACCATCGAGGACCTCGGCCGACTGGAGGCCCTGGGCGTCGGGACGGTCAGGGTCGCGACCCACGTCACCGAGGCCGACGTCGGGCAGCAGCACATCGAGTACGCGGCCTCCCGCGGCATGGAGGCCATCGGCTTCCTCATGATGACGCACATGGCCGAGGTCGAGGTCATCGTCAACCGATAGGAAAAATTATAGCCGCCCGCCTGCGGGGCAGCCTCGTCCACGGCGCCAGGACTAGCCTTCGGAGTCCAATTCGCCGTTCGGACGCCGCCCGGCGACTCCAGACATTCCATCGCAGCCGCGAATTCGCTCGATCAACCCCACCCGCGTCGGCCCAAGCGTCTGCACATTACATCTGTGCGCAGACTACTCCCTGAAATCCTGGCCGTCAACCGCGCCGATAGGCATGATTGATGAACCGGGGCCGCACATACCGGCGGCGAGGCGGCGAGATGATGAACTCCCACTTCACCTATCGATGAAACTAGCGCAGCGTTGCACTAAACCGCTGCGCGGTGGAAACAACTAGTACGTAATCCTTTGATT
>JBAXTA010000559.1:0-1705 GCA_037130415.1 Spirochaetota bacterium
GCAAGGACCTCGATCGCAATTTCTATGACTTCCCTTTCGAGTCCGGTGGCACGGGATAATGCCGCCTCGTCCATAGGTTCCGATTCGAGAAACAACACTGTCTGAACGAGGGCTGCCTCTTTCTCAAGCCTGGCTTCCATCGTGGGTCTCCGTCCTTCTTTTAATGCGGATATCGCCGAAGAGGCGGTGTTGGAGGATGGTGATCATCCGAAACTTCACTGCCTCAAGCATGGCGAGAAAGGCGCAGGCGACATCCATGGTTGAATGCGGCCGAGTAATCAGATCGGTAAAAAGGAAGTGCCCGTCCCGGTCGAGGAACTCATTGATGAGGGCGAGCTTCTCGTTGATGGATACTTCTTCGTAGAGGTCGATGATCCGCTCCGAGGTCACATTGGTCACAAGCGAGGTAAAGGTCTTGAGGAGGTCCCAGATCCCGATTTCCTCCCAAAGGGATTCCTCTTCAGCAAAGGGCAGCGGACGCTGCATCTTCTTGCGCTCGAGTGACCATTCAACCTCCATCTCCTTCTTTTCCATGAGCTCAGTGAGCTTCTTGAATTTCTGGTACTCGATGAGCTTCTCGATAAGCTCCCGCCGTGGGTCCTCGATCTCGTCTCCGAGATCAACCTGCACCGGGAGAAGCATCTTCGATTTTATATAGAGCAGCGTCGCGGCCATCATATAGAACTCGGTGAGATCCTCCAGATCAACCTTTTCCTCGGAATCAAGGTAGCCGAGGAATTGCTCGGTGATGGATGCGACAGGTATGTCGTAGACTGAAACCTCGTTCTGTTTGATGAGGTAGAGGAGGAGGTCGAGAGGACCCTCGAAATCGGAGAGGCGGTACTTCCGGCCCTGGCCTTCACCCTGTGCGCCAGACTCGCCTTCGACCCTTTCGATCGCATCAGTCATGAAAAATACCGCCGATTGGGAACTCCACCAGAGCTGGATCCGGGGAAGCCAGAGGCTTCCCGAGGTTCAGCCTTGGATGTTGAGGCGATCATAGTCGTAGGGGAAGGCCGGGTAAATACCCTGGGGTCCCAAGGTTGCAAGACGAGCTATCAGGGGAAGCTGCGTCGCTGGATGCACAAGCCCTCCATCAAGTTCAAGAAGCGGCAGGAGCACGAACTTTCGGTCACGGAGACCCGGATGCTGGAGCGACAAACGTTCCGTTTCAACAATACGCCCGCCATATAGGAGGATATCTATATCAAGCCTGCGCGGTCCCTTGATTTGTTCCTTGCTCCGATCCCGACCGAAACAGGCTTCTATTCCTGAGGTGAAATCCAGGAGGGCTTCAGGCTCGAGGTCGGTCCAGGCCTCGGCTACGAGATTGAGGAAGGCGGGCTGATCCAGAACGTAGCGGGCCTCTGACTTCCAGATTGAGGAGGACCGGAGCCGGACGAGGCCCAAGCCTAGGGTGTGGAGGGCATCCGACAGGATAACCCTCGACTCACCCTGGTTGGAGCCAAGTCCGAGGAAAATGCGTTCCACAGCCGCTAGAACAGACCGTCATCGGCAGCCGTGCCCGCTTTGGCGCGGCCAACCGGAGCTGTTTTGGTTTCGCTGGCAGCTGGGGAGCTGGCTTTGGCAGCGTTCGCAGGCAAGGCTTTGTTTGCGGGGACTACTGCGGCTGCTACCGGTACTGGCTTTGCCTCCGGCTCAGGTGGGTCAAACATCCGGGAACGGACCGTCTTTTCTATCTTTG
>JBAXTA010000056.1:0-17261 GCA_037130415.1 Spirochaetota bacterium
GGCTCGACATATCTGCCCATCCTTTCACGACAACCCTGGGCAGCGACGATGTCCGCATCACCACCCGCTACCTCGAAAACTTCATCCCCTCATCCATGTTTTCCACCATGCACGAGACAGGCCACGCGCTCTACGAGCTGGGCATAGCCCCCGGAGCCTCCTTCGCAGGCACCGAGCTTGCCGAGGCAGCCTCGATGGCCATCCATGAATCACAGAGCCGGATGTGGGAAAATATCGTAGGTCGCGGCGAGGCTTTCTGGAAGGGAAATTTCCACAAGCTCGTCGACCTCGTCTCCCCTGCCTGGGATGGACTTAGGCGGGAGGATTTTCTCCGAGCCGTCAACAAGGTGGAGAGCTCGCAGATCCGTACCGAGGCCGATGAGGTCACCTACGGTCTCCACATCATTCTTCGCTTCGAACTCGAGGCGGAGCTTATTTCCGGGCGACTTGCCGTCAAGGATCTCCCCAGGGCCTGGAACGCCAAGACCCGCGAGCTTCTCGGCATCGAAGTCCGCGACAATGCCCATGGCTGCCTCCAGGACGTGCACTGGTCAGTCGCCCTCTTCGGCTATTTTCCAAGCTACGCCCTGGGCAATCTCTACGCGGCGCAGTTCTGGGAAGCGATGCAGAAGGATCTCCCCGACATCGATGCCCGCATCGAGGCAGGGGACTCCGCCTCCCTCCTGGCCTGGCTCCGTGACAAGATCCACAAGCCAGGCGGCAGCTACCTTCCCGGCGAGCTTGTTGAAAGGGTCACCGGTCATGCCCTCGATCCCTCGCACTTCGTCGCCTATCTCGACCGCAAGTACGCTCGGGTTTATGGCTATTGATTTCCTCACGGCCTGATCCAGGAAACCTCGCACGATGACGGTGCCTCTCTATGCCAATCCCTGGGGCTGGCTCCTCCTCGGGAGCCTCGCCCTGGGTGGCGGCTTGGCAATGTTCCTGCGAATCCTCGGTCGGAGCCTCAGGAAAAAACGCAAGCGCGCGGCGGGCCTGCCTGCTGCGGGCATGGTGCTGGTTTCCATCGCGGTCCTGGCTGCTACGGGCCTCTTTGTCTTTCCCGACAAGGAAGCCCTGGGAGAGCCAGGTTTCCTGATGGCAGGCCTCGTTTCGCTGGGACTCGGCTTTCTCGCGGGCCTGTTTCCCCGGGCCTTCGCCCTGCCCCTCCTTCCCCTGCTCGTGCTGACCACGGGCCTCACCGCCACAATCCTGGACGGCTGGCCTTCCGCAGGGGAAAAGCAAGTAATTGCGACGATCACCCCGTATTCGGTCGATGCCTCGGGCCTGCACGGCGAACTGTCACTTGCTGAAAAAGCCGCTGGTCCCGCTGCCCAGGCCCTCGATCTGCCAGGGGCCGAGGCAGGCATCGAGGTCGAAAGGCTCGCCCTCGGCGGACCCCTTACGCTTTTCGGACCGCCTTCGCGCTATCGCGTTGCAGCTGTCAGATCCTCTTTGGTGGGAGGTCCCAGCCTGGTCCTGCCACTGCGCTCACCCCTCCTCGATACCATCCTCCCCCTTGGCACAGCCGGCAACGCCGAGGTCGGCTTCGCCTATATCCGGCGCTGGAGGGAGTCTGTCGCGCCGGTCAGGCTCGAGGCCCTTGTCCAGCAGCGCTTTATCCTCGACCCGGCTGCTCCCCGGGGTGGGCAGCTCAGCGCCGAGGATGGTCAGAACCTTTCCAATTAACGCTTTGCCAGGTACGCGGCATGGACAGTCCCGGCTGCTCCCGCTAGGATGGCTTCATGTCAGGCAACCCCTTGCTCGGCCAACGTGGTTTCCTCTACCTCGCCCGCTCGCGCCGGGCAGGAGGCCTGTCCCTCGGCGTCAACCTCTTTCCCGAGGGCAAGAAATGCAACTTCGATTGCGCCTACTGCGAGGTAGTCAAGGGAGATGCAGGAGGGCGCTTTTCTGTTCAAGGCCTGGCAGAAGACCTTGAGGGTTTTGCAGCTTCGGTCAGCTCTGGTGGGCTCCGGGGTGAGACCCTGAAGGACATTTCGATGGCCGGCGATGGCGAACCGACCCTGTCCCCCCTCCTCGGTCCTGCAATCGAGGTTATCGCAGCGGCGAAAACCCGCCATCCAGAAGCATTCGGCCAGTCGGAACTTGTACTAATTACCAATGCAAGCGGCCTGGATGTCCCGAAGGTGGCGGCGTTTCTCGCGGATGCAGTCCGTGTCCACGGCCTCGAAGTCTGGGCCAAGCTCGACGCAGGGAGCGAAGCCTGGTTCCGTCGCATCGACAGGAGCCCGATCGCTTTCGGTGCCGTGCTTTCGGGCCTTGAGGGCTTTGCGCACCAGACTCCGGTCACCATCCAGTCCATGTTCTGCGCACTCGCCGAGGGACCGGGCTCGGAGCCATCGCCTCCTCCGGAGGCAGAACTTGACAATTGGGTTGATACCCTGATAGGCATCCTGGCCCGCGGTGCGCGGGTGCGCGGTGTCCAGCTCTACACTCAGGCAAGGCCGGCGTCCCTGGGCATCACCGCGCCGCTCGACGCCTCCTGGATGACGGGTTTCGGCCGCCGCGTCCGATCGGCGCTCCACCGCAGCGGGCATGATATCGCGGTGCGCGTCTTTGGCAGCGAAGCCGAGCTCGCTATCGGAGGCGACGCCCCGTGATCGACCTGCACAGCCATTCGACGGCGAGCGACGGAAGCCTGTCTCCGGCAGAGCTTGTAGCCCTCGCCGCGAAGTCGGGCATCAAGGCCCTTGCCCTCACCGACCACGATACACTGGCAGGCATTCCGGAGGCGGAGGAGGCTGCGGGCAAGCTCGGCGTGAGGCTCATCAGGGGCGTCGAGATCGAGATCGCCTTTTCGCCGGGGGAATTCCACGTCCTGGGCCTCGATCTCCGCGACATCGATGGCGAGATCGGAGAGGCCATGACGGGGCTCGGGCGCCTTCGGCGGGAGCGCAACGGGCGCATCATCGCCAAGCTCAATGCGGCCGGAATCGATGCCACGATGGACGAACTCATCGCAATTGCGACAGGAAGCGGTGTGGAGTTTACCGGCCAGATCGGTCGTCCCCATATTGCGAGCCTCCTCGTTGCCAGGAAGGCCGCCAGGGACCGGCAGGATGCCTTTGACAAGTGGCTCGCCAAGGGCCGTCCCTTCTACGATGCCAAGGAATGCCTCGAATTGGGGCAGGCCATCCAGCTCATCCATGATTCGGGAGGCCTTGCAATCGTCGCGCATCCGAGGTCCCTTTTCATCTCCTGGAGCCGCCTTGCCACCCACTTTGACGAATGGAAGGATCTGGCGATCGACGGCATCGAGGCCTGGCATCCGACCGCAAAGGCAGGCGAATGCCGCCGTCTCGAAAAGATGGGCCGCGAGCGCGGCTTCCGGATCACTGCCGGAAGCGACTACCACGGCTCCCTGCGTCCAGAACGCAGGCTGGGCATTACCGCAGGAAAAATCGCGATTGGCGAAGAATGGCTGAAGGAAATAGAGCGCTGAGGCTAATCATCCAGTCCCAGGCCATCGAGGATCCTGGGCATGCACTTCTCGATCCGTGACTCCCTGGTCTTTGACTGCTTTGCCTGGGAAATGTAATAGAGGTATCCCTTCTGCCGACCTGGGGTCAATGACTGAAAGGCGGTCCGCAGGGCAGAGTCCCTGTCCAGTCTTGTCTGGAGTTCTTCGGGAATTGCATACTCCGAAACCTTCTTGAATTGCACTTCAAGACCGGATGCCTCCACTTCGATCGCCTCGAGGATGTAGGCTTTCAGGGTCTTTTCCAGCTTCACGATTTCCTGCAGCCTGGTGAAGCGGATCTGCCGTCCAGCCTGCACGTTCTCGGTCTGTGCGACCAGGACGCCTTTTTCATCCTTCAGCAGGGAGCCCTTGACGAACAAGAGGGCACAATACTCCTTGAAGCCATGCATTATGATTATGTTTTTTCCGTTCGCCATGTAACAGGGCTTTCCCCACTTCAATTCCTCGGATAGCCTGCAGCCGAGGAGGATCTGCCTGAGCTTCCTGAACTCCTCCTGCCACATGCCTTCATTGCTGATGAATTCGTCGACTTTCGGATTCATTCGTCGCACCTCCGCGCCAGGGTTTGCAAGGATTGCCGGTCATGGTCTATCTCAGGATATGCGCTTCGAGTGGCGGGAAGCCGTTGAAGTAGATCGAGGAGTAGCTCTGCGTATAGGCGCCGGTGGACAGGATGTACACCCGCTCGCCGATCTTGGTCTTGTCAGGCATCTTGTAGAGTTTTTTTTCGTAGAGGATATCCATGGAATCGCAGGTGGGTCCGGCCAGGATGATCGGAACGGCCTTGCCCTCGCCCTGGAAAAAGATGGGGTACTTGATCGCCTCGTCGAGGGTCTCGATGAGGCCTCCGAACTTGCCGATGTCGAGGAAAACCCAGCTGTTGCGGTCGTGTACGGACTTCTTTGCAATGTTGACTATCTCGCTGACGATGACGCCGGCGTCGCCTGCCATGGACCGCCCCGGCTCGATGATGATCTCCTCGGGGAGGTTCTCGCCGAAGGTGTTCTTGAGGAATCGCTGGATGTCCTCTGCATACTGGCCGAGGGCATCGGTGGCTTCGACATAGTTGGCAGGAAATCCGCCTCCCATGTTGATCATCCTGAGCTCGACCTTGGCCTCGTTCCTGGCCCAGTTCCACAATTGCCCTACCTGGGTGAGGGCCGTGGACCACTGCCCGATGTCCCGCTGTTGCGAGCCCGGATGGAAGGAGATGCCGTAGGGCTGGAGTCCGAAGCGGACGGCTGTCTTGATGAGCTGGCGAGCGAGGTCGGGGTGCGAACCGAATTTCCGTGACAGGGGCCAATCGGCACCAAGTCCCTCGGTGAGGAGACGGAAAAAAACCTTTGAGCCAGGTGCTGCCCGCGAGAGCTTGTCGATGTCCGTGATGGAGTCTGTGACGAAAAGGCGAACGCCCTTTTCGTAGAAGTAGGCGATATCTTTTTCCTTCTTGATCGTATTGCCGAAGGACATGCGTTCAGGCGCGACTCCGAGGCGGAGAAGCTGGTCGAGCTCGTAGCGGGTGGCTACGTCGAAGTTGGAGCCAAGTGAGGCCAGGAGGCTGACGACCTCATCGCTGGGGTTGGCTTTGACCGCATAGTAGATGTTGGCGAAGGGGAGATTGCTTCGCAGGGCTTCGTAATTGCCCTTGATCACATCGAGGTCGATGATCAGGCAGGGAGTCTCCTTGTCCTTGGCGAACTCCTTGATCCTGTCGAATTTTTCGCGGGCCATGAAGGTCTCGAGGGGGAAGCGATAGGCGGCAGCGGTTTCCATGCGGCATCTCCTTCGAAGAACAGCTTGAGTTGTGCTTGAAAATAAGGGCAGGTTGCCTTCTTGTCAAGAAAAGGGTATACCGCCTGTATGGTGTCATTCTACCTCAAGAAAGCCTTCTTTGATGGCTGGGACCATCTATTCGGCCTGGCTGCCCTCAACGCGGTCTTTCTGGCCCTTGCCTTTGGCGGCATCTCGCTCGCTGCTGTCCTGCCTACCGCGATCGGCATGGCTCTGGGAATCGTACTCTGGTTCGGGCTTTCGATTGTTTTCGCGGCCACAGTCGCTGCCACGATGCGATGGAGCGATTACGGGGATTTTCAATTCGGCGAACTTTTCGGCATCCTGGGCAAGGCGCTCGTTCCTGGTTTGCAGTTCGGGCTTTTTGTCGGCATGGCTGTACTGGCGCTGGCCTTCACTGTGCCCTTTTATATGGGCAAGGGTCTGCTTGGTGCCGGGCTGGCCGGCTTGATACTTTGGTTAAGCATTGCGTGGATCATCGGGCTCCAATTCTATCTGCCGCTCTGTTTCCGGCTTGGAGGCGGCCTTAGGAAGAACCTCCGGAAGAGTTTCCTCCTCCTCCTGGATAACCTGGGCATATCCGCTTTTCTATTCGTGTGGAGCCTTCTCACCCTTGTCGTATCCCCTCTTCTGGCCTTCCTCGCTCCCGGGCCTGCCGGCGTTGCGCTCGCCTGGAATGATGCGCTCAGGCTCCTCCTCCTGAAGTATGACTGGAGGGAAGCCCATAAGGGCGAAGTCTCGGGATCCAAGGCCATCCCGGTGCCGTGGAAGGAGCTGTTCGTGGAGGAGGAAGAGCGCGTGGGCAAGCGCAGCCTTAAAGGCATGTTCTTTCCCTGGAAGGATTGAGATGACCCTTCTGATGACTTTGCGTTCCGCGCGTTGACGTAAGGCAGCCCTTGCCCTATTATGCTTTCCACTCATGGCACTAACCACAATCCAACAGATCTCGCGTTGGTATGAAGGCTACAAAACCGTCGATGTCTCATTCACGAAGGAGATCGTAAAGGCGATTGGGCTCGAGCCGAGGCATGTCTATCTCAAATGCCTCGGTGAGCAGTGGCCCTGTGTCATCTATTCCACATCCTTCGCGGGCGCCAAGATCATCGCCACCTCGAAAACCAATTTCACCGAGAAGCTTCAGAAAGCGAATTCCCTTGTTTCCCTGCGCTTCAGTTTCAGGATGGAGGGGAAGGTAGACCCGGTCAGCTTTTTCATCCAGGGTCGCGTGATGGGCTGCGCACCCTACACGCAAAGCGGGAGCGAGCTCCAGTTCATGACGATCGAGTATACGCAGCAGCCGCCGGACGATCTCATAGACATCCTGGGTCAGGTCCTCGAGGCCAATGCGAGCGCCTCGCGTCGGCGCGAGGATCGCGTCCTTTTGACACCGGACATGATGCGCAAGATGAGCCTCCTCACCAAAGACACGATCATCTCCGTCCAGGGTGTTCCAAGGAAGTGCATCATCCGTGACCTTTCCTTCAGCGGAGCCAAGATCATCATCATGGGTCTTGCCCGCTTTCTCGTGGACAAGGAGTGCAATCTTCGTATCGATTTCGAGGAACCCCGCGAAAACGTCGACATCAAAGGCTCTATTATCCGCTTCGAGGAAGTCGAGGGACGGAAGGACCTCGCGGCCGTGGCTGTGAGCTTTGATGAGGCACTCCTCCCCCTTTCCTACAAGATCCATCTCAACGCCTGCCTCTCCCAGACCCGCCCCTCGCGCCTCGAGGAAGATCCCGGACTGAAGGCTTCTCCCCTGGCGTGAGTCCCCATGAGGGCGGCAAGGATGACTTCCCGCCATGCCCGATTCCGGAGGTTGACCGATCATGACTGACATGAGACAGACACGACGCGACGAAGCCCTGGGTCGCCTCGTTTATATAGAACTACCCAAGGCTTTCAATCGCGAGATCGGCGCCTTCAAGCCCGATCCATCGATCCCCCTTCCCGTCGAGACTGCGGGCATTGTCGACAACTTCGATCCGCGGGCGATCACCGGAGAGGCTATCGTAGCCGGAATGATGCGCATCCTCGCCTGGGACCCCGACAATCTCAACGCCGCCTATTATCGCGGCTTTGTCCGTGCAGTAAAGCCCGAGCTTCTTTCGCTCCTTTCAGAGGCTGGCGTGCTCAAGGCACGCAGCAAGGCCTGGGATGTTGCCGAAGAGATTTTCCTCGCCCTGGCTGGCATCTATCCGGAGGCCCCCGAGCCCCTGGTCGATCTTGCAATCCTGTATGAGGACCATGCTGAGTCGCTGGCAGCGGCTGGAGATGAGGAGGGCGCCGAGTTCCTCGATAGCCTGGCCTTCGAGCGGCACAAGGCCCTCCTCGCGCTTGAGCCCTCCTTTCCCGAGGCGTATTTCAATGCGGGCTTCTTTTTCCTGCGCCGCAGGAACTATGAACGCGCGGCGAGCCTTCTTGAGACCTACGTGCAGATCGGGCCCGAGGGAGAACGCAGGGTGCGCGCCAGCGAAGTCCTGTCGAGCCTCCGGGACCAAGGCTATCTCGATGAGCTGTTCAAGGAAGCCTACGATTTCATCAAGCTGGGGCGGGAGTCGGAGGGCCTTGAAAAGGCCTCGCTCTTCCTTGCGCGGAATCCGCGCATCTGGAACGCCTGGTTCCTCAAGGGCTGGGCGCTGCGGAGGCTGTCACGCTGGGCCGAGGGCCGGGATGCCTTCGAACGCGCCATCGAGCTTGGAGCCGAGGGTACCGATGTGTTCAATGAACTGTCTATCTGCCTCCTCGAACTCGGCTGTGTCGACGAGGCCCGCAGCGCCCTCGAAAAGGCCCTGGTCCGCGAGCCGGAGAATACCAAGATCATCACGAACCTCGGAGCGGTCGCCGTTCGCCAGGGGCGCAGCGCTGAAGCCGAGGGTTTCTTCCGCACGGCCCTCGAGATTGAGCCCGAGGACAGGGCTGCAGCCGCATGGCTCCTGCGTCTCGAAGCGGAGGGCTGATCCAGGATGGCAGTTCGGGGAAAGGGAAAGGGCGAGTCCGGCCCGATCAAGGGTGGTTCAGCCGGATGCCTCCTGTGGCTTATCGTGTTCAGCTTCATTTTCGTCTTGTTTGTGGTCAATTGGGGTCGCATCACCGAGACCCTTGAACGGACGAACTTCAGCGGAATAGTGCAGAACCAGCGCCAGGACGACGCCACGGGCAAGGCTGCACCTGTGAAGCCGGCTCCCAAGGTAGGGGAGTCAGTGCAACGCGATTCCGGGGACGATGTGCCAGCAGCGAAGTCCTCTTCAAATCCGGAAGCAAAGGGTACGGTGGAACCCAGGAAGACCGAACCCATCGCAGTTCCGGAGGCACCCAAGGCTGCGCTACAGGCCAGGCCTGTAGCTCCTGCAGCGACTGCGGCAGTTCCCGCAAGCGCCGATCCTGCGACCACCATGCCAGCGGGGGCCCAGCCATCCAAGGCTGTCCGCACGAGGCCGGCTACGCTCTATTTCGTCAGGATCGACGACGATGGCATCATCGCCCGGGAGAGCGTCAAACGCAACATACCCGCCAGCGACTCGCCATTGACCGACGCCCTCACCGCCCTGGTCAATGGACCCAATGCCGATGAACTGGGAAAGCATCTCGTGAGCCTCATCCCCTCGGGTACCAGGCTCATGGGAGTGCGCGTCCAGGGCAGCACCGCAGTCATCAACCTCAGCGAGCCCTTCATGTACAACCACTACGGCATCGAAGGTTATGCGGGACAGCTCAAGCAGATTGTCTACACTGCAACCTCATTTTCCACGGTCCACGATGTCCAGATACTCGTCGACGGGGAGAAGCACGACTACCTCGGCGGCGAGGGCGTGTACATAGGCAAGCCGCTTTCCAGGAACAGCTTCTAGTGTCCAGTCAGCCACTGAATGCCCGGGCCATTGCCCGCCACCTGCTGCGCTGGCGATGGCTTCTCGCGGGGATGGCTATGCGGAGCGACAATGACAGGGCCCTCGGGGGGGATCATGGCAATTACGATCAATGATTCCTGCACGGGCTGCACGGCCTGCGTGCGCGCCTGTCCCGTCGCAGCCATTTCCGGTGCCCGTTCGCAGCGGCACCGCATCGATCCCTCGCGCTGCATCGGTTGTGGTGCCTGCGGGCGGGTCTGCCCCGTCTCCGCAGTCCTCGACAGCGAGGGCCGGGCTATTGTCCGGCTGAAAAGGGCAGCATGGATGCAGCCTGCTTTTGATCTCGCCTCCTGCATTGGCTGCGCCTGCTGTGTCGCGGCTTGTCCTGTGGAATGCCTTGTGATGGAGGGGGGGCAGCCCGGGGGCCTGGGTGAGACCCCGCATCTGGCCAAGCCCGAAACCTGTGTTTCCTGTGAACTCTGCGTGGAAATCTGTCCGGTGGACTGTGTCGTGATGGGTTCCGGAATCCCTGTGGGGAAGGCCGATGGAAATGCGGCGGGGGAGGGTGCGGCATGAAGACGCTCAGGGGAGACTCGAGGCGCTACCTCGACATCGACCTCTCAACCGGGTCCTGGTCGGTCTTCACCCCCATGGAAGCTGACCTGCGAGACTACATAGGCGGCAAGGGCCTTGGCACGAAGATCTACTATGACAGGCTCAAGGCCAGCCTTGGTGACATCGATCCTCTCGGGGCCGACAACATGCTCTGCTTCCTTGCCGGGCCCTTCCTCGCAACTGGCGCCTCCTGCTCGGGGCGCTTCGTCGGCCTGTCGAAGTCGCCGCTTACTGGCATCATGGCGAGCTCTTCCTGCGGCGGGCCTTTCGGACGCGCCCTCCGCACGGCGGGCTGGGATGGGGTACTGCTCAGGGGCGCAGCCACTTCCCCTGTCGTGCTACGCATCGGCGAAGAAGGTCTCCGCATCGAGGACGGCAGCGCGGTCTGGGGACTTGAAACGGGAGAGGCGCGGAGCCTCCTGGTCGACCACCCCCTGCAAGGCGAGCTCCTCATCGGACCTGCGGGCGAAAACCTCGTGCGTTACGCCAACATCCGTTCCGGACACCGTTTTCTCGGGCGGGGAGGGCTTGGCGCGGTCATGGGCTCGAAGCGGGTCAAGGCCATTGTTGCGATGGGCGGTGCCTACCGGGTCGAAGCCGCCGATCCAGCGGCCTTCGCGAAGGCCTCCTCCCGCATGAAGAAGCATGTCCTCCGGAACTCCTTCTCCAGAAACTACAGGACCTTTGGTACTAATTACAACGTCAATCCCGGAATCGAAGCGGGCTTCATGCCGGTGATGAATTTCCGTGACCGCACCGATGAGCGCCTCCGCTCCTTCTCGGGCCAGGCCATGGCGGAACGCTACGATACGCGGCACGCCACCTGCAGCCCCTGCACAGTCCTCTGCGGGCACAAGGGGAAGTACCCCGACGGCAAGGTCAGGCACATCCCCGAATTCGAGACTACGGGCGTGTGGGGAGGGAACATCGGCAACTGGGATCCCGACATCGTCGGCGTCTGGAATGACCGTATGAACGAACTCGGCCTCGACACGATCTCTGCGGGAGGAACCTTTGCCTGGGCCATGGAAGCGGCCGAGAAAGGAGCCAGGCCGAGTGCCCTCGCCTTCGGGAAATCCGACAACATCGTAGCCCTTCTCGATGACACCGCCCACAGGCGGGGCGAGGGAGCGGAGCTTGCCGAAGGTTCAAGGATCCTTGCGATGAAATACGGCGGACTCGGCTACGCAGCCCAGGTGAAGGGCCTCGAGATCGCGGCCTACGATCCGAGGGCGGGGTGGGGACAGGGCCTCAACTACGCGGTGGCCAATCGCGGAGGCTGCCACCTCAACGCCTACCCGATCGGCCTCGAGGTCCTCTATGGCTTCATCCCGCCTTATTCGACCCGCTCGAAGGCTGCCTGGGTCGATTTCCTGGAAGACCTTTTTGACGCGGTCAATTGTACCCATGCCTGCCAGTTCACCGTCTTCGGCGTCCTCCTCGAGCCCCTCGTTCCCAGGGTCACGCCAAAGCCAATATTAAGCATTGTGATGACTTGGTTTCCCCGTGTGGCACAGCTCCTTCTCGACTGGTCGGTCCTTTCGGGCCAGGTCTCCGCAATCACGGGGCGCAGGATTTCGATGTACGGCTACCTCCGCGCAGGACGGCGAACGCATGTCCTTGAGCGCTGGATGAACACTCGCATGGGTGTGCGCCGCAAGGACGATACGCTGCCAGAACGCTTCCTGGCCGAGGCGGACACCAGGCACGCGACGAAGAGTGTGGTAGACCTCGAACCCATGCTCGACGCCTATTACAGGATGAAGGGCTACGACACCGACGGCGTGCCGACCGCGGACACCCTCGCGAAGCTCGGCATCCCCACATGAGGAGACCTGGATGGAAGAGGCGACGATGACAAAACGCTGGTTTGCAAGCGACAACAACGCCACGGTTCACCCGGCGGTCATGGCTGCCCTGGCGCGAGCCAACGGGGGCCACGCCGTGGGCTACGGGGATGATCCATTCACGGAGCGGGCAACCCTCCTTTTCAAGGAGACCTTCGGCGCTGACAGCCAGACCTACCTTGTCTGGAACGGAACAGGGGCGAACGTGATGGCCATCGCCTCGGCGCTCCGGCCCTGGGAGGGCATTGTCTGCGCCGGCCACGCCCACATCGCCGTCGACGAGGCCGGCGCGCCCGAGAGGATCGCAGGAGTCAAACTCTACACAATTGACACTGAGGATGGAAAACTGACGCCGGACATGGTCAAGGCGAGGGTTGCAGACCTGGGCTGGGTCCATTCCAACCTCCCGAGGATGGTCTCGGTTTCCCAGCCTACCGAGCTGGGTACCGTCTACTCCGGGGAGGAACTGGCGTCCCTTGGTGCCCTCTGCCGCGAAAGGAACTATTTCCTCCATGTCGATGGGGCGCGCCTTTCCAACGCCGCAGTCCACCTTGGAACGGGTCTGCGCGAAGCCGCTGGCCCTGCGGACCTCCTTTCCTTCGGTGGAACCAAGAACGGTCTCATGAACGGCGAGGCCCTCGTCTTCCTCAACCCGTCCCTGGCTGTCGGCGCCGGAAACCTCCGGAAAAATGTCCTGCAGCTTGCGAGCAAGATGCGTTTTCTCTCCGCCCAGTACGAGGTCTATCTCGGGGAGGGCCTGTGGAAGGAGAATGCGACCAGGTCAAATGCCCTGGCAAAGCGCCTCGAAGCGGCGATCCTGGCCCAGGGCCTATCCCCTGCCCAGGCTGTGCAGGCCAACGGTGTCTTTGCCTGCCTGCCCTCCTCCGTGACGGAGCGACTCCTTGAGCGCTGGTTTTTCTATGTCATGGACGCCTCCAAGGGGCTAGCCCGCTGGATGTGCTCCTGGGACAACGAGGAGGAAGAGATCGATGCTTTTGCTGCGGATCTCGGAGCAGCCCTCTCCTCTGGACGCCAGGATTGGCAGGCATGATTCGCCTGCTGAAACATTGGTTTTGGCTGGCAAGGCTTCATTGCGGTTTCCTCCCTTAGCTGCTAGACTTCTCACTCGGTTCTACGTTCTGCATCCAGGAGGTCAATCCTGAAATCCACCAGGTTACATGACTGGCACGTCGCGGCCGGCGCAAAGATGGCGCCTTTCGCTGGATATGACATGCCTATTTCCTATCCAACCGGCGCGGTAGAGGAACACAACATCTGCAGGCGAGGGGTCGGTCTCTTCGACATCGACCACATGGGCCAGCTGATTGTGTCAGGCCCCGATGCCGATGCCTTCGTTTCGCACACGGTCAGCGCAGCCGTTCTGGACATGAAGGTGGGCGAAGCCCGCTATTCACTCCTCCTCGACGAAAAGGGTCTCGTGCTCGATGATCTTTTTGTCTACCGCCAGGAAAGAAGATGGTGGATCGTCGTCAATGCCTCGAATCTGGAGGCCGATGTCGAGTGGTTCACCCTGCGTGCCGGGGAGTGGAAGGGGACGGTCAAGGTCGAGGATGTCTCCGAGGCCACCTACATGATCGCAGTCCAGGGACCGAAGGCCCTCGAACTCCTCGACCTCATGGGCACACCGAAGGCCTCCTCCTGCCCCCGCTTCACCTCGGGCGAGATCGTCATACAAGGTACGAAGATCCTTTTCGGCCGCACCGGCTACACAGGTGAGGATGGCGGGGAGCTCTTCTTTCCGGCGCAGGATGCCCTCGGACTCTGGGAGGGTTTCATCAAGGCCGGCCAGGCCCATGGCATCGAGGTCAAGGCCATCGGCCTGGCAGCCAGGGACAGCCTTCGCTTCGAGGCAGGCATGCCGCTCCATGGACACGAGATAAGCCCCTCCATCAACGCCCTTGAGGCGGGATTCAAGTGGGCCTGCGACTTCTCGAAGCCAGACTTCATCGGCAAGAAGGCCCTCGAGGCCATCGCCGTTTCTGGTGTCACGCGGAAGCTTGTCGGGATCGAGATCACTGGCGGTGTCCCCCGCGAGGGCTACGAGGTGGTTTCGCCTTCAGGCGACAGGATTGGCGCCTGCGTGGCTGGCATGTTCTGTCCAACCACGAGGAAGTATGCTGCCAACGCCTTCGTGAAGCCTGAATTCGCCAGGCCGGGTACTGCGGTGGCGATCATGGCGCATGGCAAGCCCAAGGCAGGCGTCGTCATAAAACGGCCGCTCTACCTTCCGGCCTACCGCAGGTAGTTCAATCCTGGAAGGGAAGGCCGGTCTGGCATGGCGCAAGGCCCTGCCTCCGGCTTCATATAACGTTCGTAACTATGAGGAGTTAGTCATGAAGATCGATTCAGCAGCCCGCTACCAGGCTTCCCACGAGTTTGCAAGGAAGGACGGATCTGTCTATGTGATCGGCATCTCCGACCATGCACAGGAAGCCCTTGGCGACATCGTCTTCGTCGAGCTTCCCGAAGTAGGGAAGGTCTTCGCCAAGGGACAGTCCTTCGGTGTCATCGAGTCGGTCAAGGCGGCAAGCGACCTCTACATGCCCCTCTCCGGCACAGTGACTGCGGTCAACGACGCACTCGGCGGCAACCCGGCGCTTGTCAACCGCGACTGTTACGGTACTGGCTGGATCGTGAAAGTCGAAGCGACCAAGGCGGGCGAATTCGAAGGCCTCCTGGACGCCGCCGCCTACGAGAAGGAAGCGGGGAAGGACTAAGTATGCCCTTCATAGCCAACTCTGAATCAGACAGGCAGGCCATGCTCGCGGCGGTCGGCGTCTCTTCGGTGGAAGAGCTCTTCACCGACATCCCGGTTTCGAAACGTTTTCCGAAGCTTGACCTTCCCCCAGGGCTCTCGGAACTCGAGATCACCCGCGAACTCGAGGCCATGGCTGCGAAAAACGTGACAGCCTCGACCTGTGCCTGGTTTCTCGGGGCAGGTGCCTACAACCATTTCATTCCTGCCGCGGTCGGAGCCATTGCCTCACGCGGGGAGTTCCTCACGGCCTATACGCCGTACCAGCCCGAAGTGTCGCAGGGCACACTGCAGGCCATCTTCGAGTACCAGTCCATGGCAGCCGAGCTTCTGGGCATGGAGGTTGTCAATGCCTCCCACTATGACGGAGCCACCGCCCTTGCCGAGGCGGTACTCATGGCCTTCAACCAGGGCGGCCAGCGGAAAAAGGTCATTCTTCCAGAGGCCTTGCACCCCGAATACAAAGCAGTAATCAGGACCTATTTTGCTGCATTCGACGTGATGATCTCAGAATATCAGGGCGGACCCGCGAACGCTGGGGCGGACGCAGATACCTGCTGTGTCGTGGCCTCCTATCCGGACTTCCATGGAGAGATCCAGGACATCAGGACAGGGGCGGACAGGGCCCACGCTGCGGGTGCCCTTTTCGTCGTGCACGCCGATCCCATCATGTGCGCGATCCTGAAGAGCCCTGGCGAGCTTGGCGCAGACATCGTCACGGCAGAGGGGCAGGTTCTCGGCAATCCAATGAATTTCGGCGGACCCTGGCTCGGGATGATGGGTGCGACAGCCAAGCTCATGCGCAAGATGCCGGGCCGCATCGTGGGCCAGGCCCAGGACCACGAGGGTCGCCGAGGATTTGTCCTGACCCTCACTGCCCGCGAACAGCACATCCGCCGCGAGAAAGCCGTTTCGAACATCTGCTCCAACCAGGGTCTTGTGATGCTCCAGGCCTGTGTCTATTTGGCCCTGATGGGGAAGGGCGGTCTGCAGCAGGTCGCCGAACTCTGCTGGAACAAGGCTCATTATGCAGCAGCCGAGATCGGGAAGACACCCGGCTTCAAGGTCCACAAGGGCGAATTCTTCAAGGAGTTCGTCGTATCTACACCCATTCCAGCAGCCGAGATAGTCCAGAAGCTCTCGAGGCGCTGCATCGTTCCAGGCCTGGCCCTATCGAAATATGACCCTGGACGAATGCACGAACTCCTTGTCTGCGTTACCGAGATGTCGACAAGGGCCCAGATCGAGCTCCTCGTGACGGGCCTCATGGAGGCGACCAAATGAACCTCGTTCCAGAAAAACTTCTCCACGAAATGTCCTCGCCAGGCCGCATCGCCGTCTCCCTCCCTGTCTGTGACGTCCCGGCGACGCAGGTGCCTCCGGACCTCAGGCGCGGGAGCCTGAGGCTGCCCGAGCTTGACGAGCTGTCCGTCGTGCGCCATTTCACGCGTTTGTCGCAAAAAAACTATTCGATCGACACGCACTTCTATCCCCTGGGTTCCTGCACGATGAAATACAACCCCAAGGTCAACGAGCTTGTCGCCAACCTCCACGGCTGGCGCGACACGCACCCCCTCATCGGCGACGAGTTCAGCCAGGGCGCGCTGGAACTCATGTACAAGCTGCAGGAAGGCCTTCGCGAGATCGGCGGTTTTGCAGCGGCAAGCCTCCAGCCGGCGGCTGGTGCACATGGGGAACTGGCAGGGGTCTTCATAATGCGTGCCTGGCAGGTAGCCAGGGGCGAGGCCAGGCGCACGAAGATCCTCATACCGGACTCGGCGCACGGCACGAACCCCGCGACCTGCACAATGGCAGGCATGACCACGATCCCTGTTCCCTCGGATTCCGAGGGTGGCGTCGACCTCGAAGCCCTCCGCGTGGCTCTCGACAGCGCCAAGGGTGATATCGCCGGCATCATGATCACCAATCCCAATACCCTCGGGCTCTTTGACCGGAATATCGAGACCATAGCGAAGATGGTGCACGATGCGGGCGGCCTCGTATATGGCGACGGAGCCAACATGAACGCGGTCACCGGAGTCTTCAAGCCTGGCCTTTCCGGAATCGATGTGATGCACTTCAATCTGCACAAGACCTTCTCGACGCCCCACGGCGGCGGAGGTCCAGGCGCTGGCTTTGTCGGGGTCGGCAAGGAGCTCATGGATTTCCTGCCAGGTCCCATCGCTGCCATACGTGGAACCAAGTACTTCCTTTCAATGCCTGCGAGGTCCATCGGGAGCGTCAAGTCCTTCTACGGCAACTTCGGGGTCCTTGTCCGTGCCTACGCATACATGCGCATGCTCGGGGCGGAGGGCTTCAGGCGCCTGGCCGAGAACGCCGTGCTCAACGCCAACTATATCAAGGTGAGGCTCGAGGGCCATTACAAGGTCAAGTACCCGCGACGCTGCATGCACGAGTTTGTCGCGATGGGCGACATCGCCCCGGGCATCCATACCCTCGATATAGCCAAGCGCCTCATCGACTACGGCTTCCATCCGCCGACAATCTATTTTCCCCTCATCGTTCCCGAGGCCATCATGATCGAGCCGACGGAAACCGAGAACAAGGAAACCCTCGACTCCTTTATCGAAGCCATGATCAAGATCTCCGAAGAAGCCCAAACCACCCCCGACCTCCTCCACCACTCCCCCACCACCACCCCCATCGGGAGGTTGGATGAAGTCGGCGCGGCCCGGAATCCGGTACTTTGTTACCGGGGGTAACTGCGCCGACTATCGGGCCGCCTACGGGCGGCCCGCACTAGCGCAGCGAGAAACCCGGTATTATGCTTTAAGGGATAGTTGCGCCGACTCTCGGGCCGCCCACGGGCGGCCCGCACTAGCGCAGCGAGAAACCCGGTATTATGCTTTAAGGGATAG
>JBAXTA010000560.1:0-1702 GCA_037130415.1 Spirochaetota bacterium
CCAGTAGGCGCATCGCCAGTAGGCGCATCGCCAGTAGGCGCATCGCCAGTAGGCGATTGGGAGAACGGCATAGCCCGCATCCGTTGCTCAGACTGTGGCTATGACTATTTCCGGCCTTTCTCGTGCAAATCATTCTTCCTTTGCCCTTCTTGTGGTCAGGGTCAGCTTCGCTGACCTCGACGAACGCGAGCGTTCGTCGTCAACTCATGATCTCGGGGAGTACCTGGCTGACGACCTGCTTCTCAGGCTGCCGCATCGGCAGTTCGGCGCGAACGAAGTTCGCGATGGACGATTCCAAAGGCGCTGCGTGGATTCCTTAAGAGGGATCGAAAGAAAAAGTGGGGGAGGCGGAATTCGGACGCACGTCAAAAGACGAGCCTAATTCCATTCTGCTTCAGCCTTTCACGGTGCTTCGGATTCGCATGTCCCGCACCGACTTCAAACCTCCCCCGCTGACGCATTCGGCACCTTCGCTCAAGAAGCCTTAGATCGATCGGCCTTCTTCCAAAATGTGGGTCGTTCATTGATTTCCTGAATAGTGATGGTATATACTTATGGTATGGCAATGACACATCGCACTACCTTCGCCCTTGATGAGGCGACGATCGGCCGCCTCAGGCACCTCGCCCTAGTCTGGGAGGTCTCCCTGGCCGAGGTCGTCAGACGCTCGGTGGAGATGGCAGAGCGGCAGGCTGCCCAGGGCTCCCTCGATCTTGAGGCGAGGTTGGACGCGTGGTACCGGAAGGGCGGCCTCGAGCCCGCCGTCGCTCGGTCCTGGCTCCAAGAAGTCGCCGAGGGCCGCAGCGAGTGGGACCGAGGCCAATGATACTACTCGACACGAATTACCTCATCGGTGTGCTCGTAAAGGACAGCCTGGAGGCAGAACGGGTCAGGGGCTGGCTACGGAGCGAAGATCTGTGCACGACAGCCAT
This sequence comes from Spirochaetota bacterium, assembly GCA_037130415.1. Taxonomy (GTDB): domain Bacteria; phylum Spirochaetota; class Spirochaetia; order Treponematales; family Rectinemataceae; genus CAIJMU01. The sequence goes on from JBAXTA010000560.1 coordinate 933, forward strand.
CGCATGGTACGAGTTCCTCTCCGGACCGGTGACCGACGAAGGGATCGCCCTGGTCAGCGCCGTGCTTCGGGATCGGATCCTTCCCTACTCAGGAGACCAGGCTCAGGAAGGGGCCCGACTTTGGAACGCCACTGGCAGAATCAGGCGACTCCGCATCGACGCGATGATCGCCGGCGCGGCGGTCGTGACGGGGGCTGCGCTCGCCACCAGCAACCTGGACGACTTCGAGCCGTTCCGCGCCTATGGGCTACAGCTGGTACCGAACTAGGCGAAGCGGAGTGGTCAATCACGTTCACCTCTGATCCGGGTCAGGGAGACTACTTCAGTCTTGACCCCACCATCTCACCCGCCACCCTCCAGCTCCTTCTTCCTTTCCTGCAGGAGCTTCAGCTTCTTGGTCAGGACAGTTATCTCCTTCTTTACCTTGCCCAGCTCGGCCAGGTTGATATTCTTTACGAAATAGTCCTTTCCAAGTCTATTCATCCTCATTGGCACACGATAGTGCTTGAGGGTGGATTCGACAGCCATGACCACTTTTTCTTCATTCCGATCGGGGCAAGCGACGCTCTCAAGGAGCTCTGGCGGCGACGGGTAGTTGGGTTCTTCCTGAAACAGGGCCTTCTCGACGAAGCATTGGCGGAGTCGATGCTCGGCTGGGAGCATTCCGGTTTCTCCGTTGAGCGAAGCCTAGCGCAGCGTTAGCGAAGCCTAGCGCAGCGTTGCACTAAACCGCTGCGCGGTGGAAACAACTTGTACGTAATCCTTTGATT
>JBAXTA010000561.1:0-1698 GCA_037130415.1 Spirochaetota bacterium
CGGGAAGCCATCGGATTTCAGGAGGACAGGATCAGGATTGACATCGGCATTCCGGAACTGGACTTCCCCGAGGAGTATGTCGTTCAGTACCGTGGTTCCGTCGAGGGGAATCCTGAGGCGGACTACATGGGCTTCACCCTTGGCGGCACGAGATTCAGCATCCTCGGAATCTAGATTCCTGCAGGCTCGGTCGTAGCCATAACTCGCAGGGGCCCCCTCTCCCTCCTCCTGCGCGCTGTCGGTGCGCATCTTTGCGACGCGCTCCTCGGAGCAGAAGCAGTAATACGCTTCGCCCTTGGATACAAGCTCCTGGGCATAGCTCCGATACTGGGCGAAGCGCTCGGACTGAATGTAGGGGCCGACGCTGCCGCCGATATCGGGTCCTTCATCCCAGTAAAAACCCAGCCAACGGAAGGTTTCATAGAGGTTCTGCACATACTGCTCGGAGTAGCGCGTCCGATCGGTGTCTTCGAGTCGGAGGATAAAAGTACCACCGGTGGAGCGAGCGTAGAGGTAGTTGAACAGGGCGGTACGGACGCTGCCAATATGCTGGAGCCCCGTGGGAGAGGGGGCGTAACGGACACGGACTTCCATGCTGGAACCTCACAGGGCAAGGATGAAAGAACAGCCGCCTTCATCGCAGCTCCAGCCTGAGTATAGCCTTGAGCGCCCTAGGCTGTCCAAGGGAGTTGGGATGCCTATTTTCCTCCAAAGCCTCCAGCAAAGGCGACGAGACCATTGCTGAAAAGGATGCCGATGAGGGCTATCGCAATCAAAAGGAGATAGCCTACGAGGCCGAGCAGCGCAGAAAGGATAGAGAGGACGATTCCCCTTTCTGCTTTTGAGGGAAGGAAAAGAACACAGTACATCCCGACGGCTGCGAAGGTGGCGAGTGCCATTGAATCCCAAGCAAGTACTTTCAGGAGCAGTGTTTGGGTCGAATCCAGGAAGCTCCTGGCGTTGCCGGTAGTCCAGAGCGCAAGGGTGGAGAGGTTGAGTACCAAGGCAAGGATAGAAAGCCTTTTCGTTACAACCCGGGCGGGATGTTTGGCGATCATTGCGGAATACTCATTGGTTCACCAAGGGATAGATAACCAGAAGATCCCCTTCCCCTGCGCCAACCATGACTTCAATGCTTGTCGATTCGTTGGACAGTCCATAGTCGCCGGGTCCCCAGGAAAGGCCCTCAAGAGGCCAGCGAAGGCCGCACGAGCGCATGCGCTTGCTGCCAAGGGCCAGGGGAAAAACGGAGACAAGGCTGCCTGGACGAATCGAAAAATACACGTCTCGACCTGACTCAACGAGTAAAACTACCTCGTGGGCCAGGTACCAGAGCTCTGGCCTCAACTGACGCTCGAAGATGCTCCGAAGCGCGAGCAAATGATCCAGCCTCCCGCCTCCGCCCCCGACCAACATGCTGCGATATATACCTCGCTCGGCACAGACCCTGAGTGCGGCTTCTGTATCGCTTTCGTCTTTTGCTCGGTCCAGCTGCACGATCGCTGTTCTCGGATAGCCGTCGAGGATGCGCGCATCGCTGATGCTGTCCATGTCTCCTACTATGAGGTCAGGCTCTACATCCCAGGATCTGAACAGGTCGAGGCCTGAGTCCACTGCTACGAGCAATCGGCCAGGAATGAACTCATTGCGCACCAAGTCGAAGGACGGAGCTTCGCCACCGACCACGAGGATAGCCAT
>JBAXTA010000562.1:0-1686 GCA_037130415.1 Spirochaetota bacterium
TGATGGAAGCCGAGGCAGAGGCCCAAAAGACTTCCATTACCGACGATTTCTTCTTTTCAGACGATTCGGGGGAGGTCGCTGAGGACCCCTTGGCCGGGATCGACGAGGATGAGGAGGCTGAGGAATGACCGGGGGACCCCAGAGGGTCCTGGTTTTTGGAGGCTCATTCAACCCCGTCCACTGGGGCCATCTCGCGATGGCTGAGTTCGTGCGCGAAGAGTGGGGCTATGACCTGGTGCTCCTGGTGCCCGTGTCACGGTCGCCCTTCAAGGATGGAAGGGCTGATCCAGGCCCCCAAGAGCGCCTTTCGATGCTGCAGCTCGCCTGCGCGGACAATCCATGCTTCCGTGTCGATGACCGCGAGCTCAGGCGCGGGGGGACTTCCTTTACAATTGATACGATCAGGGAGCTTGTGGAGGAGGGCTGGGTCGCAGGACGGCCAGGCCTCCTTCTCGGGGACGACCTTGTCGGAGATTTCCCGAAATGGCGTGAATGCGAGGCCCTCGCACGCGAGGCCGAAATCATCGTGGCCAGAAGAAGCGGCCTGGCGGTGGACGCATCCTTCCCCTGCAAGATCTCGGCCAACAGGGTAATCCCTGTTTCTTCGAGCGAGATTCGCGAGCGTATCAAAAGCGGCAGGAGCATCCGCTATCTGGTTCCCGAAACGGTCCGCCTCCACATTGCGGAGGGGGGGCTCTATGCATGAAGTGCCGCAGATGCCCGGGGATGGCCAGAGCGCCCTCCAGGACCTCGCCGTAGCCCTCGATGGAAGGATCGATGGCTGCATGAATCGTCGACGGGCCGCCCATAGCCGTTCCGTTGCTGACCTGGCAGCCGAACTCTGCTTCCGGAATGGACTCGACCCCCTGGCTGGGCGCGTCGCCGGGCTGGCCCATGACCTCTGCAAGGAATTCGACCGGACTATGCAGGAGGGACTGGCGCGTGCCTGGGCCGAACGCTCGGGTCTGGTCCCACGGATTTCCGCCCTCCTTGGAGGTGCATTGATGCACGGGCCCGCAGCAGCGGAGCTTCTTGCCAGCGAATATGGGATTGAGGACCGGGACATACTCGAAGCTGTAGCCTTCCACACGGTCGGAACGCCGGGCATGAGGGCCCTCGCGCAGATACTCTATGCGGCAGACAAGCTTGAGCCGGGCAGGCGTCATGTAAATGCGGCTTTCAGGGAAGCCTGCCTCGTCCTGCCTCCAGAAGAGCTTTTCTCTGAAGTGCTTTCCGACTCGGTCCGCTGGCTTCTCAAAGAGGGGCTGCCGGTTGAAGAAGGGAGTCTTGCCATGTACCATGCCATGAGGAAGAGAAAGCCTGCGCCATGAGAAAGCTGCCCTTTGACAAAAGCTCCCTCCCCCTCCTCGCGATCATTTCGATCTGCGTGGCCATCGTCGTTTTTCTGGCCATCAAGCTTGCATCCAATCCGGTTATAGACGCGATGAAGGGTGACCGCATCCTCAATCTCCTGGTGATCCTGGAGGAAGAAGGGCGTCCGGTGGCCACGGAGCTTTTCTTCTACTACCCCGCGACGGGAAAGGGGGCAGTCCTGGACATCCCGGGCGACACAGGCCTCATCCTGAAGAGCCTCAAGCGAGTCGACAGGATTGACTCCGTGTACCAGAAGGGTCGCCCCCAGGTCTACCTCCGCGAGATCGCCTCCCTGACTGCGACGGAGGTCCC
>JBAXTA010000563.1:0-1680 GCA_037130415.1 Spirochaetota bacterium
CTCCCGTATAGTCCCTGATGGCTGAAAGGAGTTGGCCCTCATCGGGGTCCAGCACGAAATCGGCACCCAATTCCAGGGCCGCCCGGCGGCGATGCGCACTTTTTTCGGAAACCAGAATTCGCGCAGCTCCGGCTACCCTCGCCATCTCTACGCACGATAACCCGATTGGTCCCGCACCGGTGATCATCACCGTGTCGCCGGCTCTCAGGGCGGCCTTGCGCATCGCGTTGTGGGCTACGGCAAGAGGCTCTACAAGGGCGCCCTGGGTAAAGCTGACAGACTCAGGCAGCTTGTGAAGAAACCTGTGATCGTGCAGCACGTACTCGCGGAACATGCCATGGTAAGGTGGAGCACCCGAAAAGCGGACATCCACGCAGAGATTGTAGCGGCCTTCGCGACAGGATTCGCAAGACATGCATGGTATGCCCGGCTCGATCGACACACGATCGCCCACCGTGAAACCACTGTCGTCCATCCCGATCTCTTCTACGATGCCGGAAGCTTCGTGCCCAAGTATGTGGGGCGCCGTTACAATGTGATCGCCTATCCTGCCATCGTTATAGTAGTGAAGATCGCTTCCACAGACGCCTATCTCCTTGACCTGTACCAGTATGGATCCGGCCACGCACGCAGGCTTGGCCACCTCCTCGAGATACAAGTCGCCGGCGCGGCGAAGGAAGGCTGCTTTCATCGTGTGCCCCTTTGCTCGATCAATCTTCCGGATCTTCGTCAGGATTTCCCTCATCCATTGGAAGGAGTGCCAGGACATTGTTGAAATGATGCCGGAGCACCTCCGCCACCTTCGCGGGCTCGAGTTCTATGGCTCGGACGATCTCGGCATGGCTATCGGCCCACTGGCTTTGGAGTCTGTCATAGGTTCTCTCATGGATCAGGGTCATGTTGACATGGAGGCTGAGCTGCCTGTAGATATTGCTCATGAACACGTTGTCGGCGAGAGCGCAGAGTTCTGAGTGGAATTCGCGATCGAGGGCTATTGCCCTTTTTTCCTTGGCCCCGACATCCGTTACCTCGTCAAGCTTTCGCATGTGCTCGACGATGGTATCGAGGCGCCTGAGGCGCACAGGATCTTCCCTGCCCTTGCCCGTGGTTGCCGCGTGGAGCTCAATAACCTCACGGAGTTCGTAGACCTCCCGGATCATCTTGCGGGAGGGTTTGAGGAGCCGGCAGGAACTCCTCGGTTTGATGCTCACGATCCGCTCGAACTCAAGACGCTTTAACGCTTCCCGGACCGGCATGGTGCTGATCTTCAGCACTGAAGCTATCAGCTTGATATTGATGACATCGCCGTACTTTATATCCCCGGTGATGATCTGGGTCAGGAGGTATTCATAGACTCGGTCCACCAGACTGCTGGTATCGATCATGACGCTTCAGCTTGGGCTTCCCGGGCCAGATGGACCCAGCGTTCCAGTTTTTCGATATCCTTCTCGCCTCCGAGGAGGGTGGACATGCCGCTCGTCCTTATGACGTATTTTTCGACTCCGTGCCGGGCGCATGCCTCGACGATCGAACGCACGTAGGCTTTTTGGGAGGCTTCGTCGGCTTCCTGGATATGGGGCTTGGCGAAAACGCGCAGCTCCAGGGTCTGGGGGCGGTTCAGGCCTTTTATTCCCTCTTCCTTGGATTCCATGGTGACCCCGAAATCGAACAAGGAAATAG
>JBAXTA010000564.1:0-1673 GCA_037130415.1 Spirochaetota bacterium
CTTGCTGCTTCCCTGACTCGAGCCTGCCCTTGAGGCCATATTCGAGGAGAGGGGGCCCTCCAGCAGATGGGTTCCGTGCATCGACCGAGTACCGGAGCCCCAGCCTCGCCATTGGCCCCAGAGAGAAACTTCCATCAAGGAAACTGCGGCCCAAAATGCCCTGATCCAGGGCAGACCAAGGCGTGAATGATGGAGAGCGCGCTGCCAGGAGGGCCTGGACCTGGGCATCAGCTGCCCCTGATGTCGCTTCGAGCCGGAAGGCTGCGCCAGGACCTTTCAATTCACTTCCGCCACACATGAGGGCAAAGCTTGCGCGGGGCAGGGCGCCAAGCTTCGAATAAAACAATGCAAGCGCAGGGACAGCCCAGGTTCCGGGGAGGGCAGCGTCCATCCATCCGGAAGTCGGGCTTGCGTCTACAAGCTGACCCATCCCCAGGAGAAAGCCCGCAGCCTGGGAACCGCTCCTCAAAGCGCAGGAAAGGACAGCCCCGGATTCGGTCGGAGCACCAAGAATTGCCGAGGGAGGGCTGCTCCCCTCCCCTCCTTGAATCGATATTCCCCCTGCCTCTCGCCGCACAAAGACCAGGGCAGCATAGGGACCGCCCTCCAGGGCGATCACTGAAAGAGCGGATGCAAGCGATGGGTCGGCGGAGACGCTCCGTGAAGCCATAGATATCGGCCCCTCCCGGAGGGGCGAAAACAGAAGGGGAAGCGCCCCTGAAAAGGAGGCAGGCCCTGCGACAAAGCGCAAAGTATCATTTCCCAGGACCAGACCTCCCCGCAGCTCAAGGTCTCCCGACCCAGATCCCGCCCCAGCGTCCGGCGCTCCCAGGGTACTGCTGCTCATGGCTGCCACCGACAGCCCCGGGAGGCTACAGCCCGAGCGCAATTCCCAGCGCCCCTGGCTGTCGAGTCCGGTGGCCGTGTCGAGGGCCAGGCTGGAGGCAGGCAGTGGGGCACTGGCAGCGAGGAGGGCTACTGCCAGAGTCACGGCCCGAAGCCGCAGGGGGGAGGCCCAGACTCCCACAGGGTATGCCATGAAATAGAGAACGCCAGATGCAGGGCTTCCTGATTGCGAACTTGACAGGGAAATCATAACATAGTATTTTCTGCATATAAAGATCTGAACTTTGCGAACTGTTCTTTCCAGGAGGTTTTCATGGCAGTCACCATCTATACGACCCCGAGCTGCGGGTATTGCCGGGTTGCGAAGGACTGGCTCCGCAAGGAGGGGGTGAACTTTACCGAATACGACGTAGCCCGCGATACCCGCAAGGCTGACGAGATGGTCCACAAGTCAGGCCAGATGGGAGTGCCCGTCCTGGACGTGCATGGCAGGATTATCGTGGGCTTCAAACAGGAAGAGATCCAAAGAGCCCTGCATCGTCCATGATGCTGACGAGCTAGCGCTCGTCGAAGTGGGGTGGCTCGCCATCCATGGCTCGCGGGATGCCCGTCGTAGGACGGTGGCTCGCCATCCATGGCGACAATGACCAGCATTGGGGCTAGAATCGGGTCATGAACCAGGACCAGGTCAAGGACATCCTTCTTCGTTCCGCGGACGCGGAGACGGATTTTACGCTCATCTTCTCCGGAAAATCGAGCGCGGTAGCCAACGGGCTCTACAAGCCCAAGACCCGCGAGATCATCATACATAACCGTAATTTTGATTC
>JBAXTA010000565.1:0-1672 GCA_037130415.1 Spirochaetota bacterium
GTACGTGCCTGGGCCAGAACCGGCCAGATGACGGTACACAAGGCGATTGCAAGGAGCATCCGGAGTGGCTTCATGAACTTGTACCCTCCGATGCCGCCCCTCCTGCGAGTGCGCGGGCATGCTTGAGAATCTCTGATTCGCCAGGCGCACGGAGGAGAGCCGCGGCGATATGCTCACGGGCTTCGTTGATGCGCCCAGCCTTGAAACAGGCCCATCCAAGCGAATCGAGGTAGGCAGGGTTATCCGGCGAACTCGCCAAGGCGCGACGGCAGTATTCAAGGGCCCGTACGAGATCCCGACCTGAGCTGGCAAGAACGTAGCCAAGCCCGTTCAGCGCGTTGGCATTTCCCGCCTCGAGTTCAAGTGCCTTCCCATACCACTCGATTGCTTCATCGGTCCTGCCCTGGGCCCAGGCTGCAAAACCAAGGCCGCTGCAGACCAAGACCGATTCGTATCCGGATGAAGAGAGTTGCTTTAGTTCGTATTCGGCCAGCTTGTTCCTGCCCGTCTTTGTATATATGAAGGCAAGGACCAACCGGCACTGGCAGGACCTCAGGAACTCGCCTGAACCGGTGACCACCTGTTCGAGATAGAGGAGGGCTGTATCCCAATTGCCAAGCCTTGAATGGGCCAAGCCCAGCAGATAGGCCAGATCGAGATGATTTACAAGGGTGGAATCGACATCATCGAGGATAGAAAGGCAAGCCTTGAAGTCTCCGAGGCGATAGGCACGAGTTGCTTTCGCAATACTTTCGTCCATGACCCTCAGCTCCAACGGGCGTTCATTGGAAAGCCTCCGGCCACCTGTGGCTGGCATGCGATGGATGAGACGGAGATCTTGCCCGCAGCGACTACGTCGTGGTCAGAACCGAGCTCATGGGCAGTCTCGATCGTGGTATCTGTCAGAAAGCAGTAGGTGTATCCATCCGGAGCATCAAAGGAACGGAGGTGATCGCGGTAGCTCCTCCTGGAAGGGAAGGCCCAGCTGCCCTCGAGGCCGTCACTTTCCGAGCTAGGTGCGTTGACATTGACAAAGCTGCCTTCGATGCAGCCTGCGAGGAGTGATCGGAGATGGCGCCGGACGAAGACGGCTGCGGCACGGTAGAGAAGTGGTTCCTGAAACGAGGCGCAAGAAACTGCTATCGCCGGGATACCTTGGAGTGAAGCCTGTCGGGCAGCCCCGCATGTGCCGGAATAGACAATGTCTGTGCCAAGGTTTGCACCCCTGTTTATCCCCGAAACAACCGCTTCGGGCTTGAATGGCACAGCTCCGAGACCAGCCAGGATGATGCAATCGGCAGGAGTCCCCGAGCAACTGTATTCCCTTTCGGCATGCCGCCGGACACGCCCTGGTTCCTTGAGGCTCATGGCATGGGAAACGCCTGAGCGCTCCTTGTCCGGTGCGATAATGCAGATCTCGTGTTCACGTGACAACTCTGCTGCAAGGGCTTTCAAGCCCTCGGCATGGATGCCATCGTCATTTGTCAGAAGCAATCTCATGCCGAAACACCTACACAACACCAAATGGATGGAATCCTTCCGGTTGTCATTGGCCGACAACCCTCATGGATCCCTCAAGACCCGTCTCGTGGACTGTCGGCTTGAAGCCGAATATGCGCTCGTATTCATCGAGTCGGCTCCTGTATTCCTCCAGTGATTCCTTGGGCATGAT
>JBAXTA010000566.1:0-1630 GCA_037130415.1 Spirochaetota bacterium
CATGGAGCGGGCTGCCTCACGATAGCCGATGCACAGGGCTGCCTCCAGCTCGAGGGCCTGTCTGTAAGGACTCGAACGAGAGTCTCCGCTTGCGCGATCGACGACACAGCCCGACCGGACCAGGGTTTCGAAGCCTTCCCCGCGCGCGGTATGGCAGGCTTCGCCGAGCAGGGAGGCGAGCTCGTCCTGCAGCTCCCCCTTGCACTGGCCATCCTCATCTTCAGAGGCCAGTTCTCCCGATGCTCCCATGCTGCCGCCCCGCGCCTGTGCCGTCACATCCGCCCGATAGCGCTTTTCGGCACGCAGGGCAGTGACAATCCAGACAAGGAGCAGTGCCAGCGTCGCGGCTCCCACCAGGGAGAAATCAAGCTTGAGCGCGTTGATCAAGAGGAAAAGGAGGAGGCCCGCGAATCCCGAGCCAAGCTGCCCTACCGCGGTGTCGGCGAGAGCCTGGGCAGAGCTCCTCAGGGTGGACCGCAGGGGTTGATACAGGGTGAAATAGGCAGGCGCATACAGCGAGCTTAAGGCCACTGTCTGCAGGAATCGGACGAGAACGAGGGGCACGAAGGCCCCCGATCCCTGGCCCCCGAACAGGGACCATAGCACATGGACCGCGAGCGGTAGGGCCATCAGCAGGGCCGGGGCGACAAGCCCGCCCTGCAGGCCGAAACGGGCAAGGAAGGGCCTGGTTCCGAAGACATTGATCGCAAGCTTGCATGCGCCTGCCAGCGCAAAGAAAAGTCCCAGGAAAGAAGCCACACTGCCTGCGTCGGGCAGCTTGCGCTGGAGCCCTGCGTAGAAGATCGTCTCTGAAAAGGCCTGGACGCAGAACTCCAGAAAGACGAGAAGGAAGATCAGTCGCACCAGGGGGTCTCGTACAGTCGTCGCCGCGCTGGCCTCCGCCTCGTGATAGCCATCGGAGGCAAGTGGATGGCGCCTGCCCATGCGCTCGAAGTTGAGCCAGGCGCAGACTAGCCCGAAAAGGGAAATCCCCAGCAGGGCGCCGACAGGCATGAAGCGCAGCAGCCAGGGAGCCAGGAATCCGCCAATCATGGCTGCAAGCACCTGGCCAGCGCTGACAAGTCCGAAGAGGCGCTTGGCCTGGCGGATGTCCAGGACCCTGTTGGCGTGGGCGGTAAAGCTGAGTTCCGTGAAAGCGTACTCGACATCCACCCAGATAATGAGGGCGATCCGGACAGGGGAGGCTCCACCCGTTGCAGCCAACAGCGCCGCTATCGTCCCGAGCCCGGCGACCAGGAGGGCCAGCGTCGTCCTGAGGGTGGCTGTCGCACCGAAGCGCGTCAGCGCGGCAGAAAGGAGATAGCCGAGGGCAGGTACCAACAGGCCACCTGCCATGATGACATAGGGCAGGTCACCAGCCGAAAAAGCATCCAGAAAAAGCGCGGCGCCAACCGCTGCCGTGAATAGCTGGGGAATCCCGAGGAGAAAGGCCTGAAGGAAAAGCGAATAGGCGAGCGGACGCTCTTCCGCATCTATATGAAGGGCGAGAACTCCGCCGGCCATGCTGTATCAGCCCCCGTCACAGTGCATCAAGAACATGGATCCCTCCCAGGGAAGCCCCGCAGGAGGTGACGCGACTTCGAGCTTGGCCCGCAGCCTCCCGGGGTCA
>JBAXTA010000567.1:0-1623 GCA_037130415.1 Spirochaetota bacterium
CTGCTTGCGACGCTCCTGTGGATGGTGGCGCTCGCCGCTGCCATCGCAGCGGGGCGCTTCCTCTGGCGGTTCTTCATCCATGGTTCCTCCCGCCGCATCGAGACGGAGATGCGCGACCAGCTTTTCTCGAAGCTCATGGACTTCTCGGGCGACTATTTCCGGAAGAACAAGACCGGCGACCTCATGGCACGCGCGACCAACGACATGGGGGCGATCAGGCAGGCTACGGGCATGGGTTTCATCACCTTCATCGACGGCGTGTTCATGTCGACGGGCATCCTTATCGTGATGATAGCCAGCGCGCCCCAGACGGCCCTCCTCACGGCCATCCCCCTGCCCTTGGTAACACTGCTGATCATCATGTTCGGCAGCCTCGTCGGCCCCCGCTTCAAGCTGGTCCAGGAAATCTACTCGCGGCTGTCGGAGATCGCCCAGGAAACCATGGCAGGCATCCGCGTGGTAAAGGCCTTCGTCCGCGAGGAGCGCTTTGCCTCGCTCTTCGCAAAGACGAACGACCAGTACCGGGACGCGTCGATGTCCCTTGTCAGGGTCTTCGGCTTCTTCTTCCCTTTTATCGCCTTCCTCTCGGGGCTTACCACGGTGATCCTCCTCTTTGCCGGCGGCGGGGCTGTCATCGAAAACCGCATGAGCCCCGGAGAAATTGTCGCAATGCTGGCATATCTGGAGATGCTCATCTGGCCCATGATGGGAGCGGGCTTTACAGTGAACACGCTTCAGCGCGGCGCAGCAAGCCTTCAGCGTGTCAACGAGGTCCTGCAGGCCGAGCCGGGGATCGTATCCATCCCCGGGGCTTCGAGGGAGGCTCCGCGCGGAGACCTCGAGTTCCGGGGACTCACCTTCACCTACGAAGGCGCTGCCTCGCCGACGCTCCACGACATTTCATTTGGGCTTTCCCGCGGTTCGACACTCGGCATCCTTGGGCGCGTGGGATCGGGCAAGTCGACCCTCCTCAGGCTCATGCCGCGCCTCCTTGAACCCGAGCAGGGCATGATCTTCGTGGGAGGGCTCGACGTGCGGGCGCGGGATCTCTACGCGCTCCGCGCAGCCTTCGGTTTCGTGCCCCAGGACTCCTTCCTGTTTTCCGCGACAGTGGCCGAAAACGTCCGCTTCGCACGCCCCGACCTCGACGCACAACGCTTTGAAAAGATAGTCGCGATCTCGGCGATCGACCGCGATGTGGCGGGATTTCCTGCGCTCTGGGAGACGAAGGTCGGGGAAAAGGGCCTCACCCTTTCGGGCGGACAGAAGCAGCGTGTCGCCATCTCGCGGGCCCTGGCGACCGATCCCGAGATCCTTGTACTCGACGATGCCCTCTCCGCAGTCGATGCCGAAACCGAGGAACGCATACTCTCCGCCCTCCTTGAAGACCGGCGCGGCAAGACGAACGTGATCGTATCCCACAGGGTCTCGACCCTTCGCAATGCTGACATCATCGTGGTGCTTGACCAGGGAGCCATCGTCCAGCGTGGAAGCCACGCCGAACTCCTGGCCGAGCCCCAAGGCTTCTACGCCGAAATAGCGCGCCTCCAGGAGCTCGAGACCCTCCTGGCCCATCCGTCCTCCGCGAAGGGAGGCGAGGGCCATGTCTGATTTCTTTGAAAA
>JBAXTA010000568.1:0-1617 GCA_037130415.1 Spirochaetota bacterium
CGGATGCCGGTCCCAATGCCTTTGGCTTTTGACTCCAGCCCGACAGGCTGCTAGCTGGCCGGCTGAACTACCGCCTGGCCTGGCAGGGCGGGAGCCAGTGGCGCGCCGAGCTGTTCAGCCTTGAGGTGCTGGGGAAAAACGAGGATGGCAGCGAGATGGCCTTAGCCATCGTAGACGTCAACCCAATGGTCGGCCGCTACGACTTTGCAGCCACCAGTCCGGAAAAGGTCAGCAAGGCCGTTATTATCGACCTGGTAGCAGTCGCCGGCGGGAGCTTTACCATGGGCAGCCCGGCGGGCCAGGCCGACAGGGACACGGATGAGGTCCAGCACAAGGTGACGGTGACGGGCTTCAGGATGGGGAAGACCGAGGTTACGCAAGCCAGTACGAGGCTGTCATGGGGAGCAATCCGAGCTACTTCCCGGATGGCGCCGGGGCGGCCCAGCGTCCGGTCGAGAACATCAGCTGGTATGACGCCGTGGCTTTTTGCAACAAGCTGTCGGCAATGGAAGCCCTGAGCCCCGCCTATGCGATACAAGGCACGACGGTCCGCCTTGTGCCCAAGGCCAAGGGCTATCGCCTTCCGACCGAGGCCGAATGGGAGTATGCTGCCAGGGGCGGAGCCAAGGCCGAGGGAACAGTCTACGCGGGTTCCGCTTCTTTGGCCGAGGTGGCCTGGTATACAGATAACTCAGGCGACACAAGCCACCCTGTCGGGCAGCTCAAGGCCAACGCTCTCGGATTTCTGGATATGAGTGGGAACGTATGGGAGTGGTGTTATGACTGGTACGGGGACTATCCGACAAAGGCGGGAGTAGACCCGGTCGGCCCTTCTACGGGGTCGTCTCGCGTGAATCGGGGTGGCGGCTGGGGCCGTGATGCCAGTGGCTGCGCTGTCTCCTACCGCGACCACTCCACCCCGTACTACAGGGGCAACAGTCTCGGGTTCCGCGTTCTTGCCCCCTAGTCCGCAAAAAAAAACGGAATCGAGACCTGCCGAGAGCGTTGCCAGGGGCGCGGAAGAAGGCGAATCCTGCGCATGGCCGCCCTGCTGGTACCGGACGGGAAGGCCGGGCGGCGCCTTTTTTCGACATACCCGTGATGACTCAGAGGGGGATCACATGAGCGAGATCATTCTCCGGACGACTAGTTTCTCGGCCTCGGCATCCGGCCCAAAAGAACCTGTCAGAGCACGCAATCCATTTTCAGAGAGGGCTTTACTAGACTTTGCGTAGGTAGCACACCATGATCGCTGCGCGAATAGCTGAAAATCAGTGACTCACATCGCGTTTCATGTTGTCATACCTTCGCAAAGTCTAGGTACCTGGTTCTGCCATCCGCTGGTGCCCAATGGACGCTTTCCATTGAAGCACTCGTCATCCTCCCAAACCGCTTCGAGCATCAGTTTGAGATAGCCCCGAATGGACATTTCCCGACCATGATCGCGCTCCATGAAGAGGATATCCAAGGCCTTCCTCAGCTCTTCGTCGCTCGCCATTTCACCCGCCGACCACCGTCACGCTGCCCCCCGCCGTTTCGCGCTTCTCCCAGGAGAGCCGCTTCTCCCAGCTTTTCTTCCTGCCCGCCGGCGTGCGGTCGAAAACCACGAGCCAGGCA
>JBAXTA010000569.1:0-1612 GCA_037130415.1 Spirochaetota bacterium
CGTGCAGCGCCTGAACGCGGTCACGATGGCCCTGCAGGACGCCGTGATGAGGACCCGGACGCGGGCCGCCTCGAACCTCTTTGCCCCCTGCGAAGGGATCGTCCGCGACCTGTCCCGGGAGCTTGGAAAGGACATCGACCTCTGCCTTTCCGGCGGCGAAACGGAACTCGATCGCGCTCTCGTCGAGGCGCTCGGCACGCCTCTCATCCTGCTCCTGCGCGCGGCCTGCGAGCAGGGGATCGAGACACCCGACATCAGGGCGGCCGGTGGCAAGGGCCGGCGGGGGAACATCACGCTGTCCGCGCTTCACGAGGCTGGCCAGGTCGTCATCGCGGTGGAGGACGACGGGGCGGGCATCGACGCCAGGGGCGGCGAGGCATCGGAGAGCGACGAGACCCTGAAGGCGGCAAAGGCCGTCGTGGAGAGCCTTGGCGGCCGTGTCGACATCGAGACTTCTGCAGGCCTTGGAACCAAGGTCCGCATCACGCTGCCCCTGACCCTCTCGATCATGCCCGCCCTGCTTGTCGGGATCGATGCGGAGCGCTTCGCCCTGCCGCAGACCGCGGTGGCGGAGCTGATCCATATTCGCGTGGGCGATGTCCACAGGAGGATCGAGCGCCTCGGCGACAGGCCGGCCCTCGTCCTCCGGGGCGAGGTCCTCCCCCTCGTGCGCTTCGCCGAGGTAGTCGGTATCGAGCAGCGCTTCGAGGACCCAGGGACTGGCCAAGCCGCGCCGGATCGCCGGAGGAACCTCTTGGATCCGCGGGTTCCCGCGACGGAAGCAGAGGGCAAGGGCCAGAGAGAGCTGGTGCAGGTCGGCGCACCCCCCGTCGAGGAGCGCAGGTTCCGCGCGGCGAGCGACTACAGGATCGTCGTGGTCCGGGCAGCGGGATTCCGCTACGGTGTCGTCGTCGACGAGCTCTTCGATACGACGGAGGTCGTCGTGAAGGCCCTTGGACGGCACCTCAAAGGTCTCAAGGAGTATTCGGGAGCGACGATCCTCGGCGATGGCTCTGTCGCCCTCATCCTCGACCCGGTGGGCTTTGCTCTCAAGGCCGGGCTGACGGCTATGGGGAAAGACCACTCCGCCTCCAGCGAGGACGAGGTGGCCACCGAGGAGAAAAAGAGCTGGCTTCTCTTCCGAAACGGGAAGGTCGAGCAGTGCGCGATGCCGCTGGAGGCCGTCGACCGGGTAGTGCGGGTTTCCACAGAGGATCTGGACTTGATCGGAGGTGACTACTTCCTGCGCATCGACGGGCACAGCCTCCCGGTCTTTCCCATCGCCTCCTTCACCGGCCTTACGAAGCTCGACGCAGGGAGCGCCGAGGCCTGCGTCCTCTGCCACGTCGCGGAATATCGTTTTGGCTTTCTGGCCTCGCCTCCGGTGGACTCGATCGCGGCGGAGGCGATCCTGGACCGGCAGTCCCTCGCAAGGCCCGGGGTTTCGGGAACGGCGGCTATTCAGGGGCATACGACAGTGGTAATCGACCCGGCGGGCGCCCTCGCGGCTCTCAAGCCGGAATGGTTCGCGAAGACGTGCGAGGAAGCTCGCCCAAAGGATGACCTATGACATTCCTCGACAACATGAAGACCAAGACGAAGCTGGTCGGCT
>JBAXTA010000057.1:0-16899 GCA_037130415.1 Spirochaetota bacterium
GGCTGCGGGCTCCCCGCGGGCTGCGGGCTCCCCGCGGGCTGCGGGCTCCCCGCGGCATCGCCCGGGGATTGCCCGAGGGGACGCCCCCGATTCCACCAGAGCCCCGCGAAGATGAGGCCCAGGCCGAGGGCAAAGCCCAGTGTCAGGTGCTCCCCTGCAAAGGCCAGACCGAGCAGCACGGTCAGTCCCGTCTCAAGAAAGAAGGTAACACTGCCCTTCGAAGCACTCACCGTGCGGTAGCCGAGGGCCATGAGGGCCTGGGCACCAAAGGCCAGGAGCCCCACCCCTGCCAGGAAAAGGATGGGAACGAGGCCGGGAAGCGCAGTCGGGAATGGCGCAAGCAATAATATGGGTAGTCCAAAGACCGAGGGCGAAAGGTAGAGGAGGAAGGGATCGGCCCCCGCTTTCGAGGCGCGCCGGACGAAATTCACGGCTACGCCTGCGGTCAGCGAGGCGGCCAGGGCCAGGAGGTCTCCCACCAGGCTCGCCCCGCTTCCGTCGCGCATCACGAAGGCCGAGCCCGCCACGCAGAGCGCCAGGCTCACGATGACGCGCTTCCCGGGCCGCTCTCCGAAAAAGAGGGCGCCGAATATGGTCACAAAGACCGGGTAGCTGTTCGACAGGAGGGTGGCGCGGCCGGGGCCTGTCAGGTTGATGGCCGCGTAGGTGGCCGTCATCGAGACTGCTCCAAAAAAGCCGCGCATGAGGATGTCCGGCACGAGGGCCCTGTCGATGCGGGCGCGGCGAAGGCCGAGGGCAGCGAGTGCAAGGACGATGCCCATCGCAAAGCGCGCTCCCGACACAAAGAAGGGGTGGAAGGTCGCACTCGCCAGTTTTACAAAGAGATTCACGAAGGCAAAGCCGAAGGCAGATATATAGAGGGCTGATTGTCCGACAGGAAACCTGCTTCCCCTCCCACTGTTTGGCATCCGATGACTCTAGCGGCGATGGCTGCCTTGTTCAACTCACAGCGTAGCGGTTGCCCTTGCGCCCGGCGATCGCTACCCTCCTTTCCATGATCGAAGCTCCCATCACCGATGCCCGCTTGGTGGCGCATCTGGGCGCCCTGCCGCCCGACGGCCTCCACTTCTTTACCCTCGGTAGCCCCGATGGCCCTCCCGGAGGGGAGCTCCGTGGCGCCCTCGTCCACGCGACGCGCCTGGTCAACAGGATGCGCGCCAATCACGGACTGGGCCTCCTTGAGTCCTCCATGCTCGGGCAGGCCTGTGTGGCGGCTGCCCTCCTGGCCTCAACCCTGAAGGGAGAGGACAGGCTCGGCCTCCGTCTCGACTGCGAGGGCCCGGCCCAGGGCTGGTCAGTCGAAGCCTCTGCCAGCACTGGCAGCTTTGGCGTCCGAGGCCATCTCTTCCTGGATGCCTTCGATCTTCCCCAGGTTCCCGAAAGCTTTGACACGGCCCCCCTCGTGGGCGCAGGCTCCCTCACCCTCACCCGCCGCAGCGAGGGCGCGACGCAGCCCTTCACCGGAAGGGTCGCGCTGAAGACAGGGCGCCTGGCGGAGGACCTCGCGGTCGCCTTTCTGGAGTCCGAGCAAACGCCGACAGCCTTTGATCTCGGCATCCACTTCGACCGGGAGGGCAGGCTCGTGGGAGCGGGGGGGCTCTACCTCCAGGCCCTGCCCGGCGCGACTGCCTCACTCCTGGAGCGGGCAGAGTCAGCCCTTGCGGGGTTCCAGCCAATTGGGCGGTATTTTGCCGAGGGCGGTCAGGCGGAGGCCTGGCTGGGCGCCTCCTTCGCCTCGATGGGCCTGGTACTGCGGGGCAGCGCCCCGGTGGCATTCCGCTGCAACTGCGAAAAGGAGCGCTTTGCGAAGTTCATGGCCAATGTGGGCAGCGAAAAGACCACAAGCCAAGCGCCTGGCAGCCTCTTTGGCGGTCCCGCCGGGGAGCCAGATGCCACGCCCCCAGCGTCACCGCGTCGAAGCCTCCTCCACGACCTGGCGGAGGAGGGTCCCTGGCCTGTCGAAGCAGTTTGCCACCAGTGCGGCAGCCGCTATCATTGGAGCCGCGAAGAGCTGCTTGGGCTCATCGCTGCGCAGGCTTGAGTGCAGGGGCGCCGGCCTGGCTGACCGACCTCTCCGTCAGGCGCTGTCGCGTTATTCGCCGCGCCTTATGCGCGTCCCCTGCGTAAATCAGCCGCCCGCGCGTGGGCTTCGAGGCCCTCAAGCCGCGCGAAGGCTGCGCTGTCGACTGCGAGGCCGGCGGGCTCGTCCATCTTCAGCCAGGTGCGCGCACGGAGGAAGGCGAGGACGGAGAGGCCCGCCGCAAAACGCGAGGCCCCGCCGGTGGGCAGGCTGTGGTTGGGTCCGGCACCGTAGTCGCCTAGGACCTCAGCCGAGCCCGGGCCGAGGAAGACCGCCCCCGCATTCGAGATCTGGCCCTCCCAGGCCTCCGGATCGTCCACCAGGAGTTCGAGGTGTTCCGGCGCAAAGCGGTCGGCAGCAGCGATGGCCTCTTCCCTGTCCCGGGCGACCAAGACCCAGCCAGCCCTGGCCAGGGCTTCGCGCGCCAGGCCCGCGTTGAGGGCCGGCAGGAGGGCGAGCTGTCGCCCCAGCTCGGCCTCGACGGCCAGCACCAAGGCCTCGTCGAAGGTGATGAGGGCGGGACAGGCCGCCAGGTCGTGCTCCGCCTGGGCCAGGAGGTCGGCGGCTATCAAGGCAGGGTCAGCGCCCTTCGTGGCAATTATGAGCAATTCGGAGGGACCAGCCGGCGCGTCGGTGCCGATGATCCCGAAGAGGACGCGCTTGGCCGCCGCCACGTAGCGGCCGCCAGGGCCCACGACGAGGTCCCGCGGCTCGATGGGTCCACAGCCGTAGGCCAGGGTTGCGATGGCCTGGGCGCCTCCTGCAGCGAGGAAGCCATCGGCCCTCGCAAGGCAGGCAGCAGCCAGGGTTTCTTTTCCAGGACGCGGCCCCGCCATCCAGACCGAGGCCACGCCGGCTTCACGCGCGGGAATGGCCGTCATCAGGGCGCTCGAGGCCAGGGGAAAGCGGCCGCCGGGAACGTAGCAGCCAGCCTTCGCAATCGGGATGAAGCGGTGCCCTGCCCTCCCCCCGGGAACCGGCGTCTCGAGGTCGAGGAGGCAGGCCCGCTGTGCCCGCGCGAAGGCAGCCACCCGGTCGCGCGTGCGCTCAAGGAGCTCCCGCGTGGAGCGGTCGAGGCCGGCCAGGGCGGCCTCGAGCTCTGGTCTTCCGAGGAAGAGGGCATCGCCGGGCGCGAGTTCGCCGAGGGCCTCGGCCCGTTTCCTGAGCGCCGCCTCGCCCCCGGCACGGACCTCCTCGATGATCCGGACCGCCACCGCTTCGGCCTCGGGATCGGAACCCCGCCCCCCCGGCCCTGCGATGTCGTCTATCGTGATCCTTTTCAGTGAAGCCCGTTCCACGTAGCCCCCCATTCGTCGCGCGTCCACTCGGGCTTGGCCGCCCCTCCCCGGCGCGTCAGCTTGAGGGAGCGCCGGTCCAGCTCGGCCTCGACATCTGCCATGCCTGCGCCCTTCAAGGCGAGCTTGGCGAGGGCGAAGTAGACGAGGTCGGCTGCCTCTGACACGGCATCCTCGCGCGAGGCAGCGGCGGCGAGCTCGGCGGCCTCCTCGGGCAGCTTGGCAGCCAGGAGCTCCGGGTCCTCGAAGAGCTTGCGCGTGTAGGAACCCTTGGGCGCGTCGATGCGGCGCGCAGCGAGGGTCGCCTCGAGCTTCGGAAAGCCGGTCGCGGGGCCAAAGCAGCTCCGTGAGCCCTTGTGGCAGAAGGGACCCTTCTGGCGCACGGTGAAGCGCAGGCTGTCGTGGTCGCAATCAGTCTCAATTACGATGAGTTCCTGGGTATTGCCCGATTCGGAGCCCTTTTCCCAGAGCCCCCTCCGCCGCGACTTGTAGAAACCCCGCCCCGAGTCGACCGCGGCCTTGAGGCTCTCGAGGTCCGACCAGGCCAGGCCGAGGGCCCTGCCGCCCTCGTCGCAGACGACTGTAGGCCACAGGCCATCCGCACGGTCCGAGCGGAGCGGAGCGGCGAAGGCCGCTGCCAGGTCGAGCTGTCCCATGGCGATGGCAGTGCCCGCCTGCACGTCCGCGCCGATCGCCTCGAGTTCAGCGATCTCGGTGGCCTGGGTCGCGCCGCCTGCAAAGGTGACACGGCAACCCGGAGCTGCCTTGGACACAGCCTCCACCACCGCACGGGCCCTCGCAAGGTCGAGGCCCTGGAGCCTGCCCTCACGCTCGATGAAGGTGACGAGGAAGCCCGACACAAAGGGCGCGAGGGCTCCGAGGCGTTCCTCGATGCGCTGGCCCGTTCCCTTCGACCAGCCCTCCACCATGATCTCGCCGTCGCGCACGTCGAGGGCCGCGATGATGCGGTCCTTGGGCAGGCCCTCCAGGAAATCGGCGTCGGCCCTCGTGCCGATCATGAGGGCGCGGGCGCCAGCGTCGAGGTAACGGAGGGCCGCTTCCTTCGTCCGGATGCCACCGCCCACGCGGCTGGGCCAGGTCCGTGCCATGCGCTCTACCAGGGCACGGTTTTCGCCGCGTCCGCGAGCCGCGTCGAGGTCCACGACCGCAATTTCGCCCACGCGCGAAAGGCGGGCGGCGAGCTCCAGCGGGTCCCCGAGGTCGAGGGTGGGAAAGGCGCCGCCCCTGAGCTGGACCGCACGGCCCTCCTGGATGTCGATGCTGGGTACTATCATGATCTGACTCCTTGCTTGTGTGCCGAAAGATGTTTCTTGAGGTCGCCGATCGCCAGCTCCCCGCGGTGGAAGGCTCCCGCAGCGAGGATGGCCCTCGCCCCGGCGCGGGCGGCTTCCTCGAAGTGCAGCATGCCTTCCTCGCCGCCCGCCGCGCCCCCCGAGGCCACAACGGGTATGCGGGCAGCCCGGGACACCCGACCAATGAGTTCGAGGTCGTAGCCCGAGCCCGTGCCGTCGCGGTCGATCGAGGTCAGGAGGATCTCCCCCGCGCCCCGACGCGCGCCTTCGGCGGCCCAGGCTACGGGGTCGAGCCCGGTGGACCTGCGCCCCGCCTCGACGACAAGGTCCCAATTGATATCATCGGGCCCGGGCACCCGGCGGGCGTCCACGGCCAGGACGACGCACTGCACGCCAAAACGCCGCGCCAGGCGGTCGATGATTCCCGGATCGGCGACGGCGGCGCTGTTGATGGCAACACGGTCGGCTCCGGCCTCGATCATCGCGACAGCGTCCTCCTCCCGCCTGAGCCCACCACCCATGACGATGGGTATGCCCAGGCGGGATCTCACCCTGCGCAGGGCCTCCAGCGAGGAGGCCCTCCCCTCCACTGTCGCCGTGATGTCGAGCATCGCCAGCTCGTCGGCCCCCTCCGCCTCGTAGCGGAGCGCGAGGTCCAGGGGATCGCCCGAATCCACGAGGCCCTCGAAGCGCGTACCCTTCACAACTCGTCCGTTCTTGAGGTCGAGGCAGGGGATGATCCTGAGCGCTGTCCCGGCGGCATCGATGTCGGTGCTGCCCTGGGCCGCCCCGGACCCGCTGGGTAGCCTCGCCTCGAGCCCGAGCCAGCGCCTCATCAGGCTCAGCCCCCAGGGACCCGAGAGCTCCGGGTGAAACTGGCAAAGGAGGAGCCCTGCATTCGCAGGCTCGCAGCCCTCGAGGGCAGCAATAAATCCACCACCATAGGACGAGGTCCAGGCCGTGAAGCCGGAGGGAGCCTTCTCGACGCGGTAGCTGTTGGCAAAATATGCCCAGCCCGACTCGAGGCCCGAGCTTCCCGCCCCGCCGGGACCCACGGCCCTGCCCGCACCCTGGCCCGCTGCCGGGACAACCCGATTCCATCCCAATTGGGGCAAAGGCAGGCCCTCGGGGAACCTTGTCACCTGCGCGTCGACCACCCCGATGCCCCGGAGGCCGGGGGCCTCCTCGCTCGAGGCGCAGAACAGCTGCATGCCGAGGCAGATGCCCAGGGTCTTGCCGCCATTCCGCACGCGCTGGGCGAAGGCCCTGTCCAGGCCGCTTGCCGCGAGCCTTTCCATGGCCGGACCGAAGGCGCCGACGCCTGGAAGGACGGCGAAATCGGCCGCCAGTATCCGGTCGGCCGTCGTGGCAAGCTCGGCCCTGGCGCCCGCCCGCCCGAGGCAGGCCATGACCGAGGCGAGGTTGGCCGCCCCGGTAGCGGCCACGATCACACGCGGCGAACCTCCACCATCTCCTGTAGTCACAATGCTGTCCTTTGCGCACTGCCTATGGCTGCGGCAGCTGCTGCGGCAGCTGCTAGCCGCGAGGCAGCGGCAACTCCCGCTGCGGCGGCCAGCCGCGAATCCTCGGAGGCGAAGCGCTGCGGATCGAGCTCCTCGAGGAGGACCGCGCCCTTGGTGCTGGCAGGACCATCGGAGGTCGCTCCCGGCACAGAGACTACCCTCTCGGCGCAGGCAGTGCGCAGCGCAAGGGCGAGGGCCTTGAAGGCGGCTTCAGCAGCGTGGTGGGCGTTCCCATGGCGGAGCACATCGACGTGGATGGTCATGGTGGCAGCCATCGCAAGGCTTTCCAGGAAGTGGCCCACATTCTCGGCGGCGAGCTCCCCGATACGGCCCTCCCCAAGTCCAAGCTCGACCGTCGCGTAGGGGCGCCCGGAAAAATCGACAACCGCCCTCGCGAGGGCCTCGTCGAGGGGAGCATAGGCATGGCCGAAACGAACCGGCGCAGCGCCCCGCGAGAGCGCGATCGCCAGGCCCTCTCCAAGAATGAGGGCACAATCCTCAGCACTATGATGATCGTCTATCTCAAGGTCGCCGTGGCAGCGGAGGGACAGGGAAAAGCCAGCGTGCCGCGCCAGGGAACTCACCAGGTGGTCGAGGAAGCCGATGCCCGTCGAGACCGCCACAGTGCTGCCACCGCCACCAACAGCGCCTCCGCCAGTGCCGCCATCGAGGTCCAGGTCGAGGATTATCTCCGTTTCCCGCGTCTTCCGCCGGAGTATGGCCCGACGGCGCGGCTGGCTCCCGGCCTGGCCCGCTGCCCCTCGCAGATCCTTGCTTTCCTCTCTCATGCGAACTCCTTCAAGGCTTATCATGATTGCCTCAGGGTATGATCTGCGCAAGCTCGGAGACGACGATGTCCTCCCCGCCGAGGCGCTTGATCTCGGGGATGAGTGTAGCCAGGCTCGAACGGAGGGCGGCGATCTTGATCGCAAAGGCCGTGCCCCCGTGGAGGGCCGAGATGGTCGGCGAACGCATGGAGGGCAGGCCCGCGGCCAGGCGCTCGAGCTTGTCGGCCGGCACGTTGATCTCGAGCATGACGCGCTTCCTCGCCTCGATGACAGCCCGGGTGAGGAGGGCGATGGTCTCGATGACGTCGCGGCGCGCCGGATCGTCCATCGCATGCTTTGAGGCATAGAGCCTCGTCGTACTGCCCATGATCTCGTCGATGATGGCCAGGCCATTGGCCCGCAGGGTCGAGCCGCTGGCCGCGTTATCGACGATGACGTCCGCGTCCTCTGGCGGGAACACCTCGGTGGCGCCGTAGGAGCGCACAAACTGCGCGTCAGGCGCTGCCTTGGCCATCCAGGTCCGCGCAATGTTCTCGTACTCGGAGGCTACGAGGAGGCGCCTCCCGCCCGCACCCTGCCGTGGCAGCCCGCTGTCCTTCATGATCGCGACAGGCGCAGCCGCCACGACGCGCACCGGATCGAGGCCAGTGTCCAGGAGTTCGACCAGGTCGGCACCGAGCTCGCGCACCCAGTCAGCGCCCGCAAAACCGAGGTCACGGCTTCCTAAATCGAGCATCTCTACGATGTTCTGGGGCTTGAGGATCTTGGTCTCGAGGATAAAGCCATCCACCCCGCTGGCTGGCGCCCCGACCGTCGGCCTGTAGCCGCGGTCGTCCACGCGGACAGGAAGGCCCGAGTCGGCCAGGAGGCGGAAGACCCCCTCCTGCATCCTACCCTTGGGGAGGGCAAACTTGACGGTCGCGTTTTCCTTGATGTTCATGTCGGACACTCCTCGGTAATCGATACCGGGGCGCCGCCCGGGTCGGCAGCAGGTTAGCGCTGACAGCCACTTTGGGCCATCCCCGCCAACGCAAAGCGCCGACCCTGAGGCCGGCGCTCCCGTCGCGTACGCTTTTGGATCGCGTCCCTACGCCACAGAACCACAGGGCCCCAGGATATGGTGGCCATGATGGAAATGGGTGTGGGAAAAGCGCTCTCCAAAGCCTGTGATCATCGTGGAGGTTTTGTACTGCCCTGTAGCATCATGTGTCAAGTGGTGGGCAATCCATTGGAAAAGCGAACGCCGCTTCGCCTTACGGCCGATTCAGCGTTATCCTGAAGCGGTGAGCGAACTATCCCTTTCCCTTGCGTCCTCGATGAGCTCGATGTCAGCAGCCGACAGGGCAGCCTGGGATGCCCTGGCTTCTCGCCACGGCTGTCCTTTCTATACGTGGGGCTTCCTCGCCCTCCTCGAGGAGTCGGGCTCCATAAGGCCCGACAAGGGCTGGACGCCTATCCACCTCCTCCTCAAGCGGGAGGGTAAGCTGGTGGGTGCCGCGCCGCTCTACGCCAAGACTGCATCCAATGGTGAGTTCATCTTCGACTTCGAGTTTGCCCGGGTTGCCCAGGACAATCACATCGCCTGGTATCCCAAGCTTGTTGCGATGATCCCGGTGACCCCCTCGCCACTGTGGCGCGTCCTGGTCGCCGAGGGCGAGGACGAGTCGGCCCTCACCAACCTCGTCCTCGATGCAGCCCTCGAACTGGCGCGGACCAATGGTTTCGGGGGATTCCATGTTCTGTGGCCATCGGATTTCGTTGCTGGTCTTCTCCGCCAACGGAGGGCCGAGGGGAAGGATCTTAGGAGGGGCCGCGCCGGCGAGGGTTTTACGGCCTGGGAACACCAGACCTTCCTCTGGAATGACCGCCTGCCCGAAGCCTCAGCCGGTTTCGGAAGCTTCGAAGGCTGGCTCCTTTCCTTTTCCAAAAACATGCGCCGCAACGTCCTCCGCGAGCGGGAGGGCCTCGACGCTGCGGGCGTGGAGCGCCGGATCATCGAGTCTGCGGAGGCTGCCGAAACGCCGGGTCTTCTGTCACGCATGGCTGATTTCTACGAAGACACCAACGACCGCTTCGGCCCCTGGGCAGCGCGCTGGCTCGAGCGCGACTTCTTCCTGCGCCTGCCTGAATTCATGCCCGACGGCTGGATCATGGGGGCAGGCTTCGCGCCTGGAGAGAAGGAGCCAATTGGACTTTCCTTCATGATGCGGGGCGACAAGGGTCTCTGGGGCCGCTACTGGGGTTCCTCGCGCTTCGAGGCCGGCCTCCACTTCGAGCTCTGCTACTACCTCCCCATCGAGTGGGCCCTGTCCCGCAGCCTGGCCTTCTTCGACCCTGGCATGGGCAGCGAGCACAAGGCCAGGAGGGGCTTCCGCTCGGTCCTCGCGCCCTCCTTCCACGCCATCTTCGAACCACGCATGGCCGACCTCGTGCGCAGGAGCCTCGCCCCCGCCAACCGTGGCGCCGCCGAGGCGGTGAAGGTCCTCAACGGGGAACTCCCCTACCGGCGCGGACTGCCGGCCATGGCGGAACCAGGACCGCCGAAAGGAAACAAGTATGAAGATTAACCCCGAAGCCCTCGACACAAGGCTCAAGCTTGTGGCCGAGGCCGGCTTTGCGGACGTGACGGAGGCCGTCAAGGAATTCTTCGGTCGCTCCGCCCCCGAGTCCCTGGCAGCCATCAACGCCATGCGCTTTGCCCGAGAGCGGAAACTGCCGGCCCTGCGAACCCTGCGCGCCTTCCTCATGCTCACCCACGAGGGTGTCTTTGACCTTTCCTGGCAGGTGCACTGCCCGCATTGCAGGGGGCCCAACCAGTCGGCGGCTGGTCTGTCGGATATCCGGCAGGCGAGCCACTGCCCTTCCTGCGCAGCCGACTACGATGCCGGCTTCGACAAGAACGTGCACCTGGCCTTCCGTGCCGCGCCGGCTGTCGTCGAGCTCGGAGCAGGCGATCCCTTTCTCGAAACCGTCGCTGGCATGGAATTCGAGGGGACCATCGTCTTTGCCCTCGAGCCGGGCGACAAGCGCTTCATCGAACGCGAACTCTCGCCCGGTTATTACATGGCCCTCGACCGGGATCATCGCAATGCCCTCAATCTCGAAGTCCAGGCCGGAGACTCCGGCCAGCCGGCCGCATCGCCGGGGCGCTTCCTGTGGAAGCTCGGCGAGGATGCCCCGCCCCTGACCCTGAGCCGCCAGCCCGAGGGCAGGCTCAGGCTCCTCATGCAGAATGATGCGCCCTTCGCCCGCGAAATCCGCTTTGCCCGCCTCCGCGCGCCCGACTGGCCTGACGCTGCCCTGGTCTCCACCCTCCGGGAATTCCGCAACTTCTTCTCCGACCAGGCCCTCGGCCCCCAGGAGAGCTTCGAGATCAAGAACCTCGCCATCCTGTTCACCGACATCAAGGGTTCCACAGCCATGTACGAGCGGCTCGGGGACGCTGCAGCCTTCCGCATCGTAAGGGAGCATTTCGGCATCATGGACGGACTCGTGGCAGCCCGCGACGGGGCGATGATCAAGACCATCGGTGACGCGGTCATGGCCGCCTTCCACCGCCCCCTTGACGCGTTGGCCGCAGCCTCCGACATGATAGACGCCTTCGATCGTTATAATAATGACAAAGGCACGGGTGACGAGGTCATCATCAAGATCGGCGTCCACGCAGGTCCCTGCATCGCCGTAAACCTGAATGACCGCATCGACTACTTCGGCACGACGGTCAACATCGCCGCCCGCATCCAGGGCCTTTCCGACGGGCGTGACATCATGGTCTCGCGCCGCCTCCACGAGGAGGCAGCCTCCGCAGGCACCCTTGAAGGCCGGCATTGGTCCGCGGAGGGCTTTGCTGCCGAACTCAAGGGCATAGAAGAAGCGCAGGAGGTCGTGAAACTCGTGCGGGCCTGAACCCTCGCCAACACGCACATCCTCCGAATCTTCAATACTGCGGGAATCTCTTCGCTTGACCGCCTGCCACACCCGGTGTAGGTTGATCGCGCTCCGAATCGTCCGGTACTGCCGCGCAACACAGCGCAACGGCCGGCGATCGAGGCGGCTGCGCCGTTGGCGTGGCCGCCAAGGGTCAGGCGGGAAACGGCCTGGCCTCCCATTCAAGCCGGTCGCCCGACCGGTACGGAAAGGAGATCGCGCATGAAACGCGCCATCGCAACCATTCTCTCCCTCCTCGTCCTCGCCTCAGTCTTCTCGCAGACCCCGGCGCCGAAAAATCCCGCTCTCAGGCTCGCCACGACGACGAGCACCGAGCAGTCCGGACTCCTCGCAGCCATCCTCCCCGCCTTCGAGAAGGAAAGCGGCTACAAGGTCTCCGTCGTCGCCGTAGGTACTGGAGCCTCGCTCAAGCTCGGCGAAAAGGGCGACGCCGATGTCGTCCTCGTCCACGCCCGGGCCCTCGAAGACGCCTTCATGGCAGCGAGCTTCGGCATCGACCGCCGCGACGTGATGTACAACGACTTCATCGTTGTCGGTCCCGCCGCCGATCCCGCGGGCCTCGCCTACTCAACCTCGGCCGTCGACGCCTTCGCCCACCTCTTCAAGACTGCTGCCATCTTCGTCTCGCGCGGTGACGCCTCCGGCACCGACGTCAAGGAAAAGGACCTCTGGAAGGCCGCAGGCCTCGCGCCCAAGGGACTCGCCTGGTACCGGGAAATAGGACAGGGCATGTCGCAGGCCATCATGATGGCCGACCAGGTCGGGGGCTATACGCTCGCGGATCGCGCAACCTGGCTGGCGATGAAGGACAAGACGAAGCTCAAGGTCCTCTCCGCTGGCGACAAGCTCCTCTTCAATCCCTACGGCATCATCACCGTCAACCCGGCCAAGTGGCCCAAGACCAACGTCGATGGCGCCAAGGCCCTCTCCGACTGGATGACCGGCCCCAGGGGCCAGGCCCTCATCACCGCCTACAAGATCGGCGGAGAGCAGTGCTTCTATCTTTTCAACTAGGACGATAGGCCGGTGAAAGAGGCCTTCATCCTCCTGTTCTCAGGCGATGCCGAGACCTGGGAGATCATTGCGAGGAGCCTGCGCTTCTCGTTTTTCTCCACGGTCTTTTCCCTGCTGCCTGGCATCGCCCTGGGGATGTGGATGGCCGAAAAGGACGACCGCCCCCGGCGCATGGCCGCTACTGTGGTCGGGGCCCTGACGGCCCTTCCCACGGTGGTCGTCGGCCTCCTCGTGTATAGCCTTATTTCCCGCTCCGGGCCGCTGGGGGAGCTGGGCTGGCTCTTCACGCAGTGGGGTGTTGTCTTGGGGCAGTCCCTCCTGGCCTTCCCCATCGTGGCCAGCCTCGTGTGGTCAGGCCTCGCACGCTTCGACCCGCGCTTCCGCGAGACCCTCGCCACCCTCGGGGGACGGGGCTTCGGAAAAAACATCGCAATACTGAGGGAAGGTGCCCCCGTCCTTGCCGGAGCGGTCGTGGCGGCCTTCGGGCGCGTCACCGGCGAGGTCGGTGTCGCCATGATGCTCGGCGGCAACATCCGCTTTTCCACCCGCACAATGACGACGGCCATCGCCCTCGATGCCTCCAAGGGCGAGTTCGAGCGCGCCATCTCCCTGGGCGTGGCCCTCCTCGCCATTGCCCTCATCGTGAATTTCGCGGTCCATGCACTGAGGCCCCATGAGCGCTGATCCCCTTTTTTCGCTCAGCCGCCTTGAATTCTCCCACGGCCGGCGCAACGCAGCCCTCGACCTGTCCATACCGATGCTGAGGGTCGTAGAGGGGGAAAGGCTCGCCCTGTTCGGGCACAACGGCTCCGGCAAGACAACCCTCTTGAAGCTCCTCGACGGCCTCATCGCACCGACGAGCGGCAAGGTGGACTTCCTCGGTGCACCGGCTGCACAGCGCGCGCGCGGTGACCGCCGGGTCTACCTCCACCAGCACCCCTGGCTGCTTGCTGGAACGGTGTCGTACAACCTGCACTTCGGAGCCCGCGCCCGGGGGATGTCCAGGCCAGCGGTGGCGGCAAGAACCACCGAACTCCTGGCCCTCCTCGGCCTCAAGGGCTTTGGGCCGCGCCGCTACCGCGCCCTGTCCGGGGGCGAGGCACAACGCGTCGCCCTCGCCCGAGCCCTGGCCACCGGCGCTGACATCCTCCTCCTCGACGAGCCCACTGCAAGCGCCGACGCCGAATCCGCCCGCCTGATACGCATAACCCTGGAAGCCGAGGCGCGAAGGGGCTCCACCATCATCTTCTCCACGCACGATCCGGCCTTCGTGCGAGATTTCGCCACACGGACCCTCGTACTCGAGCGGGGGAGGATCACGGATGCCGAGGCAATGCGATGAATACTGACAAACTTCTCCACCCGGACGAAGCCCTCATGCTCATCCTCAAGGCCGGTAGCGCTGCCTTCGAGGCAGCCGGCGGCCTGACCGCGCTGGAGACCCTGCCCTTGTCCGAGGCCCTCGGCCGCTGGATGCCCGAAGTGCAGCATTCGACCATCGACCACCCTCCCTTCGACAAGTCAGCCATGGACGGCTTTGCCGTTGCGACCGGAGGCCCCGGACAGGAACTCCCCGGTCCCTGGCACATTGTCGGAACGGTCGCTGCCGGTGCTCCTGCACCACGCAAGCCCGGCACCGGCGAGGCAGTCCGCGTGATGACCGGCGCTCCCGTCCCCGAGGGAACTACCTTCGTGCAGCGGGTGGAGTTCACCGAAATGGCCGGCCCAGAACTCGTCCTCTTCACCGAAGCCGAACGCGGCGACAACCTCATCCGGCGAGGCGAAAACCTGGGCAAGGGTGCCGTCCTCATCCATCCCGGCAGGCTTACACCAGCAGGAATCGGACTCCTTGCCTCCTCGGGCTTCGCTACCGTCGCTGTCGCGAAGCAAGCAATTGTAGGCATTGTGTCCACCGGAGATGAGCTCGCATCCCGGGGCGAGGCTCTCGGGCCAGCGGCCATCTACGATTCCAACGGCCCCCAGCTCATGGCACAGGCAGCGGCAGCCGGAGCCCTCCCCCGTTTTTACGGCATCATCCCGGACGACGAGGAGGCCCTTGCCGCGGCCTTTGGCAGGGCCCTCGACGAGTGCGACGTCCTCCTTGTTTCAGGCGGCGTATCGATGGGCGACTTCGACCACGTGCCCCGCGTCCTGGCCTCCCTTGGAGTTGAACGCATATTCCACAGGATCGCGATGCGCCCCGGCAAACCCACCTGGTTCGGCACGCGCGGCAAGCGCGCAGTCTTCGGCCTGCCCGGCAACCCCCTGTCGACCTTCGTCAATTTCGAGGTGCTGATCACGCCCTACCTGGCAGCCACCATGGGAGTGCCCTGGGCGCGGCCGCTCCTCAGCCTGCCCCTGGCCTTGGAGCTTTCGCGGCGTGGCGCCGACCGTGTCGAGTACCTGCCCGTGCGCATCGAAACGCAGGAAGGCCGCAGCGTAGCCCTGCCGCTTGGCTACCACGGCTCCTCGATGCTCAGCGTACTAGCCTATGCCGAAGGCCTGGCGCGTCTGGAGATAGGCGTCGAGCGCGTTCCGAAAGGAGGCTATGTCAGTGTTGGACTCCTTCGGACGTGAGCTGCAATATCTCCGGATCTCGGTCACCGACCGCTGCAACCTCCGCTGCGTCTACTGCATGCCTGCAGAGGGCGTAAAGCTCCTCAGGCACGAGGATATCCTTAGTTATGAGCAGATTGCCGCCGTGGCGCGGGTCGCAGCCCGCCTGGGTTTCGGGAAGATCCGCCTGACGGGGGGCGAACCTTTGGCGAGAAAGGGCATAAGCGACCTTGTGGGCCTTCTCCGCACCATCCCCGAGGTCCGTGTCATAGCCATGACGACGAACGGTACCCTCCTCCCGCCCCTTGCAGCGGAGCTCAAGGCCGCCGGCCTCGATTCGGTCAACGTGTCCCTCGACACCCTCGACGAGGCGCGCTATGCGATGCTGACACGGGGCGGCCATCTAAAGGATGCCCTGGCCGGCATCGACGCGGCCCTCGCCGCAGACCTTCCCGTCAAGCTCAACGTGGTAGCCATGGCGGACTCGACCGAGGAGGAGCACCAGGAGCTGCGGGAATATGCAGCCAGTGTCGGCGCGTCCTTCCAGTTCATCGCACGATACTCCCTCCGCGACGAGAAAATGGACGGCGGCGAGTACGACAGGCCCCCGCCCTGCGGCGCCTGCGACCGTCTCCGCCTCCTGGCCAACGGCAGGCTCAGGCCCTGCCTCCACGGCAACATCGAGGTACCTGTGGACT
This sequence comes from Spirochaetota bacterium, assembly GCA_037130415.1. GTDB lineage: Bacteria > Spirochaetota > Spirochaetia > Treponematales > Rectinemataceae > CAIJMU01. Next base: position 15,237 of record JBAXTA010000057.1, read on the forward strand.
TCACCGACATCGAAGGCAGCATCATGAAGGCAGCCCGACTCAAGCCGGCGCGGGGGCATACCTGCGACGACCTCGAGGTCGGGCAGATAGGCGGTTGATTATGAGTGCAACTAAACTGAGCCACGTCGATGGAAGCGGGAAGGCCCGTATGGTCGATGTCTCTGCAAAGCCGAGGATGCGTCGAAGGGCGGTAGCCCGCGGCCGCATCGGACTCTTGCCCTCCACCATCGCCTTGGTGCGCGAGAATGGCATTGCCAAGGGCGACGTCCTTGCGGTGGCCAGGATCGCAGGCATCATGGCAGCCAAGCGTACAGCTGAGCTCATACCCCTCTGCCATAATGTCGAGATCGAGCACGTAGAGGTGTCCTTCACGGTGGAAGACGACGGCATAGACATCGAGGCCACCTCAGTGTGCACGGACAAGACCGGCATCGAGATGGAAGCCCTCACCGCAGTCTCCGTGGCCGCCCTGGCCATCTGGGACATGTGCAAGGCCGTCGATAAGTCCATGAGGATCTCCGACATCATGCTTGTCGAAAAGACCAAGGAGTCGATCGAATGAATACCGAAGGGGATTTCGAGATAGTGTCGCTCAACGTGTCGCAGAAGACCGGGACGCGGAAGAAGCCGGTGGAACGGGCCAGCTTTGTAGAGACCCAGGGCATGGAAGGCGACGCCCACGCGGGCATCATCGAGAACAGGCAGGTATCGCTCCTTGCGATCGAGGAGATCGACGAGGCCAATGAGAGGTTGGCTGCCACCAATGCCCGCGCCGTCTCCACCCCCGAGGGCGCGAGCCTCGTACGCGGCAAGGCGGGCCTGACTCACCTCGCCCCCGGCGACTTTGCGGAGAACATCACGACCAGGGGCATCGTCCTCCACGAGCTTCCCATCGGCACCAGCCTCGAGATCGGGGGCATCCTCCTCGAAGTGTCAAAGATCGGCAAGGAATGCCACGCTGCCTGCGAGATCCGCACCCTCGTGGGCGACTGCGTGATGCCGAAAAAGGGCATCTTCGCCCGCGTCGTGAAGGGCGGGGAGGTCAGCCGTGCGGATCGCGGTCATTACCGTCTCGGATAGGGCCTCGAAGGGGGTCTACGAGGACCGCTCGGGTCCCGCCATCGAGGAGGTCCTTCGCGAACTCCTGCCCGATTGCCTTGTCGACTGCGACATTGTCCCGGACGAGGCGGCCGAAATAACCAATTCCCTGAATCGGCACCAGGCCGCTGACTGGATCATCACCACCGGCGGAACGGGACCCTCACCGCGCGATGTCACTCCCGAGGCGACGCGGGCATGGTGCGACCGCGCCATGCCCGGCATCGCCGACTACCTGCGCATGAAATCCCTCGAGGAAACCCCGCACGCGGTCTTCTCGCGCGGCGAGGCCGGCATGAGGGGCAGGCAGTACATCGTGAACTTCCCCGGCAGCGTAAGGGCAGCCACCAGCTGCGCACGCTGGCTGGCCCCCCTCCTCGACCACGGCGTGAAGATGGCCCACGGCGAAGGTCACTGATATGAGTTCCTGAGCCGCCGGCGTAGGTCACTGATATGAGTTCCTGAACCGCCGGCGAAGGTCACTGATAAGAGTTCCTGAGCCGCCGGCGTAGGTCACTGATAAGAGTTCCTGAGCCGCCGGCGTAGGTCACTGATAAGAGTTCCT
>JBAXTA010000570.1:0-1611 GCA_037130415.1 Spirochaetota bacterium
CGCCAAGGTGGTCCTCGTCCCCGCTTATCTGACGGGCCTTGTCCCGAATGGAAGCGATGGGCAGGTACAGCAGGCGTCGCGTAAGCAGGTACTGGACCAGGAATAGGCTGGCGAGCAGAACCAAAAGCAGGATCGAAAGCTGGAACGAGAAGCGCTCGGCCACGGAATACGAAGCGGCGAGGGGGATGCGGATTGAGATCACGGAGATGACCTTCCCAACCTCCGCCTCGCGATGGAATGAACGTTCCGATCCATAGCGACTCACCAACTCGGCAGGAGCCCTGTCGAGCTCGCTGTGGCAGCCCATGCAAGATTCCTCAAGCACCTCCCCCCTGCGAAGATAAACCATCGATGGGACGCCATCCAGCATTTCCGTATAGGAACGGAGGATCAGACCGGGATCGGCTCGCAGTTCCCCGAGGAAGGCCTTCTCGACCTCATCGGCCTCGTTCTCAGGGCTGCGGGCATTGACGGCAGCGTCCTTGGCGTAATAGCCGGAGGGATTGAGCGCGTTGAAATACTGCCTGATCTGCCGCACAGCGTAAGTCGACGACATCCAGCTCGGATCGAAGTAGCTGGCATTCCGGAAGGGGGCGGTGTACTCGAAGAGGCTGGGCTTGAGGGTATTCGAGTAATAGGAATGGATGGCCAGATTCTGGTCGAGGAGGATTCGCGCCTTGGACTCGGCCTCCGCCAATGCCTGCTTTCGCATGACGTCCCCTACCATGAAGACGACGAGCAGCGAGGCCAGGCCGAACAGGAGCCCGAATCCGAAGAGGATGGCCGTGCTACTCTTGATGCGAGTGGCCTTGATGCGGGAGGCGCGATTTTTCACCATGGAACTCCATCAGAATACGATGCAGGACGGGGGCTAGGGACAAAGTCGCGAAGGTCACGAACCATTGACGTCATGAAGACAAATCGAGAACAGCGTTCGGACACCCTTCCCGCAGTGCATCGATGGGCGATGTCAAAAATGGCTCCTGTTAGTTGAACCCTATTCACCTGAACTCCTCTGCTGCGAGTGGTGACTTCTCCAGTGTGTTTCCCTTGAACATCGGATCTCTGCATAGAAAAGGTTCCTCCATTTACTCAAGATTCGATTCATCTTGGCAATCTACTTGCGTTCAGTGATGTCTTGGTGGAATGCCAAGTAGAACGGCTCGCTGCCGATTTTGATCATGCTGGCGGTGACGCCGAGACGGAAGATATGCCCATCCTTATGGTAATGCTCGACCTCGAAACGGGCGATCTCTCCAGCCTGTATGCGGCGAAGGATATCAGCGCGATCTTCAAGCGTCCTCTTGCAGAGTACATCCAGTTTCCCTATGTCAACGCTCTTGAGCTCATCCACCGTATAGCCGTGCATCTCTGCAAATGCAGGATTTACTTCAAATAGCCGACCTTCCATGGTCATGACTATGAGGCCTTCGTTCATCTGGGCGAATAGTTCGCGATAGCGCTGCTCGGTCTCTTGAAGCGCGATTTCAGCCTGCTTGCGTTCGGTTATGTCTCGGGCAAAGGCGGTGACCCCGATAATCTCTGCCTTATCATTGTATATAGAGCCTGTCCCAGATTATCAAATCTGCCCGACTTGACATAAATAGTAAT
>JBAXTA010000571.1:0-1604 GCA_037130415.1 Spirochaetota bacterium
GGCGAAGCGAAATGCGCTCTCGCGTAGCCTTTCTTCAAGACTCGGTAGTAAGCGCGATCTGCGGGGCTGTCCTCACCGAAGAGGACATCGTCCTCCTCGAAGCGCTTCACTGCGGCCTGGGCGAGGAGTCGTTCCTGCTCGGTCTTGCAGAAGGCGTTGAAGAGGGGATGGCCCTCAGCGGAGATCTCCGGTGTCGCCTTCATGGGCTCCATCATAGCATCGCGATGCCGATGAAGAGGGTATGCATGATCGAGGCGGTCACGATGAATAGCCTCCGCGAGGCGGCCGGACTCAGTCCGGGGAAACGGTAGCCGATGCTGTCATGCCTGCACTTCGAGAGGCAGTCCCCGCAGAGGGTGCAGGAGAGGCCGGGCCTCCGCGCGGTCACCTCTGCCCCGCCCAGGGCGTCGTAGCGGCAGGCAGTGGTGCAGGCCATGCAGTCGGTGCAGTGGGCGGAGAGCCTGATACGGAAGGGAGAAACCTTTCCCATGACATTGGCCACGAGCCCCATTGGGCACCAGGTCACGCAATGGGTCATGACGCCGCTCCGCGTCGAGAATATCAGCATTATTATGATTCCCGCGATGCCGAAGGCGACCGCCGGCCAGAGGGCAACGGGAACCGGAGCGCCGAGGACCCGCATCAGGACGGCTGCGGCGATAATAGTCAGTACTATTATGGTTTGTATGAGGTTCTTGTGTTTCGTTCGCGTTCCGGGGCGTTTCCGCGCCTCGGCGGCCAATCCATCCCAGGCGCCGAAGTAGCAGAGGTAGCTGCACCAGGCGGGACCGAGGACAAGCACCGAGGCGGTGAACAGGATTGGCATGAAGTACGATCCTCCGCGGTAGAGGGGACCCGCGAGTATGACGGCTGGAATCGGCAGGTGGAGCTTGCCGCTCATCAGGAAGACCTGGAAGCCGGCGAGGCCAAGGAGGAGTTGCGAGAAAAACACGATCGAGAAGAGGAGCCATATCCGTTTGCGCCACCTCGGCTGAAGGCTCGGGTCCATGAGTCTGGACGCGACGAAGGCGGCGTAGACCGAGAGGGCCGCTATCTGGAGCCAGCCGGCGCCAGGATGGAAGCGGTCGGCCAGGATGATGTGGGTCGAACTCATCGCACGCGCAAAGGCCAGGAAGAAGAAACTGGTCGCCGCAGCCAGCGCCGATTCCCGTAGATACTTCGTCATCGAAACTCCAGCGAATAGCGATCTTCCTAGTGTAGCTGACATTTGAATTCCTGTCCCGTGGGTGGCCGGATCCCTCCACGAGAAATCGGGGCACTTGCCTGGTGTCATCGCTCGCCGCAACAAGCCACTGGTCCGGATCGTCCCGCTCGAGCCTCGCGTTCGTGATCGAGGTCGACGCAAAGGCCGGATCAATGGCCGCCGAATTGGTCGTCGCGGGCGAGCGGCTGTAGTCGACAATGCCCTGCAACTCCATGATGTCCGGCAGGCTCCAGTCAGAATTACCGAAATAATTGCTTGTATTCTTCGCCTGGACCCAGGCCAGCGCCTCTTCCCAGTCCATGCCCTCGCCTCAATCGGCCTGCAACCACATGCGCCCTGTCGCACTGTCGGTGATCGTGCCGTCGCCATTGTCCTGGAA
>JBAXTA010000572.1:0-1578 GCA_037130415.1 Spirochaetota bacterium
CGGTCCGGGCTTGTCGGGACTTCGAACGGAGTCGCCTCCGGTGTCGGCGGGCAACTGCCGGTGCCGGGGGCTTTTGAAATGGCGGGATGTTTCTTTGGCAAATGGGACGAAAGGATATATGATTGGTGCTGAGTGGGGTCCTTTGATGGGAGGAAACATGAATGTTGCCGAACTGGTGATTCAGGAAGCCAAGAGCCTGCCACTGGCACAGGCCCGTGAAGTTCTCGACTTTATCCTCTTCCTGAAGCAAAGGGAAGAAAGCAGGTTCATTGGGCAGGTTGCGGAAACTTCCCTCGGGACGCTCTGGAACACACCAGAGGAGGATGAGGCATGGAAGGACTTGTGAGGGGGGACATTGTAGTCATTCCCTTTCCGTTTTCCGACCTCAGCGCGACCAAGCGGAGGCCCGCCTTGGTTCTGGCCATATTGGGGAAAGAGGACGTCCTTCTTTGTCAGATCACAAGCAGGAACCGTTTGGATTCAACGGCGATAGAGCTTCGTGTTCAAGATTTTTCGAGTGGAGGACTTTCGGTAAGCAGCTTTGTCAGGTGTGGGAAGCTTTTTGCTGCAAGCACACGGATCATTGAGAAAAGAGTTGGTGTACTTCATCCTGCTGCCCTCGCGGCAATAGCAGAACGCAATGCGAACATAATCTTGGGAAGCCCGGAATAGCGGCTGTCCCGCAAGCGGAAACCTTCACCCTCGAAGAGGTCTTCGAAGCCTACCACTGCTGCCGTCGCCACAAGCGGAACAAACCCAGTGCCCTGGCCTTCGAGGTCGATCTTGAAAGCCAGCTCATCGGACTGTGGCGCCAGCTCAACGCAGGTTCATGGAAGCCCGGCCCCGCCGCGGTGTTCATCGTCGAGAAGCCGGTCAAGCGTGAGATCTTCGCCGCAGGTTTCAGCGACCGCATCGTGCACCATGTCCTCATCAACAGGCTCAATCCCTATTTCGAAAAAGCGTTTATCTATGACAGTTACTCCTGCCGCGTCGGCAAGGGCACGCACTTCGGCATCGAGCGGATCAAGCGTTTCATCCGCCAGTGCTCGGCCAACTACAGCCGGGCCGCATGGGTGCTCAAGCTCGATATCCGGGGCTTTTTCATGCACATCAGCCGTCCCCTCCTCATGGAGCTCCTTGGCGAATTCCTCGGGCAGGTGTACCCGCATCCCGACCTCCCGGCAGTCCTCGACCTCTGTCGCTCCCTCGTCCTGAACGACCCGCTGTCTGGTTGCCAGCGACGCAGTCAGCCGGAGCTCTGGGACGACCTTCCGCTCGACAAGAGCCTGTTCGGTGTCGCCCCCGGCCTTGGCCTCCCGATCGGCAACCTCACCTCGCAGGTCTTCGCGAACTTCTACCTCGACGGCCTCGACCATTTCTGCAAGCACGATCTCGGCATCCGCTACTACGGGCGCTATGTGGATGACCTCGTGATCGTCCACGAAAGCCGGGACTTCCTCGCTTCCCTCGTGCCTCGCATCCGCGAATGGCTTGCGCGTGAGCGTCTGCTTGATCTGCATCCAAGGAAGATCAGGTTGCAGCGCCACGAGAGGGGCGTGCCCTTCCTCGGCAGCTTCA
>JBAXTA010000573.1:0-1556 GCA_037130415.1 Spirochaetota bacterium
GGCAAGACCCAGGCAGCGGTCGAGTTTGTAGTGTCCTTCATCGACGACTTCGTCGGACAGAACATGGGGCATCACGGGAAGGCCTGGGCACCCTATATCGCCACCCTCGGACTCTTCCTCCTGACCGCCAACCTCCTGTGCATGCTTACTCCCGTCGGCGGCTTTGGTTTCGAGCCTCCCTTCGTGATCAAACCCCTCACCCGTGACATCAACGTTACTGCAGGCCTTGCTGTGATGATAATTGTAACTGTCCTTGTGGCTGGTTTCAGGAAGCGGGGGATCCTCGGCTGGCTGAAGCATCTCCTCAAGCCTGTGCCCTTCATGCTCCCCTTCAATCTCCTTGAGTACGGTATCCGTCCCCTTTCGCTTTCGTTGCGGCTTTTCGGCAACATCCTTGGTGCCTTTGTCCTTATGCGGCTCATCGAGATGGTCATGCCGGTCTTTCTGCCTCCGATCTTCGGGCTTTATTTCGACCTGTTCGACGGCATCATTCAAGCCGTCATATTCACCTATCTTTCGACGGTCTATATCGCCGAAGCGATAGAGTAGGAGGAATCATGGACGTTCAATCTGCGGCACTTATCGGGGCGGGCATCGCGGTGCTCTCGGGAATAGGTGCCGGAGTCGGTATCGGCATCGTCTCGGGGAAGACCGTCGAGTCGATAGCCCGACAGCCCGACGCGGCAGGCAAGTTCACGAGCATTTTCTTCATCGGCGTAGCCATGTCCGAAGCGACAGCTATTTACGGTTTGGTCGTTTCCCTCCTCCTTCTATTCAGGTAGAAAAGCCTTTCTCAGGCTTTGCAGGAAGGACGGACCGGCTGCGGTAGCCAGCGCGAGGATCCCGGCACAGGCAGGGATCCGGCTGTGGACACCGTGGCGGGCCGATCGCCGATCAAGGGAGGCAGGTGAATCATGCTCTCATTTTCAGTGAGTTTTTTCATCACGATCGTGAACTTCTACATCCTCTATTGGATCATCAAAAAATGGCTGTGGAAGCCTGTACGGACGATGCTGGAAAAGCGCAGCGAGATGGTGAAGAACGACCTTTCCGAAGCAGCCCAGGCCAAGGGCAAGGCTGAGGCGCTCAGGAACCACTATGATGTTCTTCTTTCTGCGTCCCGGTCCGAGGTGAACACAATAAGGCAGGAAGCGGTCCAGCAGGCAGCAACCGAGGCCAAAGCCGTAGTCGGAACTGCCCGACATGAAGCCGAGTCACTCAGGTCGAGAGCACATGATGACTCGGCCAAGGAGCGCGAGGCTGCCCTTGAAAGCCTCACTGGCGACATCGCCCGCATCGCCGCCAAGGCCGCTGCAATACTTGCCGGCCGAGAGTCCACAGCGGCTGACGCTGTAGCCGCGGATGCCTTGGTCCGCGAACTCAGGGGGCGGGATGGGCGATAACAGGCGAGCCTGGGCCAAGGGACTCCACGCTGCCTGCGTTTCTTCGGGCGCGTCGGGCTCAAGCGCAGGAGCAGTGGCAGAAGCGATACTTGGCGAGAGGATTATCCTTGCCGATACGCTCGTAGCGCTTGGTCAGGTCCTGGAAGGCACGGG
>JBAXTA010000574.1:0-1548 GCA_037130415.1 Spirochaetota bacterium
AGCTGTAATACTCAGACGCTATGGTCTTCGATCCTTGGCAGCGGACTACGGCGAAGCGTGTCATTCCCACTGCCTCTCCTCCATGCAAGCGAATCCTGGCTTCGACCGTCTCCGCCCCGGGGATACAACGGCCTGGATCACCATTCCCATTCGCCAGCTCCTTGGCAAAGGTCCTGCAATCCTGGCTGCCGCACATTCCACAATCATGCCCTGGGAGAATCTCGCTGTAGTCAAGGTCAACCTGGGTATGAGGCCGTCTTCGCTTGAGTCCTGATCCGAGCATCGCCGTTACCAATGAGAAAAGAAAAATAGCCATGAAGCCGAGGGGGAATACCTGCCAAGCCATTCATCCGACCATTCTGGCTATGAAATCCATGTCGATGACCGAGAAGGCCATGCATATCAGAGCTGCTGAGATAAGGATACCTGGACCGCCTTTCAATGACACTGGAATATCAGAAAGTTCTAGCCTTGCCTTGATAGCGCCAAGCAATCCCGTGGCTGCAGAATAGCCTGCCACTGACGCCAAGGAAGCTAGAATGACTTCTCCCAGGCCAAAACCCTGCCTAGTAACGATAAGAGCGATACCAAAAACAAGGCAGCCGAGCGAAACCTCGTCCACCCGCTCAAAAAGACCTTCGCCCGCGGATCCGACCTTCTGTGCGAGGAAACTGGAAAGATACCTCATGGCGGGAATCACCACCAATGCCAGGGCAAGGATCTCGAAGCCCTTGAGGCTCATGGGCTTTAGCACAAGTACTGAGATGATCCAAAGAAGGACCCCGGCGACGAGTGTCGCCAACAGGAGCGCGATTCCATTCCGGAGAGAGCCATGTCGCCCGCCCCGGGCCGATTCGCAGGCTCCAAGCCCATAGGTCAGCAGGGCATTCGAAGCAAAGGTCGAAACAAGGATTACGCCTACCCAGCTCATGGCTTCTCCCCGATCTTTTCCAGGAATCCGGAACCTGCATGCCACCCAAAGGCCACAAGACCCAGGACAAGGAAGCCACCTGTCGGTTTTGTCAGGACTGGAAGAAAACCTTCAGAGGAAAAAATGATCCTGAGAGGATGGTAGCCAGGTGTCGGCAGGGTGAGGGTTCCCGATCCGAGTGACTCGCGCAGTGCGGAAATGAGCGCAGCGAGGAGGAAATAGGTCAGCGCAATTACCAGTGTCGATGAAAATTCGACCGTCTCCCGGGAATCGGCTTTGTGCATCTCATGGATCAGAAGACAGTTGACGGCGATGAGGGGCACAAAAATACCCAAGTCAAGCGCGACGACAGGGGACCACGCTTCGAGGATGATGCCAAGAAAAAGGGCGTATAAGGAAGCGAAACCCAGATACGAGGGGATCATAAGCCGCGGAGGAACTAATCCCTTCGATAGCCTCCCGAACAAGGCCATGCTCAGGATCCCGATGGATGTGCCTATGGAAATCGAAAGGCCGGTTGCGAAATTCCCTGTAGTAGCAACCAGGGGACAGAGCCCCATGAAGGAAACCAGGACGGGGTTGGGGGTAAAGGAGCTGCGCTTCATTGAGCACCTGCC
>JBAXTA010000575.1:0-1542 GCA_037130415.1 Spirochaetota bacterium
CCTCTATGGTTCGAGCAAGAAGATCGGCAACTTCTACCAGAACAAGGCGGGGATCCTGGTCTACATGCCCTCCACGGTCTTCAACAAGTAAAAACTGCATCAAAGAGTGTGGGTCGTGAAGCACGGAGGGACTTTGCGTGCTTTATATAGGCATGAACACCTTCATTCCCCCTTTCTGTCCCAACCCCGGGTGTGCCCACCACCTCATCCGCGAGCCGGACTCCTATTCCGCCTTCATCCGCTACGGCTACCACCATACCCGCACCTTCGGCTCCGTCCCCCGCTTCCAGTGCACCTCATGCCGTAAAACCTTCTCCTCCCAGACCTTCCAGCTCTCCTACGACCTCAAGCGCCCCCCCAACTTCGAGCGCATCGAATCCTCCCTCTCCTCCTGCTCCGGCATCCGCGCCATCGGTCGCTCCCTCGGCGGAGCCTCCTGCGCCTCCGTCTCCACCAGAATCGCCCGCATGGCCCGCAACACCCTTGCCTCCTCTTCACGCCTCGCCTCCTCCCGCTCCCCCACCGAACACCTCGCCTCCGACGGTTTCGAGTCCTTCTGCGTCTCCCAGTTCTTCCCCACCAACATCACCCTCCTCGTCGGCAAGGACTCCGCCTTCGTCTACACCCTCGACCACGCCACCCTGCGCCGCAAGGGCCGCATGACCGAAGCCCAGAAAAAGAAACGCGCTCGACTCGACAAGACCGACCGCCCCGACCCGAAAGCCCTCACGACCAGCTTCTCCTCCATCCTGACGGACCTCGTGCCGGTGCTCCTGGACGAGGGAGGGAAGCGGACGATGGAGTTGTGGACGGACGAGAAGAAGGAGTATGCGCGGGCTCTGGGCAGGCATGTACCGGGAGCCTTTCTGGTAGCCGAAGAGCGGCTTGCGCACCGGACAGTGTCGTCGCGGGCGGCGAGGACGAAAGATAATCCCTTATGGAGCGTGAATTACATGGACCGGGAGATTCGCAAGGACCTGAAGGAGCATGTGCGGGAGACGGTGTGTCACGGCAGGAACGTGAACAACCAGATGGACCGGATGAGCGTGTATGTGTATCTGCACAACGGTGAGAAGCACTACCGGATCGGGGGAAAGGGGGAAGACGAGCGGACGCATGCGGAAGTTGCGGGCTATGACCGGGAAGAGGTTGCGAAGGAGCGGAAGGGGATTTGGGGGCTGCGGTCGCTGTGGAGCCGGGAGTGGATGGGGGAGTCGGCGAGAAGGACATGGTTCCGGGAACGGTGGACGCCGGGGAAGCGGGGGAAGGAGTACCTGCCGAAGCGGGTGGCTTTGTAGGGCGGGGGTAGTCGGAGAGGAGGATGCCCGCCCACACTCTGCGATGCAGTTTCCAATGGATACAAGGCGGTGTGAATCCCGGAAAAGCTGGAGAAACCGTTGCCACCGGCCATGCAATAGTTCATCATTCATGCTAGTTTGGCTTCCGTCCCGTGTCAGACCGAGGACCGGAAAAGAAATCGGGGATCGGGGAGGTGGTGTTTCATGATCACATCGGAATCCTGGAAGCAAGGAGCGTCTACAG
>JBAXTA010000576.1:0-1542 GCA_037130415.1 Spirochaetota bacterium
CTCCTTTCGCTCATCAACAACATCCTCGACCTGTCGAAGATGGAGGCGAACCGCCTCGAGCTCCAGGCTGAGGCGATGGACCTCAGGGACTTCCTGCATGAAATCGAGACGGTTTTCGGGACAAGGGTCAAGGAAAAGAGCCTGCTGTTCAAGCTCCGCGCCGAAGCGGATTTGCCCGCTAGAGTCTGCCTCGACCAGACCAGGTTGCGGCAGATCATCTACAACCTCCTGGGCAATGCCTACAAATTCACCGAGCGGGGCTCGGTCTCGGTCGAGGTCTCCGCGCTGCCAGGGGCCGGGGGGCGGGTCCAGCTTTCCTTCTCGGTTGTCGATACGGGAGTTGGGATTTCCCGCGAGCTTTCGGAATCGATTTTTGTTCCCTTTACCCAGGTCGGTAGTCTTGATTCGCGCCGTACGGGAGGCACGGGCCTCGGGCTGACGATTTCCAGGCGTCTCGCCTCCCTCATGGGCGGGCGGATCGAGCTCCAAAGCGAGCTGGGAAAGGGCAGCCGATTCACGCTGGTCCTGCCCCAGGTTGAAGTTGTCTCCGCTTCGCGTCTGCCTGCACCGGTTCCAGCGAAGGGTCCCAAGGTCTTCATGCCAGCCGATGTCCTTCTCATTGAGGACAACCACCTCAACCGCATGGTCATCAAGGGCAACCTCAAGGACAGCGGCCTTGAGGTGATCGAGGCGGAAAATGGGCTGCAGGGCCTCGAACTTGCCCGCGCCATCATGCCCGCGCTCATCCTCCTTGACATGCAAATGCCTGAAATGGATGGCAAGGAAGTCCTGATCCGGCTAAGGAACGATCCGATGACTTCCACGATTCCGGTCATCGTCCAGACAGCGGGGGTGATTGCCAGTGACGAGGTGGTGGTGAGGAGCCTCTGCGATGGCTTTCTCAAGAAGCCGTTCATGAAGGCAGAGCTCATCGAAATCCTGTCGCTTTATCTTCCCTCCTTCGATGAGCCCGCGAGCGAGCGTTCTGCCGGAGGGAAGGGCAGGGAACAGGAACAGTACCCCCGTGAATGGATAGAGGATGGGGACCTTTCCTCAGTCGCCGCGATCGACCAATTCGAGGCTGGAGCCAAGCTGGCTGCTGAATTCATGCACGAGTGGTCCGAGATCTCCACACTCGAAAGCATCGACGATATCTCGGCCTTCGCCCTCCGGGTGAAACGGGCGGCTGCCCGCCATGGCGACCACGCTGCCCTCCTCTGGGCTGGAATCCTGCTACAAGCCTGCGAATCCTTCGACCTGCCTCGGGCCGAGCAGTTTTTCCGGGACTTTCCCTCGCTTGCCGGCGCTGTCGATGCGGGGGCCCGATGAGGGAGAAAGCCTTTGTCCTCGTCGTCGATGACGAACCTTCAATCATGGTCCTGGTCGAAGGCCTTCTCAACCGCGAGCGGGTCCTGGGTGTTTCGGACGGGAAGGCGATGGAAGCTGCCCTTGCCCGAGAACGACCCGACCTGATTATCCTGGATGTCGGGCTGCCCGACACCAGTGGCTTCGAGCTGGCTTCCCGGCTCGCTGCGGATCCCA
>JBAXTA010000577.1:0-1535 GCA_037130415.1 Spirochaetota bacterium
CAACCGATCCAACCAAAGTTCAGTGGACTACTCAAAATGTACATCTCTGAATCCTGGAATCTGTTTAATCAATGGGGTGGCGCACCTACCGGTGCCACCAATAATTGGGACTCCTTATCATTCACAGTTGGTGGTCATCAGTATACTGTTGGCACTCCAAATCCAAATGCAAGAGTTATCATAAATGGGGACTATGCTTATCCCCTGTTCAACAGCGCAGGGTATACCGTAGACACCACAACTCTCTCAAATGGTAACTATGAGGTAGTCGCAACACTTGGCGATACATCCCAGCAGCATAACGGCACTCCCGCTAGAGTGATTACTATTCCATTCACTGTTAATAACACAGTTGTACCGGTTGACCTCCCGACTCTTACCCTAACCGCTCCGACATCGATTAGCTTTAATCAGACCTTAGATCCCTATACTGGCCATGCCTTAGACGTTCGTAGCATAATACAAATAAAAGGCACGTATCTTGATGGGAAACCTGTAACCTTAGCCATGGATGGGATGCCGCTGAACTCCGTAGGATTCTTCACTATTTCGGCCCCCACTATGACGAATGGTGCGTGTAGCTCCGTCTTTATTTTTAATGCAGATGGTGTAACGTTAGGGAACTACACACTAACATTGACTGCAACTTGTGGTACAGTAGTCAAAACTGCAAATATTAGTTTAGGGGTTTCCAATAGCAGTGGTACGGTTGGAACAAAACCGACCATTACCTCCTTTGTTGCTAACCCATTATCCTTAATATCCGGAAATTCCGGAACACTGACCCCCGTATTTGTCAATGGTACCCTAGCGGAGATTGATAATGGTGTGGGGACGGTGACAAGTGGACAAATCGTTACGGTTGGACCTTTGACTGGGAGTAAAACTTACACCTTAACTGTCTATAACTCAGCCGGTAGCGTCAGTCAACAAGCAACCTTCAGTGTCTCAGGGCTACCAGTAATCACTGCTTTCATGGCTCAGCCTCAGAGCCTCTTGATGAACAACGACAACTACAGCAGCCTGTTCGCATGGTATAGCGGAGGAATCGGCACGGTAGATTGGGGGCTTGGTGAAATATCAGGGGAAGGGGCACCACTTACCGCCGGGTGGCTTACTGATAGTCGAACTTATACGCTCACCGTTACAAATTCTGTTGGATCTGTCACAAGACAGACCACGATCAGCAACGGTACTGTTCCAATCATTTTCAGTTTTCAATCAGGCAGTCCGACAAACAGCATCGCCTCCGGTACCAGCACTACTATAACTCCTATGTTTAGTCAGGGAGGTGATGGTCCTTGGGGAGAGGGGTTCATTGAGGGCATAGGGGTCGTAGCAAATGCTGAGCCCATAAATACCGGGGTACTGACCGCCAATAAGACCTACAAATTAAAAGTAACCAATGCCTGGGGCTACGTTGAACAATCATTGACCATTACCATGAACGCACCGGCACCACCACCTGGACCTACAATCACCAGTTTTGGTCCAGCAGACCTAACGATTGGATCTGGTGGATCCGTAACCCTTAC
>JBAXTA010000578.1:0-1525 GCA_037130415.1 Spirochaetota bacterium
GACGCTCACAGCTGCAACACCGGGCCATGGGCGACTTTTAACAGCAAAATGGATAATTGCGCCTCTATTTTCAAGATAATCAAGGCATACCTCGCGTGTGTCGCCTTGCGCTATAGTGTTCGTCGATAGACTGCCTAAGGATCGATCTGGTCCTAGAAGGATATAGTTTCTACGAATAAAAAATCCAATCAGGTCCGATGATCCTTTTTCCGGAAAAACGTATTTCAAATAGGCCCCATAGGTGAGTCCAAATGCTGTAGATATTTTTTTGCCACCCAAAAACGGCGGATTCCCCAAAAAGCAGTCAAAGCCCCCATCCTGCATGACCTCGGCGAACTCGAGGAACCAGTGGAAGAAGTGCCGAGACTCCGACACCCGCGCGGCTTCCTCCGCCACCGGATGGCCCGATACATCTTCCAGGCCGTTGAGGAAGTCCCGGTAGACCTTCTCGGTCGCCACCGCTCTGTCGGGGCGCTTGGGCGTAAAGAAGGGTGCCACCTTGATGTCGGCCAGGGCCTTGAGCTTACGCCAGGATTCGCCCGAGGTGACGTGGAGGTAGGTCTGCTTTTTGCGCTCCGCGTCCTCGGGCGTCGAGTCCGGCATGCGGGAAACGGTGCTCAGCGTTTCAATGACCGTCTTCAGGCTTTCGCCGACCTCACGCTTCCAGTCCTGCAGGGTTTGCTGCAGGGCCGATTCGCCGCGCTCCTTCTTGTGCCGCTTGCGGAGCTCGGAGGCATAGTCCTTGTCGTCGCCTTCCCTGGCGGCAAAAGCCTCCTCGGGGATCCCCTCCAGCAAGTCCGAAGGGCTCGTGAGTCCCACGAGGCTATCCCCGCACTTGATGTGGTGGTCGAGAAAGCCCAGGGACTCGCCCGGGTTGTGGCTTTCCAGCCACAGGGCCACCTTGCAAAGCCGCACGGCCTGGGGGTTGAAGTCCACACCGTAGATGCAGCGCTCGATCACCTCGCGGAGGGCGTGTCGGTAGCTCAGGGGGTCGGGATTGTCAGCCTTGGTACGGAGGCGCGAAATCTCGAGGGCCACCCTCCTGGCGGCGTTCAACAGGATGTGCCCGGAGCCGCAGGCGTCGTCGCAGATCTTCAGTGCTAAGAGCTTTTCCTCCGCGTTGGGGAGCTTCAGGCACTCTTCGATGAGGGGTTCCAGGGCGTGCTCGATGAGGGGCTGGACCAGTTCCTCGGGCGTGTAATGGCTTCCGCTCTTTCCCCGATCGCTGCCCTTGACGAAGGAAAAGCGCGGCCGCCCGGCTTCCATTCCGCCCACCTGTGCGTCGAAATCGAGAAGCCCCTCGTAGATCGAGCCGAATTCCTCGACGTTGAGGGCCGCGTAGTTCACCCGCACGGGCACCCTTCGCTTGTCGTCCTCGTAGGAATCCAAAAGGTTCAGGCCGCCGGCAAAGCTCGCGTTGTCCATCGAAAGACCGCGCAGATAGTCGAAGGACTCGCGCGAAAAGAGGTCCCCGCCGAGGCTCTTCATGCCCAGTTTTTCCGCCCGCTCTCCTTCCTCGTGGAGC
>JBAXTA010000579.1:0-1524 GCA_037130415.1 Spirochaetota bacterium
GTTCGAGTCGCTCTGCGGCCTCGAGGCCCTCGACCCAGAGGGCAAGGGCTTTCTTCCGTTTCCCGGTGAGCCAGTCCCAGGTGCCGGCGATGCGGAGGGCGGATGCTTTGTAATAGGCATACTTGCGGGCAGTTCGGACAAGTCGGGCGGCCTGGGCTGTACCAGCACGCTCGGTGACTGCGCGACGCGCCGAATCGGACTCGGCCTCGAGCCGTGCGCATCCATGAAATACGATCGCCTCGAGAACCGGGACGATTTGACTCACCAACCTCATCTTCTCGGCTGCCATGAGCTTGTGCATCTCCGCGACGACGAGATCGGATTCGTCAAGCCTGTCCGCCTGGACGAGGGCCATGAGCCTGTACGAAAGGGAAAATGTGTATTCGTTCGGCTCCTCAACCCTCTCCGATCTCTCGAGGAGCTCCTCGACCAGCCTCAGTGCGTCCGAGGACTCCCGTCTCGATAGATGTGCGAGCGTCCGCACGGCGAGGCATCCCAAGGCATAGGGTGGCATGTCGAAATCAAGGGAGAGCGATTCCAGCATTCGCCCTATCTCCTCCACCTCTTCGAAACGCCCGGCGCAGCTCAGTCCGTAGCCCGCCCAGGTGAGGTACCACCTCGCGTAGATGAAGCCTCCCTTCTTGATGAACACGTCCACCGTAGCCTTTTTATACTCAAGCCTGCTTTCCCCATTGAGGAGATTGAAGCCCATCGCGCCCCATTCGAACATGGCGCGGGCATGCTCATCGGTTGCCGTTTGTCCAACCGTTTCCAGTATCCGTTTCGAGGTTCCGTGGAACAATCCGAAGAGGCTCAGGAAAGCGGGAATCGTCCCTATGTTCGCAAGTATCCGGGAATTGGTGGAAGGTTCCCATTTCAACCCTTCTTTTATTGCGGCAAAGCCCGTCAGTAGCCACACGTCGTCATCCGAGAAGGAAAGGGACTGGAATCTTTCCACCTGGGTATCCAGGATCCCGCTTTCGCGTTCCGATGCATTCCTTCGCGACCGGGCGAAGGGGAGATAGATGAATGCCACCATCCTGGCAATTCCCAAAACCGCCTGAAGAGTCAAGGCGAGGCCCTGGGGCGGGTCAACACCCAAGTGCCTGAGCGCCTCGTCGTAATACCGCAGCGCCTCGGGATTGCGGCCCTTGCTCAGCGTGGCCTTGGCGAGCAGTGCCTCGAAACCCGCCAGCCTTTCCGGTACGGCCTCGCTACCGACCTTTTTCTTGTAGGACTCGAGGGCCTCCTTGAGGAAGACAAGGGCCTCCGAGGACGCCCCGGATTCGAGCGCGGCCCGCCCCGCTTTCTCCAGGAATTCCTCCGCCTTCTCCGTATCCTCCGCACGGCTGTAGTGCCAGGCGAGCATCCCGAGGAATTCGTTGGCTCGGTCCGAAAAGCATTCCTCGATAGCCCGCGCAACGAGAAGGTGCAATTCCCTTCTTGTGCTGATGAGAAGCGAATTGTAGATCGCCTCCTGGACGAGCACGTGCTTGAAGAGGTACTCCAGCTCCCCCATCCGCC
>JBAXTA010000058.1:0-16789 GCA_037130415.1 Spirochaetota bacterium
AGTTGGGCACTGACTGCCGAGAAGTCGAACCACTCCACCTGGGGCCAGGGGTAGTCGTCGAGGGTCAAAGGGTCCTCGATACCCTCAAGGGGGAAGGCCACTGGCTCCCACTGTCCACCGTGGCCTGCCTCGATCCAGGAGTATTCGACAGCCCAGATGTCCTTCTGTCTTCCTGCAACCCTGTCCTCGAGGGGCGGCCCGACATAGAGGGGGGCAACCCAGCGGAAATCAATTTCGAGGAGTTCCAGCAGTTCATCACGGCTGGTCACGCCCAGATCGCGGAGCAGGCGGGTTTCGACTTCGGGTACGTCGCGGTAAAAGAGGGGAACGCGGTCGGTCTCCTCGTGGCGCGCCGCCTTCAGGACTCGCTCCCGTGATGTCACATCCCCTCCTTGCTTCGCGTCATGCGATCCTGACTATGCCCGCGCGGCTATTTCACCCGCGCCGCTATTTCACGAGGTGGCAGGATACGGCGTGTTCCAGCCCACCGATGGTCCTGCTTATGAGCTTTGGCACTTCAGTCCTGCAGATGCCCACGCACTCCGGGCAGCGGGGATGGAAATGGCAGCCGCCCGGTGGATTTACGGGGCTCGGCACATCGCCCTGGAGGGGGCTCCGTTTTTTCCTTCGCGAAAGGTCGGCCACGGGGATGGCCGAAAGGAGGGCCTTGGTGTAGGGGTGGAGGGCTCCGGAAAAGAGCCTGTCGGTTTCGGCAAGCTCCACAATGCGGCCGAGGTACATGACGGCAATGCGGTCGCTGATGTATTCCACAACCGACAAGTTGTGAGTAATGAAGATATAGGTCAGGTTCATCTCGTTCTTGAGACGAAGGAGGAGCTGGAGGACCTGGGCCTGGATCGACACGTCGAGGGCCGAGACAGCCTCGTCGCAGACGATGAGCTCGGGCTTGACCGACAGGGCGCGGGCGATGCCGATGCGTTGCCGCTGCCCGCCCGAGAACTCGTTGGGATAGCGCGTCATGTGCTCGCGCTGGAGGTTGACCGATACGAGAAGGTCCCCGATGATCCTTTCGCGGTCGGCCCGCTTCCTGACTCCGAAGCGCTTCAGGGGCTCCTCGAGGGAAGCGAAGATGGTGAAGGCCGGATTGAGGCTCGAGTAGGGGTCCTGGAAGACGATCTGGAGGGTCTTCCTGGCCAGGTCGAGTTCCTTCCGTGAGAGCTTCATGAGGTCCCGCGTGCCTTCCTTGAAGGCATATTCCATCGTTCCCGCACTGGGCTTGACGAGCTGGAGGAGGGACTTGCCGAGGGTAGTCTTGCCGCAGCCTGACTCGCCCACAAGTCCTATGATCTCGCCCCGGTAGACATCGAGATCCACGCCGTCAACAGCCTTGACATTTCCGGCAGCACGGTTGAAGACTCCCGACCTTAGGGGAAAATAGGTCTTCACCCCACGCATCCTGAGGAGGACTTCCTTTTCAGTGCCCATCGTGGAGGACCTCCCGATACCTGCGGCACATCACCCGATGGACCCCGCTAACCAGGATCTCCTCCGGCATGGAAAGCTGGCACTCTGGCCCGGCGTAGTCGCAGCGGGGACAGAACTGGCAGCCCCTGGGCCGGTCGAAGGAATCGGGGGTACTGCCGCGGATGGGGTCGAGCTTCTGGTTCTTGCCCCTGCCCAATATCGGTATGGACTTGAGAAGGGCCTTGGTATAGGGATGGGCCGGTTTAGTAAGTACATCCTCGATTGTCCCATATTCTACGATGCTCCCCATGTACATGACTGCCACCTCGTCCGCCAGCTCCGCCACCACGCCCATGTCGTGGGTGATGAGCAGTATGGCGGTTCCACCTTCGGTCTTGAGTCGCTCCATCAGCTCGAAGATCTGGGCCTGGATGGAAACGTCGAGGGCCGTCGTGGGCTCGTCCGCGATGAGGACCTTCGGCGCGCAGGCCATGGCCATGGCGATCATGCCCCGCTGGCGCATGCCTCCGGAAAACTGGTGGGGGTACTCGTGGACGCGCAGCTCGGGCAGGGGTATGCCCATATCCCGTAATAGTTGCACCGATCTGGCCGTGGCAGCCCTTTTCCTGAGGGACGGGTCGTGGGCCTGGAGCATCTCGTTGATCTGGAAGCCTATGGAATAGACAGGGTTCAAGGCGGTCATCGGGTCCTGGAAGATGATCGCGATGTCTTGCCCGCGGAGCTTCCGCATCTGTCGGCCGTTCCGCTCGAGCCTGTCGATCCTGACCTCGCCCTCTGGACCGAGGTAGCTGATGCTGCCGCCCTCGATGCGGGACAGCTCGGGCAGGAGCCGCATGATGGCGTTGGCAGTGACTGACTTGCCGCAGCCCGATTCTCCGACGACGCAGAGGGTGCGTCCCTTCTTGATGTCGAAGGAGATCCCGTTCAGGACGCGGTTGCAGCGCTGGTTGGTATAGAAGTGGACGTGGAGGTCCTTCACCCGTATGATAGTCTCGCCCATCGTAGTTGTGTCCATCTTTCTAGCCCATCTGCGAGGGATCTGCCGCGTCGCGGAGGCCATCCCCTATGAAGTTGATGGCGAGCACGAAAACCGTCAGCGCGCTGCCTACGGGCAGCCAGATCCACCAGCTGTCCCGGAGGATGGTGATGTTCTGGGCGGGGCTCAGGATGTTGCCCCAGGTGGCGATGTTGGAGGGCACACCCAGCCCGAGGAAACTCAGTGCCGACTCCTGGAGGATGAACATCGCCGTACTCAAGGTGATGTTGACAAAGATCGGACCCACCGCGTTCGGCAGCATGTGCTTGAAGGCGATGATGAGGTCGCCGATGCCGAAGGCCCTGAGGGCCTGCACGAAATCCTCTTCCCTGATCGAGAGCATCTGGCTCCGCGTCATGCGATACATGCTCGGCCATCCCGTGAGGACGAAGATGAAGATGATGTTCCACAGGCTCTGGCCCGCGATGGAAACAAGTATGAGGACCAAAATGATCTGGGGAAAGCTCATGAGGAGCTCCGACAGCTTCATGACTGCCCCGTCGAGGAAGCCGCCCTTGTATCCTGCGTAGGTACCGAGGGTGACCCCGATCAGGGCGGCCCCGAGGGCACTTCCGAGGCCCACCAGGATGGAGAGCCTCCCCCCGTACAGGATCCTCGCCCAGATGTCGCGGCCGATCTGGTCGGTACCCATGATGTGGGTCGCACTCGGCGCGGCCAGGCGGCTCCGGAGGTCGACCGTCGTCGAGGACCAATGCGTGAACAGGGGCGCGAAGATGCACATGACGAGTATTGCCAGGAATATGACACCGCCGGCAAAAGCGAGTTTGTTTGCGTTGAACTTCCTGAAGGTCCGGCTCCGCTTCGAGTGCCCGAGCTCCCCTGCCAGCTCCCGCTCGCGGAGGCGGTCCATCTTCCTGTCCAGGCTGCTGGATGCCATGCCAATCCCCCTCACTGGAGCTTGACCCGCGGATCGAGGGCCGCGGTGACGACGTCAACCACGATGGAAGCCAGCAGCACCAGGAGCACGCTGAAAAAGCCCACCATCATGACAATTGGTGTATTCTGGGTCCGCACCGCGGCGAGGAACATCACCCCGAGGCCCGGCCACTGGAATATCTGTTCTATGACGACCGCTCCGCCGATGAGCATGGGCAATCTGAAGCCGATGAGGACGGCCACCGGCGTGCAGGCTACGCGGAAGCCGTGGAGGAGGTTGACCCGCCACTCCGGAATGCCCTTGCTGCGCGCCGTCTTGATGAAATCCTTGTTGAGGGAGTCCAGCATGCTGGCCCTCGCGTAGCGCATCACGCCTGCGGTGAGGGCCAGTCCCAGGACCACGGTCGGCAATATCAGGTGATCGAGGCGCATGAAAAAAGCCTCATGTCCGGGCGTCATCCGCCCTCCCGCAGGCAGCCATCCCAGCTTGAAGACGAAGACAATGATGGCAATCAGGCCGAAAAGGAACTGCGGAATCGCGACGCCGATCATCCCTGCAACTGAGAGGGCATGGTCGGCGATGGAGTTCCGGCAAAGGGCGCTGACCATCCCCAGGACGCTGCCTAAGAGCGTCGAGAAGAGGAGGGCGGATACGGAAAGCTCAAGGGTCGCGGGGAGGGTACTCCACATGAGGGTGCTGACCGGAACTCCGCTCTGGATGCTATAGCCAAAATCCCCCTTAAGGAGATTCCCAAGCCAGATGAAGTACCTGACCATGAATGGCTTGTCGAGCCCGAGGGAGGATCTGATCGCGGCCAGGTCTGCTTGAGAGAGCGTGGCGATATCGTCGGGGCTGATCATGAAGTCCACGGCGTCGCCCGGCATCAGGTCCATTCCGAGGAAGATGAGGAAGCTGATGACCAAAAGCATCGGTATGAGGTGGATGATCTTTCTGGTGACGAACGCGATCATGCGGCCTCCTGAAGAAAGGGCCGGATTTCTCCGGCCCCCTCACTACCGAGCCTTATTTTCACGACTCGGTAGTATGTCAGTCGCGGGCTGTTCCTACTTGATGTTGGGAACGTGGGGGAACTGGTTGATATGGAAGAACCTGGTGTAACGGATCGGGGCCTTGGTGATCTTGAAGTTGGCGAGCTTGCCGATGGCCTTGGCATCCGCGGTGGACTTGCTCCACGCGTAGTCGATCTTGCCAGCCTCGGCATTGATTACGAGGTTGGGATCGTTGTCGCCGGATGAGGACATGTAGATCTTCTGGATGTTGCCCGTGCCCTTCTTGTAGTAGGCGGCATTTCGCTCAAGCACAGCGTAGTTGCTGCGCACGAACTCGCTGACCTTGAAGGGGCCGGTGCCGATGGGCTTCTGCCAGAAGGCGTGGGTCTGGGGCGTGAGGGGGTCGCAGTCGGACAAAAGGTGCTTGGGCAGCATGGGCCACTGGCTGAAGACGAGGGCTGCGTCAGGAGCGATCTTGTCAAAGGTGATCGTGACCTTGCTTCCGTTTACCACAATGCCTGAGATGCCGTCAGCCTTCTTGTCGACAAAGTCCTGGGCACCCTTGATCCTCTTGAAGGTTACGGCCGAGAAGCTGTTGGTGCGGGCGTAGAACTCGATGCTGAACTTGACATCATCGGCGCTGAAGGCCTTGCCGTCGTGCCATTTCACGTCGGTCCTGAGGTCGAAGTCATACTTCATGCCGTCGGGGCTGACCGTATAGGTCTTGGCGAGCATGCCCGTCGTCGGGGTGAGGTTGGAGTCGGCGTTGATAAGCTTGTCGAAGAGCTGTTCCTGGTAGGGGTAGAGGCCGGGGTTGGTGATCGGAGCCTCGAAGAACTCCTTCGGACCCATGTTGGTATACATGGTCTTGTCAGAGCGGTTGACGTTCCAGTCGAGGATCTTCTTCTCGTAGGAGAACTGGTCGTTGCCGTGGGTGATGCCCTTGGTATCCAGAAGATTGCCGACATAGATAAAGGCAATCTGGTGGTACAGGGGAATCGAGTACTCCTGCTGGTTGAGGCGCTCCTGCACAGCCTTGAGGGCCTTCATCTGCGCGGTGACATCGGTCACGTTGAGGCCATCGAGGAGCTTGTCCATCGTGGCGTCTTTTGGCGTATGCGAGTTGTTCGGGGCAGTCGAGCCATAGCGGACGTAGAATTCGCTTTCGGCGGAGGCGGCGACAGCGGCGTAGGCCAGGTCCCACTTGACGACCGAGGGGCCCTTTTCGCGGTCGGCGGGAGGCACCCAGAGCTGGGCGGCGAGGTCGCCCTCGATGAGGCGCCACTTCATCTGGACGCCAACCATCTCCAGGTAGGACTGGACTGCGGTCAGGAAGTCGGCGGTCTGCTGGTCGGCATAGTAGGTGACGACATCGAGGGTGTAGTCAGCAGGCCAGTTGGCGGCAGCCAGGAGCTGCTTGGCCTTTTCGGGGTTGTAGTCGTACTTGACCAGCTTGTCACTCTGCCAGGGACCCACGTTGGTCATGGACAGGGCCGGACTGGCCAGACCTTCGAAAATGGTCTCGGTGATGGTCTTCATGTCGATTGCGTTGGCCAGGGCCTGGCGCACACGGACATCGGCGAGCGGTGTTTCTTTTGTGTAGTCCCAGTTTTTCTGCGCGAACGTAGCCAGGGTGAGCAGGCTACAGAGCACGAACAGTGCGGTCTTCAAGATGGAAGCCTTCTTCATCATACCCCTCCTTGGAGCTTGACAGAGTGTATAGGTCAAGCGGGAGAATTGTCAATTAATATATCTTGTGATGTTTCACGGAAGGGTAGCTGTGAGCGATCCCCTCGGCTCCCATGGCGAGGATGTTTTCTGTCGGCACATCGAGCTGGAGGATGTGGCAGGGTGCCAGGATAAAGCCGCCCCCAGCACCGAGTATGTCGATGAGGCGCCGAGTTTCGGTCCTGACATCCTCTGCGCTGCCCCTGGGCAGGAGGTACTGGGTGTCGATGCCGCCGTGGAGGCAAAGGCGCCCACCGAAGCGATCCTTGAGGACCTGGGGATCCATCCCCTCCGCCAGGGCCTGGAGGGGATCGAGGATGTCAACACCGATTTCGATCAGGTCCTCGATGAGGGGGACGATGGCACCGCAGGAGTGGAACATGAATTTGGCGCCGTGGCTGTGTGCCAGGTCCACAAACTGGGCGATACGGGGCTTAAGGAAGGTCCGAAAGAGCTCTGGGCTGAAAAAGAGGCTGCGCTGGGTGCCGAGGTCGTCAGCCTGGCGAAGGATGTCGATGCGGCCCTTGGCCGCGTCCAGCATGCGGTCGAAGTAGCCAAGGTAGAAATCCGTGAACCTCTCCATGATGAAATGGGCCATTTCGGGGTTCATCATCATGTCGACCATGAGGTTGTCCGTGCCACGGAGGAAGCTGGGATGCTGCCAGACGCTCACGCCCGTGGCCATGACCGCCATGTCGGCCCAGGGCTCGAGGCGTCGGCCAAAATCCTCGAAGTCGAACCAGTCGGGGCTTGGCCATACGTGGCTTTCGAGCTCCTCGACGCTGCCGGCTCCCGCCAGGGGAAAATCGACATAGGTTTCTTCGGGGCCAGAGGCTGCGATCGTGGACTCCTGCCTCCAGCCCCAGAAGCTCTCGCGGACGTTTTTCCTGATTTCCCTTGAAAAGGGAATGGGGCCCTTGTAGGCGGGATCGACCCTGCCGCGGAGGTCCACAACGTCACTATGAAGTCGATCCAGGATCTCGCGGTGCGTGGTTGCACCGAACTCCCCTGCCAGCCGTTCCAGGACCCAATTATTGCCGTGGAAGTCCATTGGCACGCGGTCGGGCTTGTCCAGTTCCGCCGCCGCAAGGACACGTTCCTTCGAGTTCATTGGGCTGTCCCGACCCGGGCCGTGCTTTCAAGGTAGCGATCGAAGATGGAGGTGGCTTCCTCGAGGGACACTACCTTGCAATGGAGCGAAACCCCAGTCGGGAAGCGGCGGAGGATGGCGCCGCTGGTGAGTTCTTCCTTGTCGGCCTCGACGCGGAGAAAGGGGATGCGGCGCTCCCGCGCCAGTTTGTAGAGGCTATCGACATCATTCATGGAAGATTGGCCAAAGTCGAAGGAGCACAGGGATGGGAGCTTGAGCATTTCCGGCACACTGTGCCCTATCCTGCCGCAGGAGTGGAGGCCCCCTCCGCCTAGCTCTGACAGTACAAATTCGTCAGCCGGCGCGACGAGGTCCCGATAGAGTTCCGGCGAGATCATGACAGCCGAGTCACAACGGATGAGGATGCCCCCCTTCACAAGGAAGCCGTGCTGGTGGGAAAAGCCCGCAGGGCCATCATTCGTGAAGGGCGCGAAGAGCCTGGCGCCGGCCACCTGGAGTTCCGCCGCCCGCATGAAGGCCCGCGCCGCCTGCTGGGGGTTTTCCAGCAGTTCGACGAAGAGCTCCTCCCCGCACAGCTGCTCCACCGTGTCGAGGGGGCCTTGGAGGTCAGGCAGCGTGATCCGGAGGGCCGAGGCCTGTTCCAGGTAGGGAGCCAGGAGCTCCTGATAGGCCAGATAGGTTTCAAGGACCCGGGGGACCCAGCCAGCCTTGGCGATATCAGGGTCTGCCTCGGCAATGGATTTGAGGCTCGGTGACTGTCCCCCGCTCCGCCGTATCCACGGGGTATGCTCCTCCCTCTGCTCGGCCATCCCCTCGAGGACCGAGGCGACGATGACCGTTCCCCAGTTGGGCCTGATGGTCGGCGCAAGCTCGTCGCCGAGGCCCTCTCGGTTGGCAATACTGAGTTCCCAGGCTGAAACCAGCTCGTTGTAGAGCATGGCAGCGGGGTCCTGGTAGATGGAGGAGTTGGGGAGGGGAGCAAAACGGGATTCGTCTGTCTGGGGCCAGGAAAAAATCACAGGAAGGCGTTCGACTGTTTCGTACTTGAGGGCGGAGCGTTGGAGCTCATTGCTTCTTATTCCACGCTCCCCAAGCTGAGCCTCCGAAAGCGCATCGAGGAGCTGCATAAGCCGGTCGCGGTAGAGCGAGGCCGGGAGAGTACGAGCACTCATGGCAGGTCCTGAGCCTCAGCTAAACAGCTGAAGCTTGCCGCTTCGGAGATGTTCACGGACTGCCTGCTCCGCGGCATCGGGCTCCGCCTCGGCCAGGACATCGATCAGGGACCGATGGCTGTAGCGCTCGAGCCGCTTGGCGATGGGCAGAATCCGGTTGATGCTGTAGAAGACCCCGAGGCGCATGAAGCGCTTGAACTCCCTGAGCAGCGCAGGGCAGTTGGAAAGTTCGACCAGCCGCGCATGAAAGGCTATCTCCTGCTTCCAGTGCTCGGGAGAATCGGCGTCCGTCTGTTCGAGCTCCGTCGCCAGCAGGCTTAGGTTCTCAAGGTTGCTCTTTACCGGAGCCCCGTGGTAGAGCCGCGCAGCCTGGCATTCGACTGCTTCCCGAAGCATGAGTTGCCCATAAATGTCTTCCTGCCGAATGGGCTTCACGAAGGTGCCCTTTCTTGGGATGCTTTCGACGAAGCCCTCCATCTCCAGCTGGAGGAGGGCCTCGAGGACAGGTGCTACGGAGATGCCCAGCTGCTGTGCTATGTCCCGGCGGTTCAAGATGTGTCCAGGCACCAGTTCGCTTTTCAGGAATTTCTCGATGAGCTTTTCGTAGACTTCCTGGGACAGGGACTGCCTGGGCAGCTTTAAGGCCTTGTCAGTGGCATTGGAAAACGGCATGATTGAGTGTAATCTATATCAGGTGATATATCCAGCGCGATTTAAACTTGGGAGCCGGGAGGAAACATTCTCACGGGGGCATCCTGAGGCAAGAGCGGCCATTCCGAGGGCCTGGCTGCCCATGCGAATCGTAGCGCTGCTGGGGCCAGGTCATTTTTGAGCAAGGAGATACGATTGAAATTCAAGGGTGGAATCTATGCGGCACAGCTCGTCCCCTACGCGGCGGACGGCTCGGTCAAGGAAAAGGAACTCTCCGCGATGGTCGAGCGGAACATCCTGGTCGGAGGCGTCGATGGCCTTTATATAGGTGGCTCGACGGGAGAGAACTTTCTCAACGACAGCAAGGCCAAGACCAAGGTTCTCGAAATCGCAGCCTCGGTCGCCAAGGGGCGGGTTTCGCTGATCGCCCAGATCGGCTCCCTCAACATGGCTGAGGCAGAGGGCCTTGCGCGGCAGGCTTCGAAGCTTGGTTACGATGCTGTCTCTGCCGTCACGCCTTACTATTATAAATTCAGCTTTGCCGAAACCCGCGAGTACTATGTGCGGCTAGCCGAGGCAGCCGGGCTTCCCATGCTGGTCTATACCATACCGGCCCTGACGGGGAGCAGTTTTGACATGGAGCAGCTGCATCAGCTGTACCGGCACCCCCTCGTCGCAGGCTTCAAGTACACCTCGGGCGACCTCTTCACCATGGAGCGCCTCATCAGCTCAGTTCCCGATCGTGTGGTCTTCTCCGGATACGACGAGCTTCTCCTTTTTGGCCGGGCTATCGGTGCCTACGGAGCCATCGGTTCGACCTATAACCTCTTCGCCGCCCATGCCCGGAAAATCTGGGATGCGGTCGAAGGCGGTCGCCTGCCCGAGGCACGGTCGCTCCAGGCTGGCCTAAATGGCGCCATCCAGGAAATCCTCGCTATCGGAATCTACCCCTGTCTGAAGGAACTCGTCTCCTTCCTGTCCGGCATCGATGTCGGCAATCCTCTCCCGCCCTTCGCGCCTCTGTCGGCGGAGGGCAGGGAACAGGCACGGAAGCTCGGCCGGGACCTCGTCGCTCGGGGCCTCCTGGCCCAGGCCTAGGCCTGGGCTGGGACACCAATGACCCCTGCGCGCATCGAGGAACTGAGGGATTTCTATCTCCGTGAACTCACCGAGGACACGATTCCCTTCTGGATTACCCATGGCCTCGACCGAGAGCATGGAGGACTCCTGGACTTCCTCGACCGCGAGGGCAGGCCTGTTTCGACCGACAAGGGTGGCTGGATCCAGGGGCGCTTTACCTGGGTCCTGTCACGCCTCATCGAAGCCTATGGCACAGAGGCCAGGTCCGAGTGGCGCGAGGCCGCGAAGTCCTGCGCCGACTTCGTCCGCGACAAGGTCCTTGCAGGGCCGGGAGGTCGCGCCTATTTCGAACTGACCCGCGAGGGGAAACCCCTTGTGCTCAGGCGCTACCTTTTTTCGGAAACCTTCGCCATCATCGGCCTGGCCCAGTATGCCAAGGCCTCCGGGGATCCTGGCTACTTGAGGAAGGCCCTCGAAACCCTCGAGGTCTTCTATTCCAACCGCGGGAAGCTCGCCCCCAAGATCGATCCGCTGACGCGTTCCCTGCGCGGCCACTCCGAGACCATGATCCTCATCAATGTGCACCAGGAGCTCCGCGACGTCCTCATGCAGGATGACCCCGTCGCTGCCGCAGGACAGACCAGTCGCATCGACGCGCAGATCGAGGAGCTCTTCCGCTACTTCGTGAAGCCCGAGCGGCGCGTCCTCCTCGAAACAGTCAACTATGACGGTTCGATGGCCGAGGGTCTTGAGGGAACCTGTGTCAATCCGGGGCACGCCATCGAGACGGCCTGGTTCCTCATGGAGGAGGGGCGCTGGCGGGGCGACCTCGCGCTCGTGGAGCGGGCCCTGCCCCTCCTTGAGTGGTCCCTCGAGCGGGGCTGGGACCGGGAACAGGGCGGGCTCTTCTCCTTCGTCGATCTCGAGGGGCGCACGCCCGCGCAGGTCGAGTGGGACATGAAGTACTGGTGGCCCCACTGCGAGGCGACCTACGCCTGCCTCCTTGCCTGGGCCCTGACCGGACAGGCGCGCTGGGAACGCTGGTTCGAAACCCTTCATGCCTACACCTGGTCGCGCTTCCCCGATCCCGTGCACGGGGAATGGTTCGGCTACCTCCGCCGCGACGGCAGCGTGGCCAACGACTACAAGGGCAACCACTACAAGGGGGCCTTCCATGTGCCCCGCTTCGAACTCTACGCAGGCCTCCTCCTCGACGCGATTGCCGCGCGCGGGAGGGGTTTCGATGCCTTGTCAGGGCCGGATGTCCTACGGCGTCTGGCAAAGGGGAACCCATGATAGTCTGTACAGTGAATATGTTGTCGCAATTGGAAGATGTACCGGCCGAGGTCCGGCGTGCCGCTTCCCTCGTCGCAGGCGCATTGCGGGATGCACGGGAGCAAAAGCGTCCCATCCCGGTGGGAACCCATCCCCTCGGAGACCTCCAGATCATGGTAAGTGCACCCAGCCTCGCCGAGGCTTCTGCGCTGCCTTTCGAGACGCACCGTCGCAACATCGACCTCCAGGTCGTCCTCGAAGGCCATGAAGCCTACGAATGTGCGCGCATCGAGGACTGCCGCCTTTCCCGCGCCTATGAGGACAAGGACGACGCTGCGTTGTACGAATCAGAAGCCGCGTCCAGCCACAGGATTGTCCTTGGCCCCGGGGACGCCGTGATATTTTTCCCTGAGGACGCCCACAAGCCAAAGATCAAGCCTGCGGGCGTGCCCGCAGGAGAAACCGCTTCACCGGAGGGCGGCTTCCGGAAGGCGGTCGTCAAGATAGCGGTCGGCAGCGTTTAGGCACGCGGGCCATAAGCGGGCCAAAATTTGGCCAGGACAGCACCCGCTTGTGGTTTCGCGGGGGTACATTCAAGGCCATGCTGGAATCGCGCTTTGCGGGATTTCCGATGGACACTCGGTGCCACACTTCCCTACACTGCAGATCATGCCGAAAGACCATAATCTTGCCCGAATCCTGGGCTTGGCGACTGCCCTGATCTGGGGGCTTTCCTTTATTTCCATCAAGACAGCTGTGGGAGAGGTACCTCCCATGACCCTCGGGCTGGCACGATTTGTCATAGCTGTAGCCATCCTGCCCCTCATCGCGCTTGGCATGAAGCAGCGCCTCGCCGTCAGGTGGAGCGACCTTCCCCTGCTCTTTTTTGGAGGCATGGTTGGCTACACACTCTACTTCCTGGGCGAGAACAACGGAGTAAAGCTCCTCAGTTCCTCGGAAGCCTCCATACTCATCGGAACCATTCCCGTGCTGACAATGCTTGCAGAGCGGATCTTCCTCCGTACGAGACTGCACCTTCGTGCATATCTGGGAGCTGCCCTATCCCTCGTAGGCGTCGTCTTCATCGTCGCGCGGAGCGGCGAGTCAAGCAGGGGCATCGCAGGCTGGCTCTTCATGGGCCTTGCGGCGATCTGCTGGGTTGGCTACGCCTTCCTGACCCGGGCCGTCTCGGGGAAGCAGGGCCAGGTCACGGTCGCCTTCTGGCAAAGCCTCTTCGGCCTCATCGGCTTCATTCCCTTCGCGATCGCAGAATCGGGACAATGGAGGATGCCAAGCCCGGTAGCCTGGCTCAACATCGCCTATTTAGGCGTGTTCTGTTCGGCCCTTGGGTATTGGTTCTATATCACGTCGAACGAAATCCTCGGGCCGGGGGGGGCGAGCGTCTTCATCAACCTGATCCCCGTCGTCTCGGTCATCGCGGGTTTTGCGGTGCTCGGCGACCGGCTCACGGCGGGGCAGTGGCTTGGAGCCCTTGTCGCGATCGCCGGCGTCTGGATCGCTACCGGAACGACACGCAGGCGCCCCCCATCCACCATCCCGCTCTGATGCAGCCATCGTGGAGTCCAATCGAGTATTTCGCTTGACAAGGACAGGAGTTCGGTAAAAATGGATCGCTGTGAAACGCCCCACCGAGGGCCGCTGCATAAGGAGCTTGCATGATCGACAAGGTCGTGAAATCGGCAGACGAGGCCATCGCAGGCATCAAGGACGGGATGACCTTGGTGGTGGGCGGCTTCGGCCTCTGCGGCATACCCGAGAACCTGATAAACGCACTCGTGAGGTCTGGCGTCAAGGACCTTACCTGCATCTCCAACAACTGCGGAGTTGACGACTGGGGACTCGGGCTCCTGTTGGGCAAGCACCGGATCAGCAAGATGGTGGCGAGCTATGTCGGCGAGAATGCCGAGTTCGAGCGCCAGTACCTCGCCGGAGAGCTCGAACTGGAGTTCGTGCCCCAGGGCACCCTGGCTGAGCGCATGCGCGCCGGTGGGGCAGGCATACCTGCCTTTTTCACGCCCGCGAGCTACGGGACGCCTCTGGCCGAGGGCAAGGAGACGCGCGAATTCGATGGTCACAATTATGTGATGGAACGCGGCATCGTGGCGGACTTCGCCATCGTGGCGGCCTGGAAGGGTGATCGCCTGGGCAACCTCGTGTACCGCAAGACGGCGCGGAACTTCAACCCGATGGCAGCCACGGCGGGAAGGATCTGCATCGCCGAGGTGGAGGAACTCGTCGAGGTCGGAGATCTCGAACCAGACCAGATCCACACACCCGGGGTCTTCGTACATAGGATGATCGTGGCCAGCCGCGAAAAGCGCATCGAGCGCCGCACCATCCGGGAGGATAGATAAGATGCCGCTCACCCGCGACCAGATCGTCCAGCGCGCTGCCCTGGAACTCAAGGACGGCTATTACGTGAACCTTGGCATCGGTATACCGACCATGGTGGCCAATGCCATTCCCCCGGGTGTCGAGGTGATCATCCAGTCCGAGAACGGGATACTCGGCATGGGACCTTTTCCCCTCGACTCCGAGGTGGATGCCGACCTCATCAACGCGGGGAAGCAGACTGTCACCCTGGCCGCCGGTGCTTCCATCTTCTCCTCGGCCGACTCCTTTGGCATGATCCGTGCCGGGAAGATCGACCTGTCCATCCTCGGCGCGATGCAGGTCTCCGAGACCGGGGATATAGCCAATTGGATGATTCCCGGCCTCCTCGTGAAGGGCCCGGGTGGGGCCATGGACCTCGTCGCAGGGGCACGCCGCCTCGTGGTCACCATGGAGCATGTGTCCAGGAAGGGCGAATTCAAGATACTGAAAAAGTGCACGCTGCCCCTGACCGGATTTGCCTGCGTGAAGCGCATCATCACCGACTATGCGGTGATGGACGTCACGCCGAAGGGACTTCTCCTTGTGGAACTCGCCCCCGGCCACACGGCCGAGGAAGTGCAGGCCAAGACCGAGGCGAAGCTCATAATCGAGGGCAGGGTTCCTGAAATGCGTCTGGCCTAGGGCTTGGCTCCGATTGTCGGCTCATGAGCGCAGGGACGATGGAGGGCTCCATCGTCCCTGGCTTATTCAGTCCTGGTCCGCGAAGGCTGACGCTACGTCGATCACGAAGCCAGGCAATACCTTCGACTCGATAGGGCTCCGGTCCCCGAGGCGCTCGCGGATTTCTCCCTTGTCATATCGTCCAGCCATGATGCCTTCCCCGCCGAGGTGGAAAATGGCCAGGCTCCAGGCTGTCGGGTCGATGACCCAGTATTCCCTGACGCCCCTGCCCTCGTATAACCCGAACTTGTCATTAAGGTCCTTTTTCGCAGTACTCGGCGAAAGGACCTCGACAACCAGATCGGGCGCGCCCCGCGCGCCGAAGTCGGTGAGCTTGCTCCGGTCGCAGAAGACGACGATGTCCGGCTCGACCACGGTGCCGACATCATCGTCCTCTTCCTCGGCCCAGGGCAGGAGGACATCGAAGGGGGAGATGTAGACCCTGCAGGCTTTGCCTTCAAGGAAGCTGTACATCTTGACAAAAATATAGCCTGTGATGCCTTGGTGCCGCCGGGTCGGGGCGGCGCTCATCGACCAGGCGATGCCGTCAATGAGTTCCCAGCGCTCCGAATCGGGCCAGGTCTTGTACTGCCGATAGGTGAAATGATCGAGGGGAGCCAGTTCGGGGTTGCCCATGCGTTCCATACCTCCACTTTACACGACGCCCGAAGGGCTTGCCATCGCTTGCATCCACCAGGAAAAATTCCCAGGAATTCGGTCATGTCCCAAGGGTTCGGGCGATCCGGCTTCCTTTACCAATCTGCCGCCTGCACTGGCGCCATTGTTGTCACGCAGAGCTACGATTCGATACTATGCCGCGGTGCCGCCGGAAATGGCGGGGTCCCTTCCCCGAGGCAGCATCAAGGAGGCACGCGTGAAAGCCATAGTGACCGTCGTGGGCAGCGACAAGGTCGGCATCATCGCCAAGGTGAGCAACTTCCTCGCCGAGCGCGAGATCAACATAGATGACATAAGCCAGACCGTCCTCGAGGGCAACTTCGTGATGATGATGATGGTTGACCTTTCAAGGAGCGCCGAACGCGTGGGCCAGCTCAAGGACGAGCTCGATGTCCTGGGCGAGCAGCTCGGGGTCTCCATCGCGATGATGCACGAGCGCGTTTTCAGCGCCATGCACCGCATCTAGGCCGCGGGATGCTTTTTTCCCCCTTCGAGATCAAGGAGACGGTGGACATGTTCCACCACCAGAAGCTGGACATCAGAGCTATCACTCTGGGCATATCCCTCCTGGACTGTGCCTCCCCCTCCGGTCCGGAGTCGAGGCGCCGCATCCGCGAAAAGCTCCTGCGAGTCGCAGGACCCCTCGTCCGCATCGGCCGCGAGATCGAGGCGGAGTTCGGCGTTCCCATCATCAACAAGCGAGTTTCGGTGACGCCCATCGCCCTCGTGGCAGCCGCCTCGGAGGAAGATGACTACGAGCCCTGGGCCTGCACCCTCGACGAATGTGCCAAGGAACTCGGCATCGACTTCCTCGGGGGCTTTTCGGCCCTCGTCCAGAAGGGCGTAGCCAGGGGCGACCAGAGGCTCATCGCATCGATACCGAGGGCCCTGGCCAACACCGACCGGGTCTGCGCCTCGGTCAACCTCGCCAGTACCAAGAGCGGCATCAACATGGACGCCGTGCGCCAGATGGGAAAAGTCATCCTCGAGACGGCGGCACTGACCGCCGACCGTGACGGGCTGGGCTGCGCCAAGCTCGTGGTCTTCTGCAACGCGCCCGAGGACAACCCCTTCATGGCCGGCGCCTTCCACGGTCCCGGAGAAGGAGACAATTGCCTCAATGTCGGCGTCTCGGGACC
This sequence comes from Spirochaetota bacterium, assembly GCA_037130415.1. Lineage (GTDB taxonomy): Bacteria > Spirochaetota > Spirochaetia > Treponematales > Rectinemataceae > CAIJMU01. The sequence continues at coordinate 16,300 of JBAXTA010000058.1, forward strand.
CGGCGTGATAAAGGCGGCCATCGAATCCTGCCGTGGCGCGAGCTTCGACGAGCTGGCCGAAACCATCAAAAGGACGGCCTTCAAGATCACCCGCATGGGGGAAATGGCCGGCAGGGAGGTCGCCCGTCGGCTAGGCGCCCAGTTCGGCGTACTTGACCTTTCCCTGGCGCCGACCCCGGCAGTTGGCGACAGCGTGGCGGCCATCCTGGAAGCCATGGGCCTGGAGAGCTGCGGAACCCACGGAACCACTGCGGCCCTGGCCCTGCTCAACGACGCCGTCAAGAAAGGGGGCGCCATGGCCTCGTCTTCCGTGTGGGGGCTGAGCGGGGCCTTTATTCCGGTTAGCGAGGACGAAGGGATGATCCGGGCGGTGCAACGCGGCTCTCTCACACTGGACAAGCTGGAAGCCATGACCTGTGTTTGCTCGGTCGGGCTGGACATGGTTGCTGTGCCAGGAGACACTCCGGCTTCCACTATTTCGGCCATCATC
>JBAXTA010000580.1:0-1520 GCA_037130415.1 Spirochaetota bacterium
ATCGGGATGAGACTGGCCAACAACCTCCTCTTTGCCTGGATCATCGCCAAATTGCGCGATCGCATCCAGGAATCCCAGACCCAGGTGCGCCGGCTCGAGGCAGCCAACGCTGAAAAGCAGCTCCTCCTCGCGGAACTCAGCCATCGGGTCAAAAACAGCCTGGGTTCGGTGGTGGGCCTCATCGAGATCGAGGAGGACCTCTACGACGATCCTCGAACGAAGGAGACCCTCCAAAGGCTACAGAACCGCGTGGAATCGATAGCCGAACTCTATGGACTCCTTTCCAGGTCCCAGGATCAGTCCTCGATCGAACTTTCGGAGCTCATAGGCAAGATCGCCGCGCACCTGGCTGGGAGTTTCAGCGCTGAGCAACGAGGCATCTCGCTCAGGGTCCAGCTGGAGGAACTGCACATCGGATCCAGGCCTGCCATGTCGCTCGGCATCATCGTGAACGAGATCCTGACAGACTGCTTCAAACACGCCTTTCCTGCTGGCCGTGCGGGGAGCATCGTGCTTACCCTCCTCAAGACGGAGTCGGGTGCCAGGCTCGAGATCATGGATGATGGTATCGGACTGCCTCCCGGCTTTTCTTTGAAGAACTCCCCCGGGTTTGGCATGAGGCTCGTCGGATCGCTTGCCAGCGATCTCGGATTGTCCGTGGAAATCGGGACGGGGCCCGGTGCGCACTTCATCCTCAACATCCCGGCCGCTTGCCTGGAAGTGGAAAAAGGGCTTGCCTGAGCTAGGTTTTCGAAGGGCGAAACTCAGTATAGGTAGGTCTTCCACTGCTCCGCAATTCCGGCAAAACCCAGATCGCGCACACGCTCGGCCATTTCAGGCATCTTGTCCCCGTAGTGCATGAGGAGGATCTTCGCCTTGGTGGCGGAGGGCAGGGTGGCCAGCTCGTCGATGCCGGCATGGACCCCTCCGGTGAATAGCTGCACATCATGGAGGATAGCCTTCAATGGGTAGTTGGCCTGCGCCCATTCAAGGAGGCCAGGATCGAAACGGGTGTCGCTCGTAAAGAGGATGCAGCCATCGATGACGACACCGTAGCTGGGGAAGGATTCCTTCCAGCTCGGCGCCCCGTCCGGGATGTGCTTGGTCCGGAACATGTGCAGCTCGAGTTCTCCGAACTTTACCCGCATCAGCTCCCTGTCAGCCTTCGGAACCCGTCTCGGCCTGTCTTCGATCCAGAAATCTTCGAAGGAGAGGGGCTTGCCGTCGCGGATCTCGTTCCAGCCAGAGCCTCCCTTGAGGCTCTGGTTCCATAAGACAGGCCGCAGCCTTGGAGCCACGACAATGCGGGCGCGCTTCTTTGCGAAGTAGCGATTCATCAGCATTGCCTCTTCAAGGCCGCCGATATGGTCAGCGTGCGTGTGCGTTATGAGAAAGCGGCTGATCTTTACGATCGAGATGCCGAGCCGGTCCAGGGCTTCCGGCGTTCTCGCACCGCAGTCGATGAGCACATGTTCGGCACCCTTTGCCACGAGGAGGTTGTTCTGGTAGAACCTCTTGGT
>JBAXTA010000581.1:0-1518 GCA_037130415.1 Spirochaetota bacterium
GGTGTGTCTCCTGGTTAAATCGATAATCAAATACGGCTTCCCGTATGGCCTTGGGCAGGTCTTTCAGGGCATACAGATGTTTCTTGTGGCGGCTGTGGCTTTCTGCAAAGCTGTGTGGCCAGGCTTCTTTTTTTGACCATAATGCTATGCAGCGGTTACTTTTTCCCGTTACCGTAGCGATTTCGGCCAGCGTGGTAGGGTCGTTAAGTAGGCTCATCGTCTCCCCCTACTAAAGGTACTTAGAAAATATTACCGGTGAATAATTGCCGCAGGTAAAGCGCCCCAAACAGTCTGTGTTGAGCCAGCAGTACTGCGCTTTCAGCCAGGCCGTCACTGCCGTTTTTATAGGTCTCGGCTCTTACCAACCGGACGATTTTATCGGCCAGTTCCTCAATAACCTCAGCCTCGCTTAATTCCTGGGTAACAGCGGTTTGATAGGGGTTTATCGTTAATATTTCTGCCTGATCAGCTTCAAGCCTTGCGGATATCCCGCTTAATCGTTTCGTTAAAACTGCTGTGCTTATCTCGCTTGGCAAGTCTTTAAGGGCAAAAAAACGTTTTTTATAGCGGGAATGTGTCAGTTTTTCGGTATATTTCCAGTCCCCATTTTTTGCCATCCTCTCAATCGTGTGCTTACTTTTCCCGATAGCGATAGCTATCTCGCTTAATGAGGCGGGATAACGATGGCGGCTCATGCTTGCTCTCCGTCGGTCTGGGCTTGCAGGCGCTTGCTTCGACGACTAGACTCTAACTTCTGGAACCCCTGCAACTTTCGTGTTCCGTCCGCTTCATAACGACTGGGCCAAATGATCTGGGGTAAAACTCCAAGCGCATCGGCAATGGTTCGTTCTGATTTTGGATAACTCAGGGTCAAGGCTTTTGACAGCATTGATCCGCTTTTCAAACCGACTTCTTCGGCCAACGAAGACAGCGTATAACCGGCCTTATTAAGGGCCGCTTTTATATCGGCAGGATGCCAATCTTGTACGGGAAATTCCGCGTCAAGATCAGCTTTTTTAGAGCTTTTCTTGGTCATGCTTTATACTCCAAGCTATTCAATTAATGAATGACTATTAGACACCCAATAGTTAGCCTTGTAAACAAATAAAACAATAACAATAGTTAGTTTCTCAACAGAACAATAGTGAGTTCTCTATGAATATTAAAGTTATCTATAAATATCAATATGTTATTGTTGGGAAACTATTTCCCAACAACTATATTAATATTTCTCAACAGATGGCAATGGTTGCGAAATGAGTATAAGTGATAGATTAAAGAAATGGAGAGCTTATAAAAAGCTTACACAAAAGAATGCAGGCGAACTATTGGGCATATCTTCCGGTGTATATCAAAAATATGAGATGGGATTAAGAGCTCCAGGCGCAGAGGTCATGGAGGCATTTTTACGAGCAGGAATTAATGTGAATTGGTTATTGACCGGCAAAGGTCCCATGTTGGTAGCTGACTACAGCACAAATCCTTCAGAGAGGGAGATAAAGCCTGTAGAGAGGGAGA
>JBAXTA010000582.1:0-1512 GCA_037130415.1 Spirochaetota bacterium
GATGCTTACTACGGGCAGGACGCCCAGTTCCCGCGCGTCGTACCGTCCTACACCGCGAGCGCCGACGGGCTGACCGTCACGGACAACGTGACGGGCCTCGTGTGGCAGCAATACCATTCCACCACCGCGCGGTACTGGAATGATGCCCAAACAGCCATCGACGCCCTGAACGCCGAATACTACGGCGGCTACAGCGACTGGCGGCTGCCGACCATCAAGGAGCTGTATTCCCTGTGGAATGAAAGCTCAGGCTGGCCCTCCATCGATTCCAATTACTTTGATATCACTTACAGCAGCCAGGACGAACTCAGCCACGCGATATTCTGGAGCAGCACCAAATATGCCGGCCGGTTCGCAAGCACTACCGATTCATGGGCCATTGGCAAGGAGATGGCCTTCGGGGTCAATTTTGGCACCGGACACATCAAGGCCTACACGATCGACTTCGGTCCGAAGCATTTCGTACGCTGTGTCCGTGGCAACCTCGCCTATGGCGTCAACCTCTTCGAAGACAAAGCCGACGGCAGCATCACCGACCTGGCGACCAAGCTGATGTGGAGCACGACGGACAGCCTTGTCGGCATGGACTGGGAAGCCGCCCTCGCCTATGCGCAAACAAAGAACGCCGAGAACTACCTGAGACACAATGACTGGCGGCTTCCCAACGCAAAGGAACTGCAAAGCATTGTGAATTACTCGCGCTCCCCCGGCGCGACGGATGCCGATAAGGTCGGACCGGCCATCGACCCCTTGTTCAGCTGCACTGGCATTACGAACGAGGACGGAGACGCTGACTATCCCTGGTACTGGACAAGCACCTCGACGGTACCGATCGCGGGCGGGAACTACTTGTACGCCTGGTATGTCGCCTTCGGCAGGGCGGTCGACGCGGACGGGGAGGACCTGCACGGAGCCGGCGCGGTGCGCTTCGACACCAAGTCGATCAACAGCGAGCGGACCACGATCGATTCCGAGCGAGTGACCAACTACGTGCGCCTGGTGCGCGATGCGAACTAGGCTCCGCCGGATCGGCCTGGGGGTGATCCTGGTCCTTCTGGGCCCAAGCTCCCGATGTCCGGCAGGGGATCGCCTGCCGATCGTCCTCCCATGATTCCCCCAAATGCGGAAATTCTCCATGACGGTCCAACCCTCAGGCTGGCACGGGTCGCGGCACCACCTGCCTTCCTGCCGAGAGAGTAGGCGACTTCGCTCTCCTTCTGTTGCGGCAGGCCCTGACAGGAGCATTCCCGACAGGCTGGTTCCAGTGTACCTTCGAGCGAAGGAGCAGCCATGGAAGCCATCATCGTCGCGGGAAGCGCCATCGCAGGCTTTTCCTGCCTCCTCCTCCTTTCCAAGCGTCCACTCGCGGATGCCGACACCATCGCCGCCATCTTCATGCTCCTCCTCGCCCTGCCAATGCTCGAGAAGCTCCTCCTCGCAAGGACCATCGCCATTCCTTATGCAGGATTCAGCCTCTTTTCCGGAGCACCCCTGGCCTTCGGCCCCCTCCTC
>JBAXTA010000583.1:0-1511 GCA_037130415.1 Spirochaetota bacterium
CCATCTCGGCATTGCGGGTCCATTCGTAGTCCTGGCGGCTGTCGTAGAGGATGCGCTCACGGTCCTGGAGTTTGAAGGTCGACATGATTTCAAGTGCCTCCCGCAGGTCAGCGTCTGCCATGGATTCGGGCAGATGCTCCGGATCGAGGGTGTCACCCTCGGCAAGAACGCGAGAGCGCATTTCGCATTGCCACTAATAGGCGAAATGCGTTTTCGCTCTGGAGAGCAACGGACTCGGTAGTGAGGGTTCAAGATGGTAAGCGACGAGACTGGCTGTCTTCCGGCGAGCGGCAGAAGCTCGTTGAGGAAGTGGAGCGGCAGGTCTTTGTGGTCAATTGAACCGAAGATTTTCTTGAACACGATATTAACGGTGGGCTTGATGCCGATTTGCATGGTGATGCCTCCCACCACCAGTACGCCCGGAGGTAGCGTCGGGAATTCAAAACGGGTGGAAAATTCGGTGGGAAAAAGCATGCCGAGGGTCTGGCCCTAGGGCTAGAAAGCCAGCGGCGGGCTGTGGCGGAAACACACCCCATCATATGAACATATGAACATGTGTTCATATGTTCATATGATGGGGTGTGCCAGCGTGAGGACGCTGAGGGGGGACTGAGCCGGCGAAACGGCTGGAAACTAAGGCGAGGGGCTGACCCTTGCTAAAAGATAAGGGCGGCCACCCAGGGCCGCCCTTGTCCGCTTCAAACCCTCACTCCCGGAGTTTTCGTCAGGTGCCTAGCCCGCAGGTCAGACCCACGGGTCAGGCACCCTGACGCACGAAAGGTCAGACCACAGGCTAGTCGTCAAACCCTATTTCGCCAATACATTGGCTTTCTTCGCAAATGCATCACGGCTATTACAAGAATCTCCTCAAGGCTTGGATGGTAGACAATTCCATACGGGAACCTATTGGTTCGGCATCTATGCGTCCTGTGCGAGTGGACAGGCCAGGCTTCCGGGTTTTCTCGAATCCTTCCGAGCGTCAGCCGGATTTCTTGGGCAAACTCGAAACCCAAACCAGGCTCCTGCTCGTTGTAGTACTGAACCGCTTCACGAAGTTCGTCCAAAGCAGGCTCGAGAAAGAGGATCGGCGTTGAGGATTTCATGCCAACCGTTCGAAAACCTCATCCTCAGCTACCGACTTGATCTCGCCGTTCAAATAGGCAGCAAGCCGGGATTCAGATTCCTTTTCCCATTCGGCGTCAAGACTTGCGCGGTCAGCATCGCCAAAGCTCTCAAACAGCTTTTCGATGAGCGCGGCTTTCTCAAGGGAGGGTAGCGCCAAAGCCTTCTCGAATACTGTACCATAGCCCGCTGAGGTATTTGCCATTTCTCCTCCCCTGCCCTGAACTCGATGGAAAACTTACTTTAACATTGGCTCCCATCCTGAACTAGAGGGGCCTAGCAGCCCGGGAAGCCTATGTGGCGGATTCTGGGAGTTTTGCTTGACGTAAAACAGCCAAGCCGCTTTAAGTTCCGGGCATCGGAAAGGGCCTTGGCGCGCTCGCCTTCCT
>JBAXTA010000584.1:0-1502 GCA_037130415.1 Spirochaetota bacterium
CTCCCAGCTTTTCTTCCTGCCCGCCGGCGTGCGGTCGAAAACCACGAGCCAGGCATCGGCATTCCCGTCGATGCTGTCGCGGTAGCGGATAACCTGCTCGAGGCCCTTCCGGATGGTAGCTTCGCGGCCCTGGCTATTGACCAGCTTGATCTCGATGATGGACCAGTGGCCACTGTACAGCACAGCCAGATCGACCCGCCCGCGACCGGCCGCGTATTCGCGCTCGATGCGGCCGCCGCCGTTTACCACACGCTGCAAAAAGGCCATCAACAAGAGATGGGGAAAGGCTTCGGTGTAGTCGGACTTCTCTTCCCAGATATCCGCGTGCTGGGCCCAGAAGTCCTGGAACTCGTGGAAGAGGGCTTCCATATCCAGCTTTCCGTCGGGCCGCTGCCAGCGGAACTCAGGGAAGGGAATGGCTGCCTGCATGCCCTGCGAAAGCACGCGGGCGATGGTTTCGCGGTAGATGGGATTGGCGATGACCGGCGAGCCCCGTTCCATCGACACCATGCCCATGTCCGTGCAAAGCATGAAGTCGTCGCCCTCGGTGAGGGTGGGGTCGCTCGAGCCGACGAGGATGCTCTGCACTATGCGCTTTATCCGTGGGTCCCTGAGCCTTTCGGCGAGGCTATCGAGGTGGACGGCCCGCTCCTCTACGAGCATCTCCTTGGCCGCTTCGATGTGCCCGACCTCTACCCTTTCACCCTTTGGACAGAGCTGCCAGACGCATTTCTGCAGGAGGGCATTGGTCAGCCAAGGCTGGCCCCGGGTCAGCTCCCAGACAAGATCCCGGGCTTCGTCGGCAAAGCGCTGGCCGGTTTCGTCGGTATGCTGACGAATCAGGATATGGATGTCTTCCTTGGTGAAACTGCTCAAAGTCGCGGAGTCCTGCTTGATGTTGAAGGGACTGCCGGGCCTGAGTGCCTCGCCGTCCTTGCTGCGCACGAGGTAGTCGCGAAGGTCGCGCATGCCCACGAGGACCACGCTGACAGGGAATGACCCCACGCCGCGCCTTTGAAAGCCGCCGCGCAGTTGCCGGAGGAAGCTGGTCATCGCCTCGTCCTGGAGCACGTCCACCTCGTCGAAGAGGACGATCAGCGGTTTGGGAGCCACCAGTGCGGCCCAGGAGCTCAGGATACTGTCGAGCATGGAGAGGGCGGGAGCGTCAGGGAGTTCAGGCACTCGTTCCTTTCCGAGGAAAAATGTGGCGTCTGAGCGGATGGCGTGGCAGATGGCAGGCATGGCTTGTTGGGGGTCGCTGACACCCTGGCAGGTTTCCACCGTCACATAGCAGGCCACCACTTCTCCGGAGGCGTTGAGGCTGCGCATCCAGGATTGCAGAAACGTGGTCTTGCCGGTCTGCCTGGGTGCATGGAGGACCCAGTAGAGCTGACCTTCGATGTAGCGCTCCAGCTGGGCGCGCACGAGGCGGTCCTCTGGTGGGAGCATGTAGTGGCGCTTGGGGTCGCAGGGGCCGGTGGTGTTGAAAAAGCGTGCCATGG
>JBAXTA010000585.1:0-1501 GCA_037130415.1 Spirochaetota bacterium
GGGGTCCTTGAGGAACTCGGGAAAAACAACGCACACATCCAGATCGCTATCGGGCCGCGCCGTGCTTTTAGCCCGGGAACCGAACACGACAGACCCCCTGGTTATCTCTCGGCAGATGGGGTCAGCCAGGGTGCATCGCGTGTACAAACAGGATCTGACCTCCAGGACTTGTCAGAAGCTACTTTGATCGAAGTCCTTGTCAGATTCGCTTGTTCAGGCTATCTTGATTATGGTGGGAAATCCCACAACAGGAGTAGCATTTTGATGCCAATCAAGGAATACGATGCCCGAATCGATACGAAGAAGCGTGTGACGATCCGCGGCGCCCGCTTTGACCATTATCACGTCCAAGAGTTTCTCGATGGACGGATTGTTCTCGAGCCGCGCGAGCTTGTTGTACCTTTCGAACTGTCTGCACTGACCATGGCGGTGATGGACTCGAGCATGCAGAATCTCGATGAAGGTAAGGTCTCGGAGCCCCTCGATCTTACAGCTTTCAGCAACGAGTAAGTCCTTATCTCCATGTTTGTCATTCGATTGGGAGTCCCGGAGATGGAGGCGCTATGGACTGATTTGTGTACAAAGGCAGAGGCCGAAATCCTGACTGTCGATGAGGCGCGATTGTACAAGAAGTGGGGAAAGGCAATGGCACTGCTCGCTACGGATCCTCGACACCCTAGGCTCAGAAGCCATGAAATAGGGCCACTGAGCCGCCGCTACGGCGAGAAGGTCTGGCAGTCATATCTTGAGAACACAAATCCGCGGGCATCTCGCATGTACTGGGTCTATGGTCCTGGCAAGACACAGATCACGGTGATCGGCCTCGAGCCGCACCCTGAAGACAAGAAGAATTCAGGCTATGCGAAGGTGCGACTTTCTGAAACTGGCGAAAAGCTGTCGTGACAAGCCCGGAGTGATGCACAGTGGGGGGGAGAGAGGCCCCCTGGGGGAAATCAAGAGCCCAGCAGCATGGAACTTTGAGCGACTATGATGCCCAGGGAGGGGTCAGACCCTGCGGGTTCGTCACGCGTCATTCTTCAAGCGCCATGGTGCTGGCAGAAGCTTCAAGGCTGAGGGGTATCGCAACAGCGCCTATGCCGCTTTCATGAAGCACGAAAAATTGGAGAACAGCGTATATTGCGATGCGTGGATGGCTCCTGGATCCAGCGCGCTGGTATCTGCTGAAACTGGCGATAAAGGCGCTCCTGCCCGCTTGCTGCGTCCCGTTCTTCCAGAAAAAGCAAATGACGGAGTAAACCCTGAGGGTTCGATCTTCATCTATCGCTCGCCAGGCTTCTCTCTACCTAGATGTCCCGTGGGCCTTTCTTCCAGCCGCAGGTCGAGGGTGCAAGCTCCCAGAGCTTCCAATCGGCCTCGATTGCTTACAGCCCCTCGACCTCTGGCTGTGACAAACCCGTCGCCTCGACGATGATTGCCGTGCTAACACCAAGCCGCTTTAAGTTCCGGGCATCGGAAAGGGCCTTGGCGCGCTCGCCTTCCT
>JBAXTA010000059.1:0-16719 GCA_037130415.1 Spirochaetota bacterium
GTCGACGTTTGTCGGTGTTGACGGGATTCTGCAGGATAGAACTCTGGCGTTAGCGAAGCCTAGCGCAGCGTTAAGCGGGCACGCGGGTCTACGACGAGCCGAAGGCCTAGCGGAGCGTTATGCTGCCCGCCAGTCCCTTTCCCAGTACATAGTCCGCGCGCCCGTCGGTCTCGAGAAACTTACATGGGACCGGGAGGAAGACATACTGTCATGGAAGGCACCTGATTCAGCCCGCAGGGCTGTACACGGATTCTTTGAAATTCGCGTTCGCGATAGCGAACGCAAGGAATCCCGATCCGTAAACCGGCCACTGGAAGGGCGAGGTCCGCCACTTCGACAGTCTGGATTTCATTGCCCTGGTCACCCTCCACATCCCTCGCCAAGCTTCGCTTGGCGGTGCGAATCGCAAGCGATTCGCGAAGGCACCTAGTCCAGCGATACGGGGTGTACTCATCGCGGGGGCCAAGGCCTCGCCGAGCGCAGCCTAGCGAACGAAGTGAGCGTTAGCGAAGCTCGGCGCCGTATCGCGGAGCGATACGCAGGATCGGCCAGCCTTGAGAACCAAGGCGCCCGAGCGCTGGTACGGACGCGCGCAGATCCCCGCCGGCGAACCGGTATCGGCCGGGGTGGACATGACGGCAGGCGAGGCGGTTGAGGTCGGTGCCGCTGTCAATAATGCGCAGAATGACGAAGGCATTCTGCGACGCCAAGCGCGTAGCGCTTGGCGAGGGCTCGACTTCTGACGAAGGTCTACGAGGTGGATCCCTTCCTCTGCCCGGAGTGCGGGGGAAAGATGACCGTTATCGCGGTGACCTACTCACCCGCGGGTGAGTTGGATCCGTCGGAGATCAGGGGCATCGTCGCTTGTCTTGCAGGAAAGGGGCGGGGGCCACCGCACTAGGTGAAGGGAGAGTTCATCATCTCACCGCCTCGCTGCCGGTATATGCGGCTCCGGTTCATCAATCATGCCTTTCCGGCTCGGTTGACGGCCAGAGATGCAGGGGGTAGTCTGCCCGTGGATGGAATCCGAAGACGAAGAGAACGGGTCAGGCTAGCGATTTCGAGCGATTTTGTGACCATGATCGACTGCGCGGACTCGACTGGCAGCGTCAGAGCGGCGAATCGGTCTCCGAATGGCGGTTCGGGCGACGCGGACGTGGTTGCAAGGCAGACGGGCGGCTATAACTTTTACTATCACTTCCTGGTCAACGGAGGCACTGACTGACCCAACAGCAATGGAGCGGAGCCACGCGAGATCATGTTTGGCCTGAACGCGCTGGGATTCCCGCAGCCAACCGGATCTGGGTGAGCACGACCAAGGGGCGCGGAAAAGCCTACAGGCAGAAGGAAGTGAAGCTTTCCCAAATAGAAATACCTCTGTGCCCCCTTGAACACGAGTACAAGAAACTCTTGTCTTGATTGCCCCTGCCTGGGCTACGGGGATGGCGAATGCATACCTGACATCATGCCTCTTGAAAGCATAGCAATTTCCTCTTATCATAAGAGTATGCCAGAGTTAAGCCTATTTTTTTTAGGAATTATCATAGCGCTTCTGTATGATGACCATGCACCTCCGCATTTTCATGCAGTTTATGGGGAGTTCAAAATTATGGTAGAGAAACAAACAGGAAGTGTCGAAGGGAAATTCCCCAAGCGGGCATTGAATGCAGTAATGGAATGGTATGAACTGCATAGAGACGAATTATTATGTGATTGGGAGTTAGCGAAAAAGCATGAACCCCTAAAGAACATTCCACCATTGGAATAAGGCGGTCCTAATGTTTCTTGAAGTAGTTGGAGCTGAATATATCGAAGACTACAAGATAAGGATAACTCTGAATAGCGGCCAATGTGGCATAATTGACTTTAAGGATGAACTATGGGGTCCAGTTTTCGAACCATTGAGAAATATAGAATTGTTTAGGAAATATCAGATATCAAAAGCATTTGGAACTATCGAATGGGAAAATGGAGCTGATATTGCTCCGGAATTTATTGAAGAGAAACTTAAGCGAGAAGACGCACGGACCTACTGCAGCTAACAAGCTACCCACGTTCGGCTGTCGCTACATTCCTTTCCTCAGGGCATTCACCAGAGGCGTTGCCCCGACCTGTGCACCGGGATATCATTGCCGACAGGAGGAACCCAGCCTGCGTAGCCATGCCGAAATCGACCAGAGGAGCCTCAGCCTGGCGCGCGCCATCGTAACAGTGGTCGATCAGGATCCTGCCCATGCGGGGCTGGAGCGTGCGCGGGCAAGCTGTGAGCGCTGGCTTGAAATCGCCGGAATGACTCCTGCGATGAGGGAGTGGCAGATCGTCCTTCGCGGTACTTGGGAAAATGTGAGACAAGTCCTGCTTGATACCTCGGAATGCGGCGTACAGCTCCGGCAGTCAAGCCCCTTCGCTGGCATCGTCGATAAGCGGGCTCGTCGCGCCATCTGGAAGGAATATAGAAACCATAATGCCTGAACGTCGGCGCCGACTGAAAGCATGAACTTCCTCAGCGACCTCGTCACGCAGGGGAGGGTCAAAAGCCGTGGCGATCTCCGCCGCATCTACCGCAGCCTCGTGAAGCGCTACCATCCGGATGCAATGGCTTCGCGGGGGGGGACCGGCTCGGGCGAAGCCGATAGGGGCAGAGGTGGATACATAGATTTCGCGGCCCTGAGGGAGGAGCTCGCCAGGTCGGAAAAGCTCCTCGCCGAGATGGCCCTCCGCCCCCAGGAAACTGGCACGAACGCGGCGGCCGCCCCGATTGTTGCCTTCGACGGACAGATTCTCGCCTCCGAGCTGCGTGACCTTGTGGCGCGGAGCTTTCCCGTAAGCCATCGGGCCTTCGAGCGCAACAAGGCCTACCGCGAGGGCATCGCGAGGATCTCGGTGCAGCTCGACCTCCTGTTCGACGAGACGGGAAGCTTCGAGAAGATCGATGATGAAGCCCGCCTCGCATGGAAGGATGACTTCACCGTCAGGTACCACATCAACCAGGTGCTCTGGAATGGACTCGATTGGCGCTTGTTCGGTTATTCCTGGATGCGCGACGCTGCGCTCAGGGACTATGAGCTTGCCGGAGAGGCGCTCAGGCAGCTCCGGCTCTCCAGGCTCGATCGCCTCCTGTCCTGGATCGTCGATGCCGAGCTGCCGCTGTCGGCCAGCGCACGTACAGGCATATCCAGGCGCTGAGGGCAGGCATCTTTCACTCTGCGCTCGCGAAAACCTCCTGAATCGGCTACACTCGGGAAATGGATCCTTCAGTCCATGACGCCGAAGAGGCTACGACGCTCGAAAATTTCCTGGACGCCCTCGAGCACATGGCTGACGAACTGGCGGCCCGCAAGACAGAGGACATCACCTTCAAGGTCTCGATCCGCGACGACGTGCCCCTTGCAGGCATCCTGGGCAAGCTCGTCAACCAGATCAGCATCGACTGGGAAACCCATGTCCGTCTGGAAAACGAGAAAAGGGCACAGCGCTCGCTCGAACTTGCGCGGGCCTATGAGGCGCTCCAGGCCAGGAATGACGAGACCCAGCGCGACCTCGATGCAGCGCGGCGCGTTCAGCTCCAGCTCCTGCCCTCCCACCTGGAGACCTCACGCTGCGAGGAGATCGACTTCGCCGGTCACTTCGAGAGCAAGGACAAGGTCGGCGGCGACATCTACGATTTTTTCCGGGTCGGACTCCACGCCTGGGCCATCGTGATCGCCGATGTGTCGGGACACGGCATACCGCCCGCTCTTATCACCATGTTCCTGAAGGCAGCCTTCAGGACACATGCGCGCTGGGGACTTGACGCTGACGCGATCTGCCGCGACGTCAACTCGGATCTCTGCGCGGTCACAGGGGATTCCGGACTCTACGCCACAGCCTTCTTCGGTATCGTCGATCTCGAGAACGCTGTTCTCCGCTACGTCAACTGCGGACATCCGCCGGTCTTTGTCTATAGGCAGGAGGAGGACCGGGTCTTCCGGCTCGCGGAGGGAGGAATGATCCTGGGCGCCTTCGAGGAGGTCTCCCTCACGCAGAGCTTCATTTCCCTCGAACGGAAGGATGTCCTTCTGGCGACGACCGACGGCCTCATGGAGGCCAGGAATCTCCAGGGACAGATGTACGGGCAGGATCGCCTCCTTCAGTCCTTCCACTCAGCCTGCCGGAACCTCGGATCTGAGGCGGCGACGATGGACATCGTCTGCACTCTCATCGCGGAGCTCGCGGTCTATAGCCAGGCAGCACTCGCAGATGACGACGTTACAATAGCAGCATTCCGCTACCTCGGCCGCAAGGATGGCGGGGGGCAGCATTGAAAGAGGCAGGCCGCTGCCTGGCTGGATTGGTCTTCGCTGCCCTGACCCTGCTCACGCTCGCGGCCGAAGAACCCTCAGCGCTCCGCTATTACAGCCTCGGTATCTCCGCAGGGCTGGCAAATTCGTCGGTGTACTGCATTCGCCAGGACTCCAAGGGCCTGATGTGGTTCGGCACCTTCGGAGGCTTGTCGCGCTGGGACGGCGAAACCTTCACGACCTGGAGGCCGCGGCCGGACCAGGCCAGCCTCTCGGCCTCGGTCATCTTCTCCCTGATGGAGGGCGATGGCTGCCTCTGGGTAGCCACCGACGGGGGCGGCCTGTCGCGCTTCGATATGGCGACTGAGGGCTGGAGCACCTGGAGGGCGGTTCCCTCCGATCCCGAGCGCCTGAGTTCGGACCGGGTCTTTGCCCTCGGTCAGGACAGGGCGGGGAGGATCTGGGCAGGCAGCGCGGACGGCGTCGTCAACATCCTCGATCCGAAGAGCGGCAAGGTGCTGCGGCTCTGGCCTCCCGACGTATCGGGGGGCGACAGGGTGCCGGCCGCGCCCGTCCGCTGCATCGCGAGGACCCCCGACGGCACGATGTGGGTCGGCACCGAGGGTTCGGGACTCTTCGAGGTCACGCCGGAGCTCCGTACCATTCCGCACATGCACGAAGCCGGAAATCCCGCGAGCCTGGGTTCGGATACGGTGCGATCCCTCCTGGTCGACTCCAGGGGGAGGCTCTGGGTCGGGCTCGGGGATGGGACCGTCGACCGGCGCTCGGGGGAGGGCTTCGCGCACGCATCCCTGCCGCGCGAGGGTGCACCACGACAGGCTGTACGCGCCCTGGGCGAGGACGACTCGGGGGCGGTCTGGGTGGGATGGGCAGAAGCGGGAATTGGTACGATCGATCCCCAGAGCGGCGCCCTCTCGCTTCCGGGCCCCCAGGGCGCGGCCAATGTCCGGGCGCTCTATCGCGACCGGAGCGGCATTATGTGGGCTGGCCTCAAGGACGGCGGCGCCCGCGCCTACAACCCGCGCTCGGCGGCCTTTTCCCGCCACGAAACGATGATCGACGGTACACGCCTGCGTGGGCTCCGCGGCCTGGCCGAAAAGCGCGACGGAAAGATCCTTGCAGGGACCGATGGCCTCGGCCTCGTCGAGCTCGACCGCCGGGACGGCTCCGTGCGGACTGTCCCGGGCACCGGGAAGACAGGCGACGAACGCAAGGTCTACGCCGTGAATGTGGGCAAGGATGGTACCATCTGGTACGGTACCGACGGCGCGGGACTCTTCGCCCTGTCCCCCGACGGGAGGCTCAGGCAGTGGCGCCATGGTGAGGATGCCGGGAGCCTCGGCTCCAACGTGGTGTGGTGCATCCTCGAGGAAGCCGACGGTGGGCTCTGGATCGGCACCGAGGGCGGGGGCCTCGACTGGCTTGCCCCCGGATCCGACACATTCATCCACCACAGACCCGACCCTTTTTCGCCATCCTCGCTCCGAGGAGCCTCGGTACGCAGCGTCTTCAGGGACTCGCGGGGCAGGCTCTGGGTCGCCACCTGGGACGGAGGCATCTCGCGCCTTCTCGAGGACGGAAAGACCTTTGTCTCCTATGGACCCGAAGCGGGGAAGGCGGGTTCGCTCGCCGATTCGAGCGTGAACGCGATCTTCGAGGATTCAGCGAGGCGCATCTGGATAGGCACAGGCGGCGCAGGGCTGGAACGCTTCGACGAGGCGCGGGGCCTTTTCGAACGCATTGGCGAGGAGGAGGGGCTGGCGGCCGCGACGGTCAACGGGATCGTCGAGTCGGCGAGTGGCGAACTGTGGATCTCGACCCAGATCGGGCTGTCCCGCTGGATTCCGGACTCGGGCACCTGGCTGAGCTACGGGCTCGAGGACGGGCTGGCTGGTTCGGAACTCTCCCAGAATTCCTACCTCCGAGCCTCGGATGGCAGTCTCTGGTTCGGTGGCCCCGACGGCCTGTCGAGCTTCGATCCGGTGGCCATCGACACCCGGGCCGCCCCGCCTTCGGTCGCCATCACCGGCGTCGTGGCCCACGGCTCGGGGCTGGTGCGCCGCAGGGCGAACGGCGACCTCCTGCTCGACTGGCGCAACGCGGGCCTGTCCTTCACCATCGGGGTCCTGGACTACGTCGCCCCTGCCCGCAACCGCTACGCGATGCGCATCGAGGGAAGGCAGGCCAACTGGACCCAGTTGGGACATGTCAACACCGGTTACATCGCCCCCCTGGCGCCAGGTACCTGGGTTCTGGCTGTCACCGGGTCGGACGGCAACGGCATCTGGAGCCAGTCTGCCGCAAGGCTGAGCATCCAGGTCGTCGCGCCCTTCTGGCTGAGGCCCTGGTTTGGCGCCCTCGTCGCCCTGGTCCTCGGCGCCGCCGTGGCGTCACTCATCCTGTTCCGGATTCGCACCCTCCACGCGCGCAATGCCCTCCTCGTGAAATTCTCGCGCCACATCGAGCTGGCCCGCGAGGAGGAGCGCACGGACGCGGCCCGCGAGGTGCACGACGGCATCGGACAGCACCTGGTAGTGCTCAACCTCCAGGCCTTCTGGCTGGCAAGCCACCCGGACGCCACGCGCGACGAACGGGCCCCACGGGTCGACGAGATGCGTGATTCCATTTCCCGCGCCATGGCAGAGGTGAAGAACGTGGCTACGAAGTTCAGACCTGTTGCCCTCGATTCGCTCTCGGTCGCCCAGACCGTGCGCTGGTACGCACGGGACTTCGCGCGGCGTACGGGCATCCAGGCAGCGGTCGAGGTCGCCGGGGACTTTCCCCAGTGCGGAGACGAGGCTGCAACTGCCCTCTTCCGCGTCCTTCAGGAGGCCCTGTCCAACGTGGCACGGCACGCCGGTCCCTGCCAGGTGCGGGTCGAACTGCGCGTGGAGGGAGGGGACGCCATCCTCGAGATTGCGGACGACGGCGTCGGCCTGCCCGAAGGCGCCGACAAGGCCGAGGATTCCTTCGGCCTCATCGGCATGCGTGAACGCTGCGCTTCGCTCGGCGGTGGCGTCAGGATCTCCGGCTCGTCCGGAGCGGGAACGCGCCTCCTGGCCACCCTGCCCCTCGCCCGCCTTGCCCGCCCCACAGCCAGCAGTCGTGGCGGCGCCGGCAGTAGTGGCGCTGTCGGCGATGTCAAAGAGTACCGGAGGACCCCATGATGCTTCGCATCCTCGTCGCCGACGACCACTTCCTGATAAGGAAGGGCCTGTCCCAGCTCCTTGCGGAAAACCTCCAAGTCCAGGGCATCGACGAGGCGGACGACGGGACCCGGGCCCTCGAGATGGCCAGCGCCAAGCGCTACGACGTCGTGATCCTGGACGTCTCGATGCCCGGCCGCGACGGCCTCGACCTCATCCGCGCTATCAAGGATATAGATCCACTTACCCATATCATAATACTTTCGATACAGCCTGAGGAGCAGTACGCGATCCGCGCCTTCAGGCTTGGCGCCTCCGGCTGCCTCAACAAGGCGGGCGATCCGGCCGAGATCGTGGAGGCCGTGAAGACCGTGGTGGCCGGCAGGCGCTACCTCTCCCAGAAGGCCCAGGAGCTTCTGCTCGACGAGATGGCGGGCTCGGGCACTGCCCTGCCCCACGAGTCGCTCTCGGACCGGGAGTACCAGGTCTTCCGGATGCTCTCCTCGGGCAAGACCATCGGCGAGGTCTCGGAGATGCTCGCCCTGTCGGTAAAGACAGTGAGCACGTACCGGGCCCGGATACTGGCGAAGATGGGCATGGAAAACAACGCTCAATTGACACATTACGCGTTCAAGCACGGACTTGTGGGGGACTGAAGCGCCTGGGGCCGCCGCCCTGAGCCCGCGCCCGGTGCCATCTTTCCGTCGCTATTCCGCTGGCGGGTTATGCGATATTCCTCTATACTGCCCCGCAGACCCCTGTCGCCGGTGCAGGAACGGATCCGGCACCGTTCGGGCGGAAATCCGTTTTCCGGAATTAGGCCCGGGGAACTCGCGGGAGGCCGACGGTGAAAATACGGCAGGGCAGCAACCTGATAACGCTGGTCATTTCGGTCTTCGCGGTCGTCACGCTGGCTTCCATCATCAGCTCATCCCTCCTCCTCGAAGGGCGCCGGTCTTCATTCCTCCTGCTCCTGGGACTCAACGATGCCGCCGAACTCCTCCAGAAGGGCAGCGAGTCGCTGTTTTTCGACGCACAGGCCTACGTCGCCACCGGAGAGCGACGGTACCGCGACAGCTTCGAGCACGAGTTCTTCCAGGGAAAGAGCCGCGAGGAGGCAGTCCAGACCCTTGTCAGACTCGGGCTGACTGCCCAGGAGCGCAGCCTCGTCGACCAGATTAAGCACTACTCCGACAGCCTCGCCGACAGCCTGGTTTCCGCGATGGACCTGCGGGCGGGGGGTAACCTGGCGGAATCCATCGCCCTGGTCTTCGAAGGACCGGTGCTCGGCGACATGGACAGCATCGACAGGAATGGGAGCACCCTGCAGGCAACCCTGCGCACGCGGCTCGACGCCCGGATAGCGGGCCTGACCTCGGCCTCCCTCCTCCAGTCGCTCATCTCCGCCGTAGCCGTCATACTGAACCTCCTTGCAGTCCTGGCAGCCTTCCGAGTCTTCTATCGGCGGAAGCTCATAGATCCCATCGTCGACCTCACCGACAGGACGCTGGCCCTCCTCAAGGGGGACCACGGGCTCCGCTACGGCCATCTCGGGGAGCAATCGGAAATCGGGGACCTGGCGCGTTCACTCGAGGACTACCGCAGGATGGGCGAGGAGATCGAAAAGCAGCGATGGGTCAAGCAGGGCCTGTCGGAGATCTCCGAGGCGCTCCAGCACATCGACTCCTTCGGGGGCTTCGGCGATGTGCTGCTCTCGGGACTGGCTCCCCTCCTCCGCGCGGGCCGGGGTAACTTCTACATGCGCGACGGACACGGGGACGAATTCCGCTGCGTGGGAGGCTACGGACGCGACCCTGCAAGCGAGGTCCAGTTTGCCCTGGGCCTGGGCATCCTCGGCCAGGCCGCCAAGGACGGGGGCACGATCATCCTGAAGGACATCCCGGCCGACTACATCGGCATCGGAACCGGGCTCGGATCGGCCATGGCAACCGCGATCGTCATAATACCCATCATCGGGAAGGAGAAGGTGCTGGCAGTCGTCGAGCTCGCCACCTTCACCGACTTCGACGGGAGGACCGGCGCCCTCATCGACGAGGTCTCCACGACCTTCTCGCCACGCCTTGAGCTCCTCATGGGAGCGCTCAAGACGGAGGAACTGCTGGCCTGGAGCCAGGAGCAGTCGCGCTCGCTCGAGGACCAGGCAGCCGAGCTGGCCGTGCAGCAGGAGAGCATCCGGGCTGGCGGCGAGGAACTCCTGAAGGAGAAGGCCCGCCTCCAGGAAATCCTCGACACCTCGCCGATCGGCTTCGTCATCTCCGTGGACAGCATCATCCGCATGGTCAATCCGGCCTTCGAGGCCATGATCGGCGTCGGGCAGGACACGGACATGATCGACATCTACGTCGATCCCGAGGACAGCGACATGATCCTCGACGCGCTCAACGTGCACGGGATCATGCGCAATTTCGAACTCAGGCTCTTCGGACCCGGGGGCCAGCCCAAGGAATTCCTGGCAACCTACATGCTTTCACAGTGGGAGGGCGAGCAGGCCCTCCTGGTCTGGCTCATCGACATCACCGAGCGCAAGCGCATCGAGCTCCAGGTGGAGATGGAGCGGGCACGCTTCAACCATATCCTCGAGACGGCACCCGTCGGCGTGGGCATCAGCGTCGGTGGCATCATGCGCTTTGTGAACCCCCGCCTCGCGCACCTCATCGTCGCGGAGGTCGGCAAATCCGTGGATGACCGCTACGTCGATCCCTCCGAGGCAGCGACGGTCGCCGGCTCCGTCCACGAGGGCCAGATGCTCAAGGACCACGAGCTTCAGATGTGGGATCGCCGCCAGAATCCCCGCGACCTCCTGGCCACCTACATGGCAATGGACTGGGAAGGCGAACCCGCCATCCTCGGCTGGCTGATCGACATCACAAGGAGCAAGCAGGCCGAGCGTGAACTCGCGGCCGCGAAGGAGGTCGCCGAGGAGGCGACGAGGATGAAATCGGATTTCCTGGCCAACATGAGCCACGAGATACGAACCCCGATGAACGCCATCATCGGGATGTCCCACCTGGCGATGAAGACCGAGATGTCGCCGAAACAGCGCGACTACCTCCGGAAGATCCAGGCTTCCAGCCAGCACCTCCTGGGCATCATCAACGAAATCCTGGACTTCTCCAAGATCGAGGCAGGAAAGCTCACCATTGAGACTATCGACTTCGAGCTCGAGAAGGTCCTCGAAAATGTCGCCACCCTCATCGGCGACAAGGCAGGTTCCAAGGGCCTCGAACTGATCTTCGACGTGGCCAAGGAAGTCCCGAACCAGCTTGTGGGCGACCCCCTCCGTGTCGGACAGATCCTTATCAATTATGCGAACAACGCGGTGAAGTTCACGGAGTCAGGCGAGATCGACATCAGGATCACCCTTGCCGGCGAGGACGAGACCGGGGTCATGCTGCGCTTCGAGGTGAGCGATACCGGCATCGGGCTCACACCCGAGCAGTGCGCCCTCCTTTTCCAGAGCTTCCAGCAGGCCGACACCTCGACCACGCGGAAATTCGGAGGCACCGGGCTCGGCCTGGCGATCTCCAAGCGCCTGGCTACCCTCATGGCCGGCGATGTCGGCGTGGACAGCAAATTCGGCAAGGGCTCGACCTTCTGGTTCACCGCGCGCCTTGGAAAGGGTGTCGAGAGGCGGAGCAGGCTCCTTCCTTCGGCGGACCTCAGGGGCAGACGCATGCTGGTCGTGGACGACAACGAGACAGCACGCGCCGTGCTCGTGCATTTACTTTCATCCATGACCTTCCAGGTCGGCGACTCGGCCTCAGGCGCCGAGGCCATCGTCGAGGCAGCGCGCGCCGCCCGTGTCGGCGAGCCCTATGAGATAATCTTCCTCGACTGGCAGATGCCGGGCATGGACGGCATCGAGGCGGGACGGAGGATCAAGGCCCTCGGCCTCGAGCCAGCTCCGCATCTTGTGATGATCACTGCCTACGGACGGGAAGAGGTCATGCAACAGACCCTTGAGTCAGGTTTTGAAAGCGTCCTCATCAAGCCCGTCAACCAATCGCTCCTGTTCGATGCGAGCATGCAGCTGCTCGGTCATGTAGCCGATGCCAGGCAGACCGGGGCGAAGCCCCTTTCGGCGCCGGTGGAGCTCATTTCAGCGCTGAGCGGCGCACGAGTCCTCCTTGTCGAGGACAACGACCTCAACCAGGAGGTTGCCGCCGGGCTCCTCGGCGAGCTGGGGATTGTGGTGGAATTCGCCGAGAACGGTGAGATCGCGGTACGCAAGGCCAGGGAAGGCAACTACGATGCCATCCTCATGGATATGCAGATGCCGGTGATGGATGGCATCACTGCCACGATCGAAATCCGGAAGGATCCTGCAATGGCAGGATTACCCATAATTGCGATGACCGCCAATGCGCAGCAGATCGACCGCGATCGCTGCCTTGCCGCAGGGATGAACGACCACGTCGTCAAGCCGATCGATCCCGAGCTGCTTTTCTCGAGGCTCCGACACTGGATCGGCGCCCGCCCGGGAAAGAAGCCTGCCGAAGAGGCGCCACTTCCTGCGCCTGCACCACATGCGGAGCCTGGACCTGCGCGGCCCGATCCAGCCATGGACGGAGCGGCAACCTGGCTTCCCGATGACATCCCCGGCGTGGACATGAAGCTGGGCCTCAGCCGCGTTTTAGGCAAGCGGAAGGCCTATGGAGCAATGCTGCGCAAATTTGCCTCGGGACAGAAGGAAACCAGCGGGGCCCTCGACGCGGCCATAGGGGTCGAGGACATGCCCGAGGCCGAGCGGCTCGCGCACACCCTCAAGTCAGTCTCCGGCAACATCGGTGCCACCGGGCTGCAAAAGGAAGCGGAGAGGCTCGAGTCTGCGATCCGTGCACGGGAAAGTGCCCTGACGGTCGAAGAACGGAAGGCTGCCGTGGACGACATGCTCATCCCCCTTCTCGATGCCCTTGATGACCTCTTTCCGGTGGAGCACGGCGTCACGGCAATCGGCAAGGAAGATGCCGGCAGGCTAAAGGAGGTCCTCGGGAGACTCTCTGTCCTCCTGTCTGACAGCAACGCCAAGGCTGCTAACTTCGTGGATGCGGAAGCCGGTTTTCTTTCGGCTTCCATGGGAGGTGCCTTCACCAGGCTGGACAGCCTGGTGCGCAACTTCGATTTCGAGGCCGCGCTCGCGGTCATAGCGGGGATGGAAATCAAGCCATGAATAGTACAATTGTGAATACCAGGCCAGAAGCAGCCCAGGCTCAGAAGATCGTGCTCGTCGTGGACGACAGCCCGGACAACATCATGGTGCTGAAGGAAGTTCTCGGCGAGGAGTACACCCTCCGCGTCGCGACCTCGGGAGCCAAGGCCCTTGAGATCTGCCGCGGCGCGGTGAAGCCGGACATCATCCTCCTGGACATCATGATGCCCGGCATGGATGGCTACGAAGTCTGTGCCCGGCTCAAGGCCGACGCGGAAACGGCGGGCATTCCCGTGATCTTCGTAACCGCGATGACCGACGAGCAGAACGAAGTCAAGGGACTCGGAATGGGCGCCATCGACTACATCACCAAGCCCATCAGCCCGACGATCGTGATTCAGCGCGTCAGGAACCACCTGGAACTCCGGGCTGCCCGCCTCGCCCTCGAGGGTTTGAGCCGGCATTACTCCGCCTACCTCTAACCCGAGCTTGTCGAAGGCATCAGGGCGGGCTCGATCGCCGGCAAGATCGGGTCGGAGCGGAAGGAACTCACGGTGATGTTTTCCGACATCGAGGACTTCACTCCGAAATCCGAGCGTCTGGGCCCCGAAGCCCTCACCCTGGCCTTGAACAGCTACTTCGAGGCGATGGCACGGATCGTGGCCAAGCACCATGGCACCCTCGATAAATTCATAGGCGATTCGGTCATGGTCTTCTTCGGGGACCCGGAGAGCCTGGGCCTCCGCCAGGACGCAGTCGCCTGTGTGGCCATGGCCCTCGAGATGCAGGCCCAGATCCCGCTGGTTGTCTCAGAATGGAAAAGGCTCGGCATCGAGGAGACGCTGGACATCCGCATCGGAATGTCCACCGGCCCCTGCACGGTCGGCAATTTCGGCTCGAGTTCGCAGCTTACCTATACGATTTTCGGAAAAACCGTCAACCTCGCATCGCGGCTGGAGTCGAGTGGGAGCCCGGGAAAGGTTGTCGTGTCCGCACGCACCTGGGAACTGGTCAGTGCGGACTTTGCGGGACAGGCCCTTGCCCCGCTTTCGCTCAAGGGCATGGCGCAGCCGACAGTCGCCTACGAGATCCTGGGGATAAGGGGCTGAGGGAGGGAGGGTTGCCCTATTGATGCCTTGACATCTTGCATCTTTGTGCCATGATGTCAGTATGAGATCCACCCTGACCATCGAAGACGATACTGATCAGCGCCTCCGCAAACTGGCGGAAAGCGAGCACTGCTCCTACAAGGAGGCAGTCAACCTCGTGCTTGCCCGAGGTCTCGCAGCACTCTCGGTCGCAGAGTCTCCCCCCCGTTACAGCATGAAGGCCTTCGATGCAGGCTTCCAGCCCGGCATCGACCTGGGGAGGCTCAACGAACTGGCCGACGGCGACCGTGCCGACGGCGACCGTGCCGACGGCGACCTTGCCGACGGCGACCTTGCCGACGGCGACCGTGCCGACGGCAAGAGGGATGAGGCGTGATCCTTCCCGACCTCAACCTCCTCGTCTACGCCTATAATACCGCCTCGCCCTGGCATGAGCGTGCCCGCCTCTGGTGGGAGGACAGCCTCAACGGCGCGGAAATCGTGGGCCTGGCGCCCGTGGTAGCACTCGGTTTTGTCCGCCTCATGTCCAACCCCAGGGTGCTTGTCCGCCCCGTCAGGGCCGCCATCCTTCTCGATGTCGTGGCGGAATGGCTCGATACGGGCAGGGTCAAGTACGTCGCCCCCGGAATGCGCCATGTGCGGATCATGCGCGGGCTCTTCGAGGCAAGCGCTGCTGGCTCCACAATGACAACCGACATCCATCTCGCGGCCCTCGCCATCGAGCAGGGCGCCACCATTGCCAGCAACGACACTGATTTCCGGAGGCTCGCAGGGTTCACGCTTTTGAATCCGCTGGCGTGAATGGAGTTCCTCGAAGCTTGTTGGCGGCGACCAACAGGGTTCGAGGGACGTGCTGGGTTACCCCGCCTGGGCAAGGCCCCGGAGGCCAAGACGCGCGATGCAGTCGCCGAGGAAGCCTGAAACCTTGATGTCAGCGACAAAGGCTTCGAGGGCATCGCCGACAGAAGCGTCGCGGCCGGCAGGCACTGCCATGGCCTGCTCGATGACCATGAAGCGCCCGGCCAGGAGCCGGAGAAGGGGCCTGCCCGCCGCATCAAGCTCTTTGCCTGAGTCGGCCTCAAGCTGCTGCCGCACGCCAGCGGCCACCTCGTAGCCCCCTTCGAGGAAGGTCGCAACCACAGCCGGAGAGCTGGGAGCCCGCACAAGTTCCGCCCGCGTGATCGTCCTGCTCAGGAAGAGGTCGTAGGCGCTGCCCTTGCCCACCACGATGCGGATGCCCTCGTGATCGACCCCCTCGTTGGAGAGTATGGGCGATTCCGATCGTACCAGGTAGGAACCCTCGATGTGGACGTAGGGTCGGCTGAAGCGCAGTCCGGCTCCGCGCTCCGGGTCGACGGCGAAAAAGCCCAGGTCGGCACGGCCATCGCGGACCGCCTCCACCGAGGCAGCGGCGCCTTCGAAGCAGACAAACTCAAGGGCCAGACCCAGGCGGTGTGCCAGCTCGCCGGCAAGCTCTACGGACAGGCCCCTGGGCGCTGCACCCTCCTGTCCCCGCTGCGCCAGAAGGGGATTCCCGAGGTTGATCGAGGCCCTGAGTTTTCCGCCCGGAGCGAAGGCCCCCGCGAGGGTCGCATCGATCGTCATGCTGCCTTCCTTCCCCTTCCGGAGATTGCCCGGAACCCCATCGGGATGTACTTCCAATAGGGATTGGTGATCGAGATGAAGGCGAGGATCATGAAGAAGCAGGCGATGGGGCGGTTGAAGAAGATGGCGATGCTTCCGTCCGAGATGATGAGGGACTGGCGCATCTTCTCCTCCATCATCTTGCCGAGGACCATGCCGAGGATGACCGGGGCGGCCGGGATGTCGGCCTTCTTGAAGCCGAAGCCAATGAGGCCGAAGATGATCATGATGAAGAGGTCCTCCACCGCGTTGTTGGCCGTGAACACGCCCATGAAGGAGAACAGCACTATGAACATCGTAAGGAGGTACTGGGGTATGTCAAGGAGCTTTACCCACATGCCGACCAGGGGGAGGTTGAGGACGAGGAGCATCACGTTGCCGATGTACATCGAGGCGATGAGGCCCCAGACGAATTCGGGCTGGGCGGTGAACAAAAGCGGCCCGGGCTGGAGCCCCAGCATGATGAGGGCGCCGAGCATGATGGCCGTCGTGCCCGAGCCGGGGATGCCGAGGCAGAGGAGGTGGATGAGGGAGCCGCCGGCCGCCGCGTTGTTGGCCGCCTCGGGGGCAGTGACTCCCTCGATGATGCCGGTACCCAGGAGGGCCCGTCGCCCCGCGACCTTTTTTTCAAGGCCGTAGGCCACAAAGCTCGCCACCGCCGCGCCAGCGCCCGCGACTCCCCCGACAAAGAAGCCGGAGATCGTCCCGCGCCAGCAGGAGGGCCAGAAGTGCTTCCAGTCCTCCTTGGTGAGCATGAGCCCGCCCTTGATCTTGATGAGCTCGACCTTCGTGGCCTTGCTCATCTCGACGAGGTTGACGAAGACCTCGGTGATGGCGAAGAGACCAATTGCGACGACCAGGAACTCGATGCCGTCCATGAAGCGTATGTTGCCGAAGGTGAAGCGGGGGACGGATGACTGGAGGTCGATGCCGACCATCGCGATGGCCAGGCCGAACAGCGTCGCAAGCAGTGCCTTCACGATGGAGCGGCCCGCGAGGCTGGTCACGACCGTGAGTCCCGCCACCATGAGGGCGAAGAACTCCGGCGGCCCGAATTTCAGGGCTATCTGCGCGATCAGGGGCCCGAAGAGCATCAGCATGATGGTGGCGAAGGTACCGGCTATGAAGGAGCCTATGGCCGCCGCCGCGAGGGCGGGACCGGCGCGCCCGTTCTTGGCCATCCTGTTTCCGTCGATGCAGGTGACGACCGAGGAGGACTCGCCGGGGGTGTTGACGAGGATCGAGGTGGTCGAACCGCCGTACATGGCCCCATAGTAGATGCCCGCCATCAAGATGATGGCCGAGGTCGGGGGCATGCTGAGGCTGAAGGCCAGGGGGATCAGGAGGGC
>JBAXTA010000006.1:0-39113 GCA_037130415.1 Spirochaetota bacterium
CGGTTTTGATATCGATATAGTTGCCATTGTACCACTGAATGCCGGTGCTTTGGTCACTCGGTGCGGCTTCGAGATAGCGCCAGCCACCGCTCGCGCTTCCCTTGTCGTAGAAGATGATGCCACCGGCTGGGCCCTTACCGCCAACGGTTATGATTAGCTTGTCGGAAACCTTGACCGCACTTGTCTGCCCTGGAGCAATGGCGATCTGCTTGGGGAATCCAAACTGACTTCCCTCCGCCCATTTCACATCGAGCTGGTAGGAACCCTCCGCCATCTTCGCGCTATAGGGCAGACTCCCGACCTTCACACCATCAATATAGACGTCTCCGGCCCCGTCCTTCGCACTTCCGGCAACAGTGATGCTGCCCACCGCCGCAGTAGGCGTTACTCGTTTCCCCGTCACAAAATACGCCGCCCGCTGCTGCGGACTGGTTTGAACCACAACCTCATTCGAGGTCAGGTTCCTCACCCGCACCGCCCTGATGTCTATTGCGTAACGCTTCTTGGCGGAATCGCGGGTAATCCCCCAGTCAAACTCAGCCGCCAGGGCGTTGGCCTTGACTGCCGTGTCGAGGGCCAGTATTGCTGCGCGGGGA
Source organism: Spirochaetota bacterium (assembly GCA_037130415.1). GTDB lineage: Bacteria > Spirochaetota > Spirochaetia > Treponematales > Rectinemataceae > CAIJMU01. The sequence continues at coordinate 597 of JBAXTA010000006.1, forward strand.
TCGGCCGCATTCCCAAGCTGGGCCACGACCGTGACCGGTACCATGGGCAGACTAGGATCAGCCGAAGCCACCGCAAAGGGCCAGGTGCGGGCATTCCGGTCAAAAGCCCCAATGGCGAGCGTCGCGTTGCTGCCGGTGACCGTCCAGATCCTCGTCTGGAGGGTGTTGAAGGTGTCGTTGTACTGCTTCCGCATGCTGGCCGTCTGGCTTATCCTTTGGCCCTCGATGTTGGCGCGCGTGCTGGCCAGCTCAGACTGGCGCTTTTGCTCAAGGTCGGACTTTTCTCCCGCAATACGAGCGGCAAACTCGGCGTCGGTTTCGATGATGTCTGGTGTCTGCCCCTTGATCACCACCAGCTGCTTGTCCCATCCCGAGTTGGCCGCATCGAGGCTCCGCTTCAAGGCGGCCGCGTACTGCCCATCCACCTCAGCCAGAACCTTCTCCAAGCGCTCCACCGTATCAATGAGTACATCGGGGTTGTCACTCGCGGCTGCCTGCGCCAACTTGTCGAGTTCCGCCCGACGCGCGGCGGCGAGGTTGGACAAATCACTCTGCGCCTTGAGGCTAGCCTCCTGGGCAGCTGCCTTTTCAGTAGCTAGTTTAGCTGCCACCTCGGCAGCAGCCTGCTGCTTGGCAGCGGTAGCGGCGAGGTTCTGGGCTTCCAGGGCCTTGGCCTGCTGAAGGGCCTGCTGGCGCTGCTGCTCCACCTGGAGCTTTTGCTTAGCCTGGGCATCCCCCGAGGAGGCGATGCGCTTTTGCAGGTCAGCCAAAGCCGTGTCGAGGCTGGCCAACTCGGCCTTGGACTTGTCGAGGGCTGCCTGGGCTCGGGCGGCCGCGAGGGCGGGATCGACAAAGTAGAAGTTTTCCTTCATGCCATCATCGACGCGGGGGTTCTGCTTGTTCCCGGTGGCTGTGGCGACCTCGGCCTTTACGGTCTTCATCATCTGGGCAAGCTCGAGTCCGCTCTCGCGGAGTTGCCTTATGACCGCGCCCGAGAACACGCCATTCCGTCCGCTCCCATCCTGGGCCACATCCCCCGGGCTTGTTGCGTAGGCAATAAGGGAGTTCTGCGTCTTGGGAGAGGCCACGACCGCGAGGCCCCGTGTGCCCGAGCGCGACGCGCCGGGAAAGGGGTTGTCTCGGCAGGAATCCAGGAATACGAGGACCGTGCGGACCCCCGTCGCCTCCATCTTGCCAACGACCGTGTCCACTGAAACAGCCTTCGACTTCACCGAGGCCGCGTCGTCAATGCGCGGGCTCACCGGGATCAGCCAATTCATCCCGTCAATCGCCACACCGTGCCCCGCGTAATAGAAGAGCCCTGTGTCCGCGCCTTTCAGCTTGGCTGCAAAGTCGTTCACGGCCTTGTCCATTGCTTCAAGGCTGGCGTCCTTCACGAGGCTCACCTCGAATCCACTATCTTTCAGCGCCGCAGCCACATCCTCCGCATCGTTGGGCGGGTTCTTGAGGGCGTTGGCCAGGTAGGCGCCGTTGCCGATGACCAGGGCGACACGGCTGGGGGGCGCAGGCGACTGGGCGCTGGCAAGGCCTGCGGCTACGAGGGCGATCACGACAAGGGCGAGGGAACGACGCAGGACACGGTGGCTCATTTTCGGCTCCTTACAGGCATAATGTTTTCGGAGTATGGATCAGGTTGTTCGCCACGGCAAGGGCGGAGCTCAACGGCGCGTCCTTGTTTTCAATGCTGGCAGAAGACAAACTAATCCTTGCCATGGCTTGCTGAAAATATGTCAGTTGCTCTTTGGATGGCAGTCCCAGGAAGGCGTTCATCGTTCTCGGGTTCCTTCTTCGCTGGCTTCAGCTCGCAGGAATCCAGCGATCCAGGCCGGAGCGAAGCCTAGATCCTTTTGGAGGGCCACCATTTCCGCTGGACCAACTCTTGTCTTCAGCACCTGGATCATGCCGAGGTCTACCTGATCCCGGCCAAGATAGCGTAGGGCCTGGATGACCAGGCCGCTCAAGTTGCCTGCCGTTGCCATGTTGCGTGGAGTTGTTTTCTTGAGAATTATCTCCTGATTGCCAATCTGGACCCGTTTGGAAGGACCGTCCGTGAGAAAGACGACCTTCATCGGCCCTTGGTCAGAAAGGCCCAGCAGATTGGCTGCATAAGCGCCGGAAGGTTGGAGCCGGGTAGAATCACGACGCGCCAGGGCCTTTGCGATGGCATCAACGGGCGGAAACATCAACCCGAGTGCCTACGCTGCGAGGATCTCCGACGTCCGCAAACAAGGCTGACGGACTGGTATAAGAAATCGCGTGGCATCAAGTAGAATAGGACCTGTCAGATGGACCGGGGCAGTGCCGCGGGCAGCGCGCCGGGCTCCGGCCCTGGTTCATTCCATCGATTCGAGGAGAAAGCATGCCTGTCATCGATCTGCCGCTCGAGCAACTCCTGACCTACCGCGGACGCAACCCCCGTCCTGCCGACTTCGATGCCTATTGGGATGAAGCCCTGCGGGAGCTGCGGAGCGTAGACCCCGACCTGGCCCTCAAGCCCTCCGGATTTCAATCCCCCTCCGCTGAGTGCTTCGACCTCTGGTTTACCGGGGTCCGCGGCGCGAGGATACACGCCAAGTACGCCAGGCCGCGCAAGCCCTCCGGTCCTCTCCCCGCCCTTCTCTGTTTCCACGGCTATTCCGCGAACGCGGGGGAATGGACTGAGCTCCTGGCACAGGTAGCCGCAGGCTTCTGCGTCTGTGCCCTCGACTGCCGCGGCCAGGGCGGACTCTCCGAGGACACAGGAGGGGTCAAGGGAACTACCCTGCGTGGCCATATCGTGCGGGGACTCGATGATGATCCGCGGAATCTCCTGTTCCGTCAAATCTTTCTGGACGCGGTACAGCTTGCAGGTCTCATCGCTGACTTTACCGAGGTCGATCCACAGCGGCTCTGCGCCACGGGCCGGTCCCAGGGAGGTGGACTCACCCTGGCATGTGCAGCCCTGGAGCCTCGGATCAAGCGACTCGCCTATGCCTTCCCCTTCCTCTCCGACTACCAGCGAGTGTGGGAAATGGACCTTGCCAAGGGCGCCTACGAGGAGCTCCGCGAGTTCTTCAGGCGCTTCGATCCGACCCACGCGCGCGAACAGGAAATCTTCGGTCGCCTCGGCTACATCGATGTCCAGCACCTCGCTGGGCGCATCCAAGGCAGGACCCTCTTTGCGGTGGGACTCATGGATGAGATTTGCCCTCCCTCCTCGCAGTTCGCTGCCTACAACGCCATCTCCGCCCCCAAGGAACTCGTGATCTACCCCGACTTTGCGCACGAGGACCTGCCGGGCTGGCCTGATAGATGCTTCCAGTTCTTCCTTGAACAGGGGTAGAGCTGACCCCAAAGGCCCGCCTCGCCGACCATACTGCCTCAACCCTTGTCGGCAATATCCTGACAAAGGAGTCTCACCCCTCCTCCTGTCCTTTCATTGCGCTCCCCCTGCGTATGCACAACACTTGGAACGAGTGAGTTCCGCACAAGCCCTCGCGTAACATCCGAAGGGTAGTCAATCCGGCAGCGGTGGCCTGAATCGAATGCCGACAGGCGGGACAGGGAGAAGTGCAATGAAGCAGGATAGCGCTGCCCCGGGCAGTCGTGTGTTTGAAGATGTCCACGGCCTCATCAGGGCCTACGATCGCTTCATCCCCTACCAGCTTCTGGACCTGCTCGGACGTGGCAGCGTCGTCGATATCGCCCTCGGCGACCAGGTCGAGAAACGGGTCACGGTCATGTTTTCCGACATCCGTGACTTCACTACCCTTTCGGAGTCCCTGACGCCCAAGCAGAATTTCAACTTCCTCAACTCCTACCTCAGCCAGATGGAGCCGCTCATCACCGTCAACAATGGCATAATCGACAAGTACATCGGCGATGCGATCATGGCGATCTATCCAACCAGCGCGGACGAGGCGCTTGCCGCAGCCTTCCAGATGTCGCGCCAGCTCGAGCACTACAACGAAGGGCGCAAGCGGGCTGGCTACAAACCCATCGACATCGGGATCGGCCTCAATACCGGGCTCTGCATGGTGGGCACCATCGGAGGACTGAGCCGCATGGAGGGCACGGTCATCAGTGATGCCGTCAACCTTGCCTCTCGCATCGAAAGCCTGACCAAGCACTACCATGTGCGCCTCCTTATCAGCGAGCACACCTACAACGCATTGTCCGATGTCGAGGGGCACTGCATCCGCTTCATCGACCGCCTCGCCGTCAAGGGGAAGAAGCAGGCACAGACCGTCTACGAAGTCTTCGACGAAGACGCGGCGCCGCAGAGGGAGCTCAAACGGAAGACCCTCCCGCTTTTCGAAGAAGCTCTTGTCAATTATCACTATCGCGAAGTCGTCACCGCGCGTGGCCTCCTCCTCCGCTGTCTTGAGATCAATCCCGATGATCGGCCAGCCAAGGTCTACCTCGAGAAATGCGACGCATTCATGGAAAGCGGCAGCTTCGCCGGAACTGCCGAGCTCGACCAGCATCCCGCATGGGGCCCCGATTTCGAACTCGGCGTCTCCGAGATCGACGTACAGCACGAGGAACTCTTTTCCCTTACCTACCAGATGATCGCCATGATGGAAGGATCTGCGCCGCTGGCCGGCATCCTGTCCCAGGCCGAGCTCCTCGGCGAGGCTGCAGGAAGCCATTTCTCTACCGAAGAACGGATCATGGGTGAAGCCCAGTACCCCTTTTTGGAGTCCCAGCAGGAGCAGCATGGCCGTTTCATGGAAGGCTTTGCCCGGCTCATGCGCGAGCTCAGGACCTCGGCGCTCCCGCCCATTTACCTCAGGTTCCGCATGCAGGTGATGCTGGTCGACTGGCTGGTAAACCACACAACACGGGAAGACCGGCACTTCGGCTTGTTCCTGAAAAACCGGGAAGTGTAGGGCCCGACACAGGACTCATCAATCGGCGATGGACGAAGTCCTGTCCATACAATAGAATCCGCCCATGCTCAACCTCAGGTTCTGGGAAGCGCTGTTCAACCCTCCCCTCATGGCCGCCTTCCTGGCGATGGGCTCATCCCAGCTTTTCAAGTACCTCCGGTCCCTGGCCCGGGGACAGCGACCCCATATCAAGCGGATCGTCGAGTATGGGGGCTTCCCCTCCTCGCACACGGCCTTCATCACGGCCTGCGTCATTGCAATCGGCCTCACCGAGGGTTTCCGAAGCAGCACCTTTGCCCTCGGCGTCGTCGCGGCCTGCATATTCGCCTATGACATCCTCAGGCTCAGGATGACCATCGCCCAGTCGAAGGTTGAACTCGACCGCCTCATCGAAGGCGCTGGGCTCACGCGGCTGGAGAAGGCTCCGCAGGTCGCAGCCCACAGCCTGCCCGAGGTCCTGGCTGGGGTTGTTTGGGGCTTCGCTGCAGCACTTATCGTCTGCCTGCCCGCTTTCGGGTAAGGCTTCGCTGACTAGATTGAACTGGCGGCGGCGAGGGCTGACCTCAGATGTCCCTACTGGAAGACCAGTCTTCGCCCGAGTGCTTCGGGAATCGGAGGCCCAAATTCCAGTGCGGTCTCGATCCACTCGCCGATGACTTCCTCTGCACGGACGACGGCGGAGACATAATCGGGACCATCGGCCATGCAACCTGGCACATCGTTCTGCCTGCTCAGTCCAGTCCGAGGCCGGGAGCCCCTGTCAGTCGGGCGATGCGCCGCGTCACCTCGATCAGACGCAAAAACAGGGACGGACCGTGGAGGACGAAATCGACGATTCGCGCGAGCGGTCACGGTCGATCTCGGAAAGGGATCGAGAGCGCGCCTTGATGCGGAGGAAACTCTCCGCGAAACAGCGTTCGTCCTCGGCAAGGAGGGTGGCTGCCCTCGTATAGCGGCCGTACAGGTCCTCGTCCTTGCAGCCCAGGAGAATGCCTTCGGTCAGGGCAGCGGCGGCGATGGTGGAGGCCGCCCGGTTAAGGACGACAAGATCGACGTTCATGCCTAGTTTTCGTTCGAGATCTGCCCAGAGGGCATCTTCGGCTTGACGCCGAGGTTCCGGGGATTCGAGATCTATCCCGCAGTTCGCTGTGCGAAAAACGCGCGGAGAACTTCTATGGATTCTGCCATGATTCGATGATACCCCCCCCACGCGGCGAGGACAAGCATGACGCACCTGGGGGGGCAGAGCCCCAGGGCCTGTCACTCCGGGTTCGTCAAAAGGCGGGCTGCTGAGAACACACAACCCATCATATGAATAGATGTTCATATGTTCATATCTTCATATGAGGGGTAGTGCTAACATGAAGACGCTGCGGAGGATTGGGAAACGCTGGTGGGGGGCTAAGCCTTCGGGTTTGTCGGGTGGCGGGTTGAGGCGAGGGTCTGACCTCGCATAAGGGTCAAACTCGAAACCAGTGAGCTTTAGGCGTCGCACGACTTCGCGATAACCGAATCCGGCGAGCTGTCCCATTTCAGACGCTCACCGCCACATCAAGGCTCCGGGGACCGACTATCGGAACCAAGGTCGATGGAATCGGATCGCCATGTTCTTCCCAGGATTCCAGCAGCTTTCGTGCCACGTCGCGGGCTATCTCGATGAGCTCTTCGACCGTCCGCCCCTGGGCGACAAGGCCTGGAAAATCCTCCGACATGGCAAGCCACAGCCCCTCAGGCAGGTGTTCAATATTCAGTTTGAACGCATACTCATCGGCGTACATCAGAACCTCCATGAATTGGCCAATTTTCCCGGCTGGCTGCCTTGATATCCACCTTCCTGGTGGATGATGAAGACTTATCCATATATGACAACTCCCCTGTTCTTGAGCCCATGCTCGAAGCTTGCGCTCCATTCAGAACGCTCCTTGAAGCGCTCCGGGCTGCAAACGATCAGGTCGATTGGGCTCTCGATCCGCGAGGCAATGCGGTACCCTCCGCCTGCGAGCCGAAGAGGATAACCTTTTCGGGCGCAGCCACAGCGACGATGGATTCAAGGATGTCAGAAAGATCTCGCTCAACAGCCTCAGTCATAGCGCTCCATCCTCACTTTCCTCCCCCCACATACACCATCCCCCTCACTTTGGCCCAAGGGCCTTGATTCCCTGGTCGAGAGCCTTGATGCTGGCTTCGAGAGCGCTTGAGTCGGGACGGGAGGAAAGCACCTTGTTGCCGTTGTAGAGGCAGAGGACGGCGACGGCAAGGGAGCCGTTCATCACAGTAGTGTACAATTCGGACTTGGATCGCGCCGCGTTGATATCCGCGGTGAGCTGGGCACTCCGGTACTCGGCGATGGCCTGTTTTCCGAGCCAGTAGGAAAGGCCCGAACCAGCAAGGGCGATGGCGCCTGCGCCGAGGGAGGCGAGGCTGAGCTCGTAGGTTCCCGGAAGGAGGGCGAAGGTCCTTCCTGCCTCTCCCCTCTGCGCCTCGAAAAGTGTTGTTCCGGGACGCCCGAGAATAACCGTAGTGCCGCGGGGGATAAAGGGTATGGCCAAAACGCCAGTCCTCGCCTCCACAGCCCGGGACTCTCCCTCGGCGAGGCTGATGGTAATTGTGGGGGAATCGAGGCTTGTCGCCTCGGGGACCTGCCAGACGAGTTCCACCGCCTCCTCTGTGGGCAGGGGGCCGAAGCGAGGCCCGCAGTCTCGCGGTCGCTGGCCTCCGCGAAACGGGAGCGCAGGGCTGCCACCTCGCGCTCGTAGTCGCCCGAGGCTATCCTTCGGGCCTCGTCCGCGCGGGCGGCACTGGCGACGCTGTTCTTCGACTCCTCGGCCACGCGGGCGACGGCGAGCTGGCGCGCGAGGGCATCCTGCTGGGCCAGGAGGACGGCCAGCTCGGCGTTGGCACTTTCCAGGCGTGCGTTGGCCTGGCTCTCGGCTTCGGCAGGCGATACCAGATAGAGCTTTCCGTAGTAGCTGGAGTTCATCCAGGGATTCTGCGCGCCGGCAGTCCTCGTCCGGACGGCCTCGCCGGTGCGGTCGAAGATATCGCGAAACTCAAGACCCGGAGTCGAGAGGCTGGCCAGGAAGGCCTCGGTAAAGACGCCGTTTCTCCCCGTCCCATCCTGGCTCACATCATTGGGAGCCGTGGCGTAGACGATGACCGTACCAGTTGCTGCCTTCCCCAGGACGAAGTCCACCGACAGGGTCGACTCGGGCACCTCAGCCTGGAGCCTCAGGTCTGCATCGACGGGAACGAGGTAATTGGTACCACTTACCTGGATTCCATGGCCTGCGTAGTAAAAGAGGCCGGGTGTCCGCTCGTCCAGGCGCGAGCCGAAATCGCGGACCGCCTGACGCATCGCAGGGAGGCTCGCGTCCGTGAGGGTGATCACTTCCCAGCCGAGGGCCTTGAGCGCCGCTCCGATGTCCCGGGCGTCGTTGACCGGGTTGGCCAGGGCCTTCACTTTAGCGTAGGCAGCGTTGCCCAGGACCCAAGCGACAAGCAACGCGGACTAGCCCGGACAAGCCCTGGGCTTGCGAATTCGTGCAAGTGGTGCTATGTTGTGGTGCAAGGAGGTGGTGCTTCATGCGCATGACACTCACAGTAGACGATACCTTGATTGCGGAGCTCCTGGCAGATCAGGCTGGAAAGACCAAGCGCGAAGTCATTGAAACAGCGCTTGAAGATGCCTTGCGCGAACGGAGACGAAAAAAGGCCCTCTCGCACCGAGGAAAGCTCAACCTGTCAGGGGACCAAGGTGATCTTGAGCGGATGCGGTCTGAGTCATGATCCTGATCGATTCTTCTGCCTGGATCGAGTACTACAGGCCAGTCGGCGATCCTGCCACGGCGGAACTCGTCGAACGAGCACTGCAGAATGACGAGGCTGCGATCAATGGCTTGATTCTCGTCGAAGTCGAAGGCATCGCCCGCGATGAGGACGAACAGCGCATGATTCGAGAAGATTTCGGCGGATGCCATTTCCTGCCGCTTGCTGACACGGTGTTTAGGGATGCTGCAGGTATAGCCTTCGATGCCCGGCGAAAAGGCCTTGCTATCCCTGCGACCGACTGCATCATCGCAGCAAGTGCCATTGCCTCCCAAGCCAGTCTTGTACATCGCGACAAGCACTTCCGGGAAATAGCGAAATTCAGCTCACTTGATCAATCCTCATCGCTTGCTCCGGGCGGAGCTTGACCCGAGCCCAAGGGGGCTGCCCCCTCGATGCCCAAGCTCCCGCCTTGTAGCGAATGCCCTCAAAAGTCCATACTATGGCGATGGAAGATACCTTCGAGGGCGTGGCCCTCTGCGCCCTTGGCCTTGAGAAGATGCTCGGTCTCGAGATCGCGAAGATCGGCCTTAAGGCCAGCTCGAAGACGCCAGGCCGTGTCGGATTCACCACCGACCTGAAGGGCCTGTTCAGGGCCAACCTCGAGCTCCGCACCGCCGAACGCATCCTCTTGATCCTCGGCCGCTTTCCCGCTGGCGACTTCGACGCCCTCTTTGAGGGCGCTCGCCGGCCATCCTGGGAACGTTTTTTCGCCCCGGAGGACCGGCTCGTCATCGAACGCGTCCGCATACGCGAGTCAAAGCTCGCAGCCCAGACCACCGTCCAGTCGGTGACCCACAAGGCCATCTACGAAAAACTCGGCAAGGTCTATGGCCTCAAGCGGATGCCCGAAACCGGACGCGAGCGCTCGCTCCGCATCTACCTCGACAACGACGAGTGCAGCCTCGGCCTCGACCTTTCAGGCGAGGCCCTCCACCGTCGCGGTTGGCGCAAGGCCGCTGGCGACGCACCCCTCAAGGAAACCGTAGCTGCAGGCATCCTCCTTTTGGCTGGCTACCGCAGGCACAAACCCCTCCTCGACCCCTTCTGCGGCTCGGGCACCTTCCTTATCGAGGCTGCACACTTTGCCATGGAGCGCGCACCGGGCCTCGACCGTCACTTTGCCATCGAAACCATGCCCCTGATCCGCGAAGGCGCAGCCACGATCTTTTCGGGCGAGCGCGAGCGTGCACGAGCCGCTGTGCGGAAGGATGTAGAGCCCATCCTCGTGGGCCGCGACGCCGACCCCCAGGCTATCGACAACGCCCGGGGCAATGCCGCCCGCGCCGGAGTCGCCCCCCTCATCGATTTTGCCGTGGGAGCGGCGGAGGAATGTGCCCCTCCCTCAGAGGAAGGAATCCTCCTCGGCAACCCTCCCTGGGGCGAGAGGCTCGGCACGCCAGCGGAAACCCGCGCCCTTTACAGGCGGCTCGGGGCTGCCTGGGGACTGTCGAGGGAGGCGCCGCCACAGGGTGAGGACAACCCAGCCGATCGCTTCAAGAACTGGAGCCTCGGCATCGTCACCAACGATCCGGAAGCAGGCCACCTCTTCGGGCAGCCCGCCCCCGTTCTTCGGGAAATCATGAATGGCGCGGAAGCCCACTGGTTCCACTGGTACCCGGCAGACCGAAGGCCGGTCGGACACTCAGCCGGCGCAGGCTACCGTGGCGGAAGCAGGGCCCGGGGAGACCGCGCCGGGGAAGGGCGGCAGCCGCCAGCGAAGGGTACCTCGGGGAGAGCCCCAGCGAAGGGTGGCGGCCATCGCCCTCGGGGCACGAAACCGGGCCCGAAGCCCCAGCAGTAGGTCTACTTCCTATGAGGCTGCTTCTTCCTCAAAGGTCAGCCACCTGGTAGTCAGCTTGCCGAGATCAGCATAGGCCCCCCGGAGTTCTTCGGGCATGAGGAGGGCAAGCTGGTACATCATTTCGTCGGCCATCTCCTGGCGGATTTCCCGGGTGAGCTTGTTGCCCTTGGTGTCGAGCCGGAAGGCCGGGCCGACCCTGATGCTCATGCGCGCACGCCGAAAACGCTTCAAGTTGGCCAGGATGTCCATGGCGCCCCACTGGGCCATCGGCTGTATCGGAGCCCCCGAATGGAGGGCCAGCAAGGCGATGCCGCCCTGGGCCTGCCTGAGCTCGCCATTCTGGTTGCGCGTCCCCTCAGGCGCAATCCCGAGGATCCAGCCATCCTTGAGCTTGGCGACACAGGTCCTCAAAGCCTCGAGGTCCGACTCTCCGCGAGTGACAGGGATGATCTCCCAGACCCTCATGATAAAGCCCATAATGCCCTTGAAAAGCTCGATTTTCCCGAGGGCTGTCACCTTGGGGCGGGGCGCCAGCTCGGTATAGACAACGGGTGCCTCGATCTTGCCGGAATGATTGATAAAGAGGATGAGGGGACCCTCCCGCCGTATCTTGGTCATATCCCTGCTATCGATCTTGAGCACGCAGTGCATGCCGAGCTTGCACCCGTAGGTAATGATCCATTTGAGCGGATTCATGGCAAACCTCAATCCGGAAAGATGGCTTCATCCTAGCAGAGTAGGCGCGACTGCGCAAATTCGGCGGGGGCACCGAAGGCCCCAAGACCAGGCGCCGACCTAGGTCGGCGGGGTTTCCCCTTTCTGCTCCACAGCGTCGATGGGATCCCAGGGACCAGAGACCATCTCACGGACCCCCATCTGGATCCGGTCCTGCATGCGGGCAGCGTAAGCGAGGGCGAGTTCCTTTCCCACATAGTCTGCTTCAGACGATATCTCCAGTTCTGTCATAAGCAGGCGATACACGGGCAGCTCAAGCGCTTCGGCGAGCTTCATCAGGGTATCATCAGTGGGAAATTTGTTCCCAATCTCGATCTCCCCGACAAAGCCAGCGGAAATATCCGCCTTTTCGGCGAGGGCTGCCTGCGAAAGGCCGAGGGCCTTGCGCCCAAGCTTGAGATTTCTGGCAAGTGCTGTGCGCAGGGGATTATCCACCCTGTGATGCTAGGGAGAGCCGCACCTGCAATCAATTCGCCATTGGAGTGTTCTGAACTCTCCCTTAGAGAGTACGGCGAGCCATCGCGGCGCCGGGATTGACGACAGCTCCGCACTATGGCAACCTGTAACTTGAACTTGTATGTAGTAACGAGGAGGTTTTTCGTGACATCCAGTCCGACGCTGTGTCCACTGCATGGCTTTCCCTGCCCCAGTCCGGCCCGCTACCTTCAGCCTTCCACCCGCCTCCGTCGATTCTAAAGCTAATCTCCACCCAGTCCCCGATACCCCATTTCACCGATCATGAGTTGATCGACACAAGGAGTTTTCCATGTACGACAAGATAGTCCTCGCCTACTCTGGCGGCCTCGATACGACCGTCATCATCCCCTGGCTCAAGGAAGGCGGCGCCAAGGAAGTCATAGCCGTCTGCGGCGATGTGGGCCAGGAGTGCGACTGGAAGGGCCTCGAAAAGAAGGCCCTCGCCACCGGCGCCTCCAAGCTCATCGTGATGGACCTCAAGAAAGAGTTTGTCACCGACTACCTCTGGCCCCTGGTCAAGGCGGGCAGCCCCTACGAAAAGCGCTACCTCCTGGGCACTTCGGCAGCCCGTCCCCTCCTCGCCAAGGGCCTGGCCGAAGTCGCCATCGCGGAAAAGGCCGACGCCTACGCCCATGGCTGCACGGGAAAGGGCAACGACCAGGTCCGCTTCGAGATCGGGGTCAAGGCCTTCGCGCCGGAACTCCCCGTCATCGCGCCCTGGCGCACCTGGGACATATCCAGCCGCGATGAGGAGATCGCCTATCTTGAGAAGCGGGGCATACCCCTGCCGGCGAAGAAGTCCGATTCCTACAGCCGCGATGACAATCTCTGGCACGTGAGCCACGAGGGCCTCGACCTCGAGGATCCGGCCAACGAACCCAAACTCGAGGGAATGCTGAAGATGTGCGTGCCCCCGTCCAAGGCTCCCGATGCCCCGGAGTATGTAATCATCGGCTTTGAGCGGGGAGCACCCGTCTCCGTCAACGGCAGGGAGCTCGACCCCGTGACCCTCATCCACGAGCTCAACGTGATCGCGGGCAGGCACGGTGTCGGCATCCTTGACCTCGTGGAGAACCGTGTAGTTGGCATGAAATCGCGAGGCGTCTACGAGACCCCGGCGGGAACCCTCATCATGTGGGCACACGACAAGATCGAGGAGCTCTGCCTCGACCGCAACACGATCTCGTGGAAAACCCACAATGCCCAGCGATTCGCCGAGATCGTCTACGAAGGCGAGTGGTTCTCCCCCCTCCGCATCGCCCTCTCCTCCTTTTTCGACACGACCAACGCCATCGTCACCGGCTCGGTGCGCCTCAAGCTCTGGAAGGGCTCGATTACCGACGCTGGTGTGGCTTCTCCCAATTCCCTCTATTCGGCCTCGCTGGCGAGCTTTACCACGGGACCGCTCTTTTCGCATGCGGACGCCACGGGCTACATCACGCTCGCGGGCCTGCCCACCAAGGTGCGTGCGCGCATCGCGGCGGCCAAGCCGAAGAACTTCGCCGACATCGAAGCCAAGGCTGCCCGCGACGGCGCCTGGCCTCCTGCCTGGATTGCAAGGGCCGAGGGAGAAGCGATTGGCGATTGACGGCGCGCATTGAAGCGATCCTTCGCCGTGCGAGGAGTGAATAATGGCAACTAGTTCCAAACTCTGGTCGGGTGCGGGCGGGGCCCTTGACCCGGCGGTCGAAGCCTTCATGTCCTCGATTGCCATCGACTCCCGGCTCCTTGAGGTGGACCTCCTGGGTTCCATCGCGCACGCGGCGATGCTCGGGGACTGTGGCATCCTGGACCGCGCCACTGCCGCTGCCCTCGACGGGGGGCTCCACGCCCTCCTGGCCGAGGCGCGGGCGGGGACGCTCCACGTCGACCCTGCTGCGGAAGATGTTCATAGTTTTGTTGAAAACGAGCTGACCGCGCGCCTGGGCGACGCAGGGAGGGCCCTCCACGCAGGCAGGAGCCGGAACGACCAGGTCGCCCTCGACCTTCGGCTCTGGCTCCGTGGAGCCAACCGTGCCCTCCGCGCGGCCATCCTGGATTCCCTCGAGGCGGTCGCCACCCTCGCTCGCGGCAATCTCAGCACAATTATGCCCGGTTACACCCACCTCCAGCGCGCCCAGCCGGTCACGCTCGCGCACCACCTTCTGGCCTGGGCCACAGCCCTCGAGCGCGACTATGGCCGCCTTTCCGACGCTGACGCCCGCGCCAACGAGTGCCCCCTCGGTGCAGGAGCCCTCGCGGGGACCTCGCTGCCGATCGACAGGGAAGCAACAGCCCGCGCCCTGGGCTTCGCCCGCCCCAGCCGCAACAGCATGGATACCGTGGGCGACCGCGACGCGGCAGTGGAATTCGCCGCTGCCTGCGCAACCCTGGCCATGCACCTATCCCGCTTCGGCGAGGAACTCTGCCTCTGGGCCGGTCCAGAATATGCCTTCATCGAACTCGATGGCTCCATCTCCACCGGCTCGAGCATGATGCCCCAGAAACGAAACCCCGATCCTGCGGAACTCATGCGCGGCAAGGCAGGCCGCAGCTTTGGCAACCTGGTCAATCTCCTTACAATGCAGAAGGGTTTGCCCCTGGCCTACGACCGCGACCTCCAGGAGGACAAGGAGGCCGTCTTCGACAGCTTCGACACGGCGCTCGGCAGCCTTGTTGCCTTTGCAGCCCTCGTGCGCGGCATCAGGCCGCGGGTGGAGCGCATGCGGGAGGCGGCCTCGGGCGGCTTCGCCTGGGCCACCGACGCTGCCGAAATCCTCGTGGGCCGCGGCCTGCCCTTTCGGACAGCCTACGGCGCGGCCAAGGCCCTCGTAGAGGCCTGCAGGTCGCGCGGCCTTGAAACGGTGGAAGGATTGGACGCCTCTGCCCTCGCATCCGCCCACCCGGCCTTTGCCGAGATCGGCGCCGCTGCCCTCGCCGCCCGCTTCGAGCCGGAGGCCCTCGTGGCAGCCCGCGACCTTGTGGGTGGCCCCGCCCCTGCCCGCTGTGCGGCAGAGATCGAGCGCCTCACGCAGTTCGTCGCCGACGAACGCAGCGCGGCCACCGCCGGCCTGGGGTCTGACCCCAGGGAAGGCGGGGGCCCGCGTGGGGTCTGACCCCCTGGCGGTCCTCGAGTGCGTGATCCCCGCTGCGGGAGCCTCCTCGCGCATGGGCGCATGGAAACCCCTCTTGCCCTGGGGCGAATCGACACTAATTGAGACGGTCATTTCCAGCGTGCTCGGGGCGGGCCTGTCTGCCATCGTGGTGGCCGGCCACCGTGGCGCAGAGCTCCACGCCCTCCTGGATGGCCGCGAGCGCGTCCGCGTTGTAGACAATCCCGCATGGGAGGCCGGCATGGCAGGCTCGGTGGCGCGCGGAGCGGAGGGCCTCTCCACTGCTACGGCCTTCCTCGTGCTTCCTGCGGACATGCCCCTTGTCGGATCCATCATCATCCGGAAGCTCCTCGAAACCCAGCCAGCGGAAGGGATCGCTACCGTGCTTTTCGCCGCCTATCAGGGCCAGGCTGGGCATCCCGTCCTGGTACCGGCCGCCCTGGTGCCGGCCATCCGAGCCCTTTCGCCGAAGGCCAGGATCAGGGACCTCTTGATGGCCGGTCCGCATCGCCTTGTGGAAACCGGCGACCCGGCGGTGCTCGCCGACCTCGACTCGGCGGCGGACTATGCCACGTTCCTTCCTGTCCATACGGTACGCACTATGTAGTTCCGTGCATATTTCGGGCAGCGCCAGGCCATGCGCCAATTCATAGGCGCTATCGCACACATGCGCAGTCAGTGATGCTTGTCGTCTCCCCCGATCGCCGTCTCGAGCAGCTCCGACAGGTCTGGACTTCTCATGGCCCGGCGCGCGCTGTCGTGAAATTCGCCCATCCGCTGGGATCCCTCGGCTGCGTGCACGCTGGCCTCGAAGCCCATCTCGAGGCGGTCGAGTTCCTTGACGAAGCGGGCCGTGGCGCTCGCGTTGGCTTCGTACTCCTCCCAGAGATCCAGGATGAAATCCCGCTCTGGTGAGCCCTCGAGGACGCGGGCGAGGGATTCACTCTCAAGGCGGTATCGCATGGGGATCAGAGCTCGGTCAAGGACGGCTCGAGTCGCTCTGAACCTCGCCCAGAGAAGGGCGTCACCATGAAATTTCAACATTGCATGTTGATATTTCATGGTAGCAAGAATACCTTATCTCTCATGGTACAGCGAATGCTAGAAACCCGACGCCTCCATGCCATTCTCGCTCGAAGCCCGATCTGCACGATACTGGGGCCACGCCAGATAGGGAAGTCAACCCTGGCCAGGACCCTTGAAGCGAGCAACTATTTTGATCTCGAGGATCCCAGGGATGCCGCGCGGCTCGGGAATCCCATGCTCGTACTCGAGAACCTTGATGGAGTCGTCGTCATCGACGAAGTGCAGATGATGCCCGAACTCTTCCCGATCCTGAGGGTCCTCGCAGACCGGAAAGATCATCCATCCCGTCGCTTTGTGATCCTTGGCAGCTCACGGCCGGAAATCGTGAAAGGGGCCTCGGAGACCCTGGCCGGACGCGTTGGATTCCTCGACCTCGGCGGATTCAGGTTGAGCGATCCAGCGGTGGAACCACTGGATCGGCTTTGAGTTCAAATATGCCGATGCACCTCGGCTTTCGCCCTCGATGCTCATCGCGAGCAAGGACCTGGGCCTGGACATCCTCAAAGTCGTTGTACCATCAGGCCCACGATACTTCCTCAAGGAAACAATCGAGGTCCTCGCCCTCGGCGACCTGATCCAGGACCTCATCGGGCGGACCTTCACCTAGAGTCCGCCCCCGATTCGCCCCCTATTCGCTCTTGTGCCCTGCCGCGCGGCTGTGGACAACGGAGGCGAGGGCGATGGCTGCGGCCGCCCCGAGAATGGCGATAAGCGCGTAGAAACCGAAGCCTGCGACGAGGCCGGCGCCGCTTGAAATGCCCGACATGGCAAAGGGAAAGACAAAGCAACCCACCGCGCCCCCGGTGGCGGCAAAGCCGATGGCGGGTCCCTGGTGGTTCGGAAAAGCCTGACCGGCCAGGGTCATGGCGGAGGGGTAGATGCAGGAGGCGGAAAGTCCCGTCAGCAGTATTGCGACTACACCCAGCCAGAAGGCCGCCGAACCGACGAGTCCCGTTGCCAGGAGGAGCCCGGCGGATAGGGCAAAGGCGATCGAGAGGACCACAAGAAGCTGCCCTGTCTTCGCCTTCGGAAGGAAGACGGGAATCCCCAGCCTGCCGGCCAGCATGCCTCCCCAGAAAAGGGACACCATGAGGGCTGCCGTTTCCGGCCCGCGCCCGAAGACGCGGACAAAGTACTCGGCGCACCAGTTCGAAACGCCGATCTCGACTCCCACATAGAGGAAGAGTACAGCGAAGCCCAGCCAATAGGCAGGATTCCTGATGGGGCTTTCTCCCTGCTCATGTGGACGCTCGTCCCGGCCCAGCCGGTCGAAGGGCAGGAATAGCACAGCAATGACGAGGGCGAGGAAGAGGCCAGCCACGCAGCGATAGGCCAGGCTCCATTCGATGTGCGATGCGAGAAGTATCCCCACCACCAGGGGTGCGACCATGGCGCCTATGGAAAAAGCCCCGTGGACCAGGCTCATCGGACGGGCGTCAGCCTCCCCGCTCATCCTGACCGTGGACCAGTCGACTCCCACCTCTATGAAACCCTGCCCCAGCCCCACGGCGAAGTACAGGACAAAGTTGAGCAGGACCGAGGGAGACATTCCAAAGAAGGCCAAGCCCACTGCGTCGAGGACAAGCGCGGCGAGGAGGAGGGTTCGGACTCCCAGGGCACGCAAGGCCCGTCCCGCTATGTAGGTTCCGACGAAGAGCCCCACCGATCCACCGGCAAGTACGATGCCTGCCTCGACATAGCTCCAGTGGAAATCGGTGAAGATGCGGGGGAGGATGGCCCCGACCAGGGTCATCGAGGCGCCGAAGAGGATAAAGATCGAAAAGAGTGCTGCATACAGGGCGACATAGCGCCGTTCGAGGAAGGCCATTGTGGCGGTATCGCATGGGGATCGGAGCTGGGTCAAGGCGGGGCAGGGGCCTTCCAATCCCCCAAACATATACTTTTATCTATATTACTTAGTCGATATAACCCTATATATAAAATTATTGACAGCTTCCTTCCTTCGTGTTACAACCTTTGCCTAGCGAATGAACCAATCATCCGCTCGTTTTGGCATACAAGGGTTCCCCGAAGTGGGCCGAATCGAATATCTACAGGAGGAGTTACTATGAAGAAGTGGGGCATTCTGCTTCTCGCCGCTCTTGCGGCAGCCGTGGTTCTCAGCAGCTGCGAGGGTCTCGGCATCGCCCAGACGAAGGATCTCGCGGCTTATGCGACGAAAACCGATCTCACCACAGCCCAGACCGCTCTCGCCAATCAGACTGGTGTGTGCATGGACTGCCACAATGCCGTCAAGTACGACGTTCCCGCCGCCAAGGTTGGCTACGAGTTCTCCGGTCACTTTGCCGGCACCCGTACCTACGCTATCGCCGAGGGCAGTTGGGCAATGGAAAATGCCGGCAGCGTAGCCCCCACAGAAGGTGCCAACACCTCTTGTGCGAAGTGTCACTCCGACGAAGGCTTCAAGGCCTGGCTCGGTGCAGCATCCCATCCCAAGTACCAGACTGCGACCAGTGCGGTCGACCAGTACAACTCCGCCCCTGTAGGCGGCGCTTCCCCCGGCTGCTTTACCTGCCATGACCCCCACACCAACAAGACAATGGCCCTCCGCACCATCGCCGCTGTGGACCTGAGCAGCAGCATCTCCTATGCCACCAAGACAGCAGCCACTGCAACCACCCCCCTGACTTTCAACACCGTCGCCTACGCGACCAAGTACGATGGCGGCAAGGGTAACCTCTGCGCCAACTGTCACCAGGATCGCCGTGGTGTCCAGGACAGCCTCAATCCAACAATCGCCAAGGATGCCTCGACAGCCACCGCTGCCGACACGACAACAGCAACCTCCCGCTACCTCCACCAGGGTCCGCAGGCTGACTTCATGCTCGGTACTGACAACGCAGGAGTTTCCACGTCAACCACCGATAAGGATCATCTCGTTGCCACGCTCAAGACTAACGGGTACGCTCTTAGCGCCGGCGAGGGCTTTGCTGTTTCCAAGCACTACACTGGCGACACGTGCGTCGCCTGCCACGTCACCCTCAACGATATGGCCGGCGCCAACCTCAGCGGCGCAGTCTCCAACCACAGCATGTACCTCACCACCGGTTCCAAGGACAACGTGAAGGTCTGCCTGAGCTGCCACACTGACGGTGTCGCGACCGCCACCACCTTCCGGACCCTCTGGACCAGCGGCTCCAAGTTCACTCTCTTCACCAACATCGACGCTGCCGAGAAGGCCCTTCTTGGCTACTTTGGCAATCCCACCAACTTCTACAAGGCTGACCTCACTCGCAAACTGGTTTATCCCCGTGTAAAGTACGCCGTGGGCGATAGCGCAACAACCGCCTACTCCGCACCAGTCATCAAGGCCTATGCCAATGGCGGTGGAGTCTCCCTCACCGATCCTGCGGGTACGTACATTGCCGGCGACTACTCCTACACCGTTGGTACCACCAATGTCAGGGGTAAGGACTGGAAGCTCAACGAGACGAACAACTACCTGACCAAGCGCCAGAATCAGGCTTGCTGGAACTTCTACCTCTACGAGCTTGACCGCTCACAGGCTATCCACAATCCGACCTACGCTGCCCAGATTCTCTACGATGCGATCGTCCTCCTCAAAGCAGATGGCGCCACGCTCACCAATCCTTGGACCGCGAGGCCCTAAGGAATCCTGAATCCTGTGATTCCAAGAAGGCTCCCGCAAGGGAGCCTTCTTTTTCTCTATTGAGATTGTCCTGCATTATGCTATGTTCCACTCATAAATGGCCGAGTTTCACCGTTGCAGCAATTGCGGGCTCGCGTCTTGGCGCGCCTCAGTATTTCTGGTTGTGCTGCTATCACTCACCTTGGTCGCCTGCTCATACTTTGACGACGTTCCCATTGTTGAGATAAGCCTAGAAAGCGGTGTGCCCTTCCCGGGCATGCCCCTTTCCTTCAAGGCAAAGGTGATTGATCACGATTCTCCGAGAATTACCTACAAATGGCTGGTAGATGGGAAAGTGGAAGCTTCAAGAAGCGATTCCTTGGTCTACGAGCCGACAATTGATGGCATGCACTTGGTGCTTTGCCAGGCACGTGATAGCTATCATTCAGCGACCGATAGCTACGATCTCGCCGTCCCCTCTCCGGGTACTCCCAGCTATGAGAAATCCCGCAAGCTGATAGGCTGGCTTAGCCTGGCCTTTGCGGTCGATACCAACTTCGGCTTCAATTACCACTTCTATGGCCTCAAGGATTTCACGGGGCTCGGGGATGACTGGAACGCCATCGGAACCAGGGAAGACGGGGGTGCCGTCGTGGGCGGCTATCGGCCCTCCAGCTCTGACTGGAGCATCTACGATCCATCCAACAGCGAAATCGACATCCTATATGTCTTCAAATTCGATGATGAAGCGCATATGAGCGGCTACGCATACATCATCCCGGACGCAAGTCCCGAATTGATGAGCATGGGATTCTTCCTGGTCGGGCAGAAGGTCACAGATTCCAAAGGTAGGGCTTCGGTACCTTCAGGATCTCCCCCATCACTTCAACTGCTGAAGCAAAGCCTTGTGCAGACACCTGACTCTGTGTTGGAGCGATACAAGAAGCTAAAAGCGCTTGCCGCTGCCATGACGGCCTGGGAATAGCCTTGCTTTGCCGGTGTTTGAATAGCTTGCCTGCGATTCCTGCCGCTCTTCTTCCTTGAAAGACTCATCAGCGGAGTGGAATGATAACAACGCGTGCTGGTCGCGCCTGCTCCTGTTTCGGAGCACCGCCAAGACGCTGTACCCAACAAAAAAGCCGCCCAAGGGCGGCTTTTTTGTTGAGCGAGAACCTCAAACGATCAGGGCATGGGATGACAGGCCTGGCAGTTGGCGGTGGTGATACCAACCGCTTGCGAATGCGGAATCTTTGGTGGATCGGTCCCTGTAGTCTTATGGCATGCTGTGCAATTAGTCGAAGTCGTGTGATCCGATGGGCGGTGAAGTACGACATGCCGCGAACCAGTCAGGGCGATACTGGATGAGGAGGTATGGCAGAAGGAGCAATTGCTCGTAGCATCCCTCTCAACATAGGTCGGCAAGGTCGTGTAGGAACTGTTGGTAGCGCTGTCGATATGGCAGGTCGTACAGTGGGTGTTGATTGCCCCCCCCCAGGTCCCTGTATGGCTTGAAGGCGCAGTCTGGCTGTGGCAGGACGCGCAGCTATTCGTTGATGTCGCGCCCGCGTGGCAGACCGCGCAGGACGCGCGGTTGGCTGCGGCGGCAAGAGGATGGCCGGTGGTGGAAACCCAGGTGGAGTTGTGCGTATACGGCTTCTGCTCGGTATGGCAGTCGATGCACTGGCTCTGGCTGTGGCAGGTCGCGCAGGTCTGGCTATCGGTCCTCGCGGCGCGGGAATGGGCCTGGAGGATCCAGCCGGCGACGTGGGTCTTTGGGGCTTCGCGCTGGTGGCAGGAGGCGCAGTCATTGCCGCGGGCTGCGGTATGACAGAGGGCGCAGGTGCCGTTCTTCTGCGTGTCAGTGAGACCCTTGCCGTGGGTCTCGATCCAGTTGACCGTGTGGCTGACCGGCGGTCCGGCGTTCCTGTCGGCGTGGCAGGCGATGCAGCTGCTCCTGGTCGGGAGCATCTCGTCACCGTGGGCTCCGACCTTGTCGTAGACCTTGTGACAGGAGAGGCAGTCGACCTTGGCTGCCGCGTGCACGCGGTGGTCAAAGCTCGAGTTCGGCATAAGGATCTTGTTCTTCCGGACGGTGGATGAAAAGTCATCGTTGCTGTGGCACTTGGTGCAGGAATCCGTGCCCTTTTCCATGTCGACCTCGTCCGCGTGGCAGGTACCGCAGGTATCCATGTCGGGGAAGGCCATGAGCCTGGGATTCGACTTCGAGGGGCTGTGGCAGATGTCGCAGCCAAGCCCGAGATCAAGCTTGAACTGGTGGTTGATGATGATGCCGTGGCGGGGCTTCGAGGCGTCGTCGGCATCGGCGTTCTTCATTGGGGCAGCGGCGGCAAAGCCCAGGGCAAGGGCCGCGAAAAAAGCGGACGCAATCAGGCGGAGCAGTGTGCGGCCTGGCGCGGCAGCGGTTCGCTTGTTGGTGTAGGTATGGTCCATCATATTTCCTCTCTAGAACCTGTAGCCTGCGCGGACTTCGGCGCGGACCGTACTGGTGGCGGAACCGTTCACCGAGGCGAGCACCGAGGACTCGTAGGTCACCCGTGCCTGCGCGTCGAAGGTCTTGGTCACGTTCACCTTGGCGCGAACATAGTAGGTCTGTGCATTGAAGGTGTCGTGGTAGCCGGAGCCCAGGTAGTCCTCGGTCCACTCATTGGCGGTGAAGGCGGTGCCCGCACGGATATCGAGGGGGGTCTTGCGATAGCGGAGTTCCCCACCGAAGGCATTGATCGTTTCTGGCTTGGAACTTCCCGAATCCGAAAGCACATAACTGTAATAGCCATTTGCCGAAAGCCCGAAACCGAAGGAAAGCGAGGGACCGGCGCGGAGCTCGGTGATGGTGGGATTGGCCAGAGCCACATCGCTGGCGACCAGCGGCTGCCTCCGTCCGACTGAGGCGTCGAGTGCGACTGACTTCAGCAGGCCGCCTGTGGGGATAAAGCCTCCGAGCTCTTCTGAAACCGAGGCGGAGCCGGAGAAGTAGGGATTGGCCGAACCAAGGATGGCAGCAAAGGAACCGAAGGACTGCCCAAGCGTCGCCGCAGCGATCAGCTGGACATTGCCGCCGAGGTTATAGCGGAGATGGAGGGCATCGATGATTCCGTTCGCGTTGAAGGAGGCATTGGTGGGGCTGAAGTTGATCATCGTCGCGTTGAGGCTCGTGGAAAGCCAGGGAGCCGGGGCGAAGGACATCGAGCCGCGCAGGGTCTGGTTTTTGACCACCTTTTGGACTGCCCCGATCAGGGCATCCACATCGGTCGATTGGGCGAGATAGAGATAGCCCGCACTGACAGCCAGCTTGTCGTCAAGGAGCGAAAGCCCGAGGGTCGCGCCCGCCTCAAGTTCTCCATTGCCTAGCTTCGAAGGAAGGCTCCGGATAGCGCGAATCACACTTCCGTCCGAGTAGGGCAGGCCTCCGAAGGCGCCGATGTGCAGAAAGGACAGGGGAGCAAACGTCGCGCCTGCTCCATCGAAGGCCGAGGCTGCGCCACTCCAGTCGGAGAGCCGGCCAGCCTGGACTCCCATGAGTTCACTTTGGTAGGCGACCTTCATGCCAAACAACTGGTAATCAACCCAGGTGCCAAGATTGTCCTTGTCGGCATCCGCATCGTTCCGCGCGTCGTCGAGCCCGCGTATCGAGATTCCCGCGCTCGAGTTGGTCCCGATCGCAGAGAGAAGCCCTCCATTGAAGGCAAGGCTGAGACCCTCTCCGAGTCCCATATCGAAGTTCTGGTAACTGAAGACCCGGTTGATCGCGACGGGATCGTCGTAATCGAGCCGATAGCCGGTATCCACCCTTCCACTGAAATCGAGGGCTGCGACGCCCTGTGCCGCAAAGGCAAAGACGACCATCGCAGCGAGCGCGCCGCGCGGTCGCGACGTCCTCGATCCACGGTTTGACTGCATGTAATCCTCCTGGAGGCTGCCGTGAAATCGACAAAACTGGGAATGCCCGTGCATTTTGGGTGCCACGGCCCTGCGCGTCAATATCCTTTCGATACGAAGGGCCAACTGTTGCCGCAGCCCGGGGGGGGGCGGGGACCGAGTTCGCGGCTCGGCAGCCCGGCACTGTACCCCGGTTGCCCGGCGCCGGGCGGCCAGCTCGCCTTGATTCTCCAAGCCTACTCGGGCTAGCATACATGACTTTTCAATCGATATCGAATTCCCGGAGGATTTCCAATGAAGAAGCTCGTCGTCGCGGCGCTCGCAGCGCTCGCTCTTGTTGTTGTGATCGGTGCCTGCAAAAAGGACTCGGGAGCCCTCGTGACCCCTGCAACGCCCCAGGTCCAGGCAGCTCCTGCTCCAGCCCCCCCCCACCCCAGCGCAACAGCCGATATCCCTGCCGGTGCAGGTCACAAGGGCAAGGTCCTCGAAGCGCTCGTCGCCGGCGAATACGTCTATATTCAGATCGACGAGGGCGGGAAAAAAGTCTGGGTCGCGACCATGCAGGCCAAGGTCTCCAAGGGCGACGAAATCGAATTCGCCGATTCCCCTCCCTTTACCAACTACCAGAGCAAGATCCTCAACCGCAGTTTCGACTCGGTCATCTTCGCCGCGGGGATCAGGAACAACGGGAAGAAGTAGGCATCGCTTTGGGCTACCCGCAGTTTCTCGGGAGATGGACAGCGGAAGAAGCCGCAGCCTTTGATGATCAGATGGTCAAGGATTTTGGGGCCATCGATGTGAGCGAGTGGTTCGAAGGATCCTTCCAGATTCCAATGACTGCTCCGCACCCCGTGGCGGAATATCGTCACCAGTTGATGGCGCCTCACAAAAATCCCCAACACTGAAGCCAAGGAACGGCAATAAAGGTGGCTCCATGAAATACGGAATATTCTACGCGTACTGGGAAAAGGAATGGGTCGCTGACTTCAAGTACTATATAGAAAAAGTCGCGCGGCTCGGCTTCGATATCCTCGAGATCGCAGCTACGCCGATCCTGGGATACAGCGAGAAGGAGATGGCCGAGCTCAAAGCCTGTGCGGCCGAAAACGGCATCATCCTCACGGCGGGCCACGGGCCTACTGCCGAGCAAAACCTTGCCTCGCCGGACCCGAGGGTCGCAGCCGCCGCGAAATCCTATTTTACGGAACTCCTGAAACGACTCTACAAACTGGATATTCACCTTATCGGCGGAGCCCTGTACTCCTACTGGCCGGTTGACTATTCGCGGCCGATAGACAAGGCAGGCGACTGGGCCCGAAGCGTGGCTGCCGTAAGGGAGGTCGCCAAGGTCGCCGAAGACTGCGGCGTGGACTACTGCCTCGAGGTCCTCAATCGCTTCGAAAACTATATGATCAATACTGCCGAAGAGGGAGTTGCCTTCGTCGAGGAGGTGGGCAATCCCCGCGTCAAGGTCATGCTCGATACCTTCCATATGAACATCGAGGAAGACAGCATCGGTGGAGCGATCAGGACTGCCGGATCCCGTCTGGGCCACCTGCACACGGGCGAATGCAACCGTCGGGTGCCTGGGAAAGGCCGTGTGCCCTGGTCAGAGGTCGGACACGCGCTGCACGACATCGGCTACGACGGCAGCATCGTCATGGAGCCCTTCGTAAGGATGGGCGGGACCGTCGGCTCCAATATAAAGGTCTGGCGCGACATCAGCCGCGGCGCGGATGAGGCGAAGCTGGATGAGGACGCCCGCGAAGCCCTCGTCTTCTCGCGCTACCTCCTGGAATCCTGATAGCCGGAAAGCATATTCCCGATCCGCGCACAGAGGACAGCAATCCTTCAGAGATATCTCTCTGCCCTCGATGTTTTCATAACTCGGGGGGGGTGAAGGGCCGCGCCCTACGTGGGGGGCCCGGTGGACATAAGGCGGGGGAAGGGCTAAATTCAGGCAAGGAGCGCACATGAATACGCCGACACTCGACCGCCGTCGCATCGTGGGGTATGGATCTCTTGCCAGGGCCTTTGGCGAAGGCTTGGCCCGGTCCTTTGATCTCTTTGGCGCTCGCGGTGCGCCTATCACGCGCAGCATCATCACGAAGGACCCTGCAGCAGGGCTCCGCGAAGACGCCGAAGCCATCATGCGCGACGCCGCCGCAGCCTTCGCGGCCGTGAAGGACAACGATGGCCCCGCCTGAGAAGCGCCCCGAGAAGCCTGTCCAGGCGACAATCCAGGTTCAAAGCCGCATCGCCCAGTCTTTCGAGGGTCCGCTCCCGCATCCTGCGGTGATAGAGGGCTACGAGAAACTCCATCCAGGTGCGGCCGCGCTCTTCTTTCGACTCTTCGAAGAACAGGCAAAAAAGCGGATGGAGGAGGAGCGTGTCTACGTTCACGCCGAAACCACTGCCATGCTCCGGGGTCAGGTATTCGGCTTTGCCCTTGCCTTCGGCGGCCTTGTCGCTGGCTTCACGCTTGCTCTTCTTGACCGCCCCACGGAGGCCATTGCGGCCATCGTTATCGGTATTGCGCCTGTCGCGTCCTCGCTTATCTCGAGCATCAGGGCCAAAAAAGAAAAGTAATTCCCCTGGATTCCCTACCCTCGCCTCATCCTCTCAATCACCGGTAGCCGGTCAACCGCCTCCCGCTTCATTCCGTCCGTCGCCTTCGCATAGACCTGCATCGTTGCGATGTTCGTGTGCCCGAGGAGCTTGGACACCGTGTACAGGTCGGTGCCCGCCTCAAGCGAAAGGACGGCGAAGCTATGGCGCGCGGGAACACCAGCTCGTCGTGCCGGTGGATGACCCTGTCTTCGATGAGCGACCAGGCGGACGCCGAGAGCGGGATGCCGACAACTACCTGCGTCTTTTCCTGCAGCATCATGAGGCGGGGCTTCGCTCCGCGCTCCACCCTGCCCCAGGTGAGCCCCTCGACATCCGACACCCGCAGGCCGACATAGACGGCAAAAAAAAAGCCCCGCATGATCTCCGCCCCGAGGACCCCACCCAGGGGATGGTCAGCCAGAGCCTGGAGCTCCGTCTCTGTGAGATAGACCTTCATGGCCTCCGGCACGGGGATCCGCGCCACTGCGTCTGCAGGATTCCTCGGGATGAGCCGATCCCGCTCCGCCCGTTTCAGGGCAAAGCAGAGCGCCGCGAAGTAGTGCGAGGCCGTCGTTTTCCCGAGCGCCGGGGCAGCAAGGAGGTGCCCCTTGTAGCCCTCGAGCCAGCGCTCGTTGATGGCCCGGATCTGGATGCCAGCAGCATACTCCTCGAGGTACTTCAGGGACTTCGGCAGGTGCGTTTTCGGGCCCATGACTGTGGCTAGGTCGCGGCAGTAGTCGACCACGGGACGCTTTCCTTCGATGGGATCCAGGAGGCCCCACTCACCCGATACGATCTGATGCTCGCGATTGGACCAATCCCCTCCCCCGCCCACAACAAAAGTGGCCACGCAAGCGTGGCCACAGTCCTATTCT
Organism: Spirochaetota bacterium; assembly: GCA_037130415.1. Lineage (GTDB taxonomy): Bacteria > Spirochaetota > Spirochaetia > Treponematales > Rectinemataceae > CAIJMU01. Next base: position 27,500 of record JBAXTA010000006.1, read on the forward strand.
AGCGGGGGAGGGGATTCCCTCTGGTCGCCCGCGTCCTGCGGGCTCCCGACGGGCCGCCTCGCTCGCTGGCCCGGCATCCTTGCCGGGCCACCCCGCCAATTCCTCAAATGATCGGAATTGGCGGGGTCGCTCGCTCGGATCAATCCCCTCCCCCGCCCACAACAAAAGTGGCCACGCAAGCGTGGCCACAGTCCTATTCTAGCGGGGGAGGGGATTGAACCCACGACCGAGCGGATATGAGCCGCTTGCTCTGCCAACTGAGCTACCCCGCCTTGGAGCGAGGAATTTATACACAGGAGCCTTGGGCTTGGTCAAGGCTGGGGCAATTTGCCTTCCTTGAGGACGGCCAGCACTTCTTCGGCGTGGCCCTCGGGTTTGACCTTGTGCCAGACCACCTCGATCCGGCCAACAGGATCGACCAGGAAGCTGCTTCGTGTAATGCCCATGAAGGTCTTTCCGTACATCTTCTTTTCGCCCCACACACCGCAGGCTTCGAGAAACGCGTGTTCGGGATCGGACAAGAGCAGGAAGGGAAGGCCAAACTTGGCAGCGAACTTCGCATGCGAGGCTGGCTTGTCGGCGCTCACTCCGACCACAACAGCGCCTGCCCCGTCAAAGTCCGCCTTCAAATCCCTGAATGCGCAGGCTTCGGTCGTGCAGCCCGGCGTGTCATCCTTCGGATAAAAGTAGAGAACGATACGTTTGCCCCTGAACTCTGCAAGGCTTCGCTGTTTCCCCTCTGCGTCGAAAAGGGGAAGACCAGGAACCAAGTCGCCGAGTGCAAGCATGCCAACTCCTTTGTCCCGGATCCGGCAAGGGTTCCAGGGACGCTGTGAATGTACCCAATCCGGGAGGGGCAGGCCAATCCGAAGCCTGCCAATGACAGAATGCGCCAATTCGGCTATCCTCCCTCAATGGGCATCCTGAGCTTGGGGATGGCGAAGATAAGAACTTGGGCCAGGGCGCTCAAGGGAGAGGTCCTCGCGCTCTGGTTTGCGATACGCGATCCCAGGACGCCGTGGCCTGCCAGGCTGCTGGGGGCCCTCGTGGTCGGCTACGCCATATCGCCGATCGACCTGATACCGGATTTCATACCCGTGCTGGGCTACCTCGACGATGTCATCCTGCTGTCACTGGGACTTGCCCTATTGAAAAAGCTGATCCCGGCCGAAGTCATGGCCGATGCGCGCACCAAGGCTGCAGAGCGGAGAGGGTCCCCGAGGCCGAGGAGCGTTGCAGCTGCAGTTTGCATCATACTTGCATGGATCGCGTTTGCCGCGGCCATGCTTTCGCTGGCCTTGCGTCCGCGATAAAGTCCCGATATCGCCACGGCAGGGCAGCCTGTCTGTCGGCGCAAGGAGCAAACAATGCTGATCTTCCAGTCGGTCATCCTGGGACTCGTCCAGGGCCTGGCCGAATTCATCCCCATCTCAAGTTCGGCCCACCTCGTGATAATCCCCTGGCTCTTCTCCTGGGACAACCCGGTGCTCAGGGGACTTACCTTCGACGTCTCCCTCCACCTTGGGACCCTCCTCGCCCTCCTGGCCTTTTTTGCCGCTGACTGGTGGCGCCTGGCCCGGGCCTTTGTGGGCAGTATCGCCGAGAGGAAGATCGGCAAGGATGCCGACCGCAGGATGGTCTGGTTCCTGATCGCAGCCTGTATCCCGGGTGGAATCGCCGGTGTCGCTTTTGAAACCCGGGTGGAGGAGCTCTTCCACCCCGGCGGGCAGATCACCTCCTCGACGATGCTCTGGATGGCCTTTTTCATCGCGCTGCTCGGTCTCCTCCTCCTCCTGGCCGAGGAATTCGGCAAGCGCAGGCGCACGATGGAAACCATGCAGTGGAAGGATGCCCTCCTCATCGGCTTCGCGCAGGCCCTCGCGATCTTCCCCGGCGTATCCCGCTCCGGTTCGACCATAACCACTGGCTTGGCCCTCGGCCTCGAGCGTCCGGCGGCGGCGCGATTCTCCTTCCTGCTGTCGGCGCCGATCATTGCCGGTGCGGGGGTAAAAAGCCTCTATGAATTGGTCAAGTCCATCAAGTCGGGAGCCATCCCCCAGGACGAGCTCATCCTCTTCCCGATCGGCTTTGTGGTCGCGGCAGTGACTGGCTGGTTCTGCATCAAGTTCCTCCTGGCCTATCTCCAGAAGCATTCGACCAAGGTTTTCGTCTGGTACCGCTGGGGCCTTGCCCTCCTGGTCACCGCCGTCGCCCTCCTCCGAAGCTGAGATGCCGATGCTCGAGACCGACGGCGACGCGGCCGGGTCTCTCGGCCGCGATTTTGCACGTGTGCTCGATGCGGCTACCGATTGGATCGCGCTCACGGACCGCGAAGGCCGCTACCTGGCAGCGAGCCGAAGCTACCTGGAAGGCAACTGCAGGCCAGGCTCCGGCGTGTACATAGGGAGGCGCGCAGAGGATATCCTCATACCCACTTCAGCCCTCCGCGAGAACGAGGCACGGACAAGACTTCTCGCCGGGAACAAGCTGCCCGAGAGCGAGGAGATCCTGGTGACCCTCCCCGACGGCAGCGAGCGGAGGATGTCCTTCACGCGACAGCTGCTCCGGGACCACGATGGCAAGCATGACGGCATCCTCATACAGGCCCGGGACAAAACAGCACTTATGGCGAAGGAAGAGGAACTCAGGAAGGCAAGGGTGGAAGCCGAGTCCGCCAACCGCGCCACGAGCAGCTTTCTCGGAAACATGAGCCACGAGATCCGGACCCCGATGAACGCGATAATCGGCCTCGCCCACCTTATCCAGCGGGACATCACCGACATGCACCAGCGCATGCAACTTGCAAAGATCGACACGGCGGCACAGCACCTCATGGACCTGCTCAACGATATTCTGGAGCTGTCAAAGATCGAGGCAGGAAAGCTCCAGCTGCAGGCAAGTGATTTCGAGATCGAGAGCATGCTCGAAAACATCTGCAACCTCATCGCGGGCAGGGCTGAGTCGAAGGGCCTGGAAATCATCCTGGATTCACCTGCCTTCCTTCCCGTCCTCCACGGAGACGGCATCAGGCTCCAGAGGGTCCTCTTCAACCTGATCAGCAACGCAGTCAAGTTCAGCGAAGTAGGGATCATCGTACTCCGTGCGCGCCTCCTTTCATCCAATGAAAACGGCCATCTGCTGCGCTTCGAGGTTTCGGACAGGGGCATCGGACTCTCAGGGGAGCAGCAGGCCCGCCTCTTCCTCCCCTTCGAGCAGGCTGATGTTTCGACGACGCGAAGGCACGGCGGCATGGGGCTTGGACTCGCGATCTCCAAGCGCCTGATCGATTTGATGGGAGGAAAGATCGGGGCAACGAGCGAGCTGGGAAAGGGCAGCAGCTTCTGGATCGAAGTGCCCTTCGGAAATGCCCTTGGCCAGACGCCAATCCACCCGAAACGTGGCGGAGCGGAAGGCCTCCGCGCCTTTGTTGTCGATGATCTCGGGGTCGCACGGGATGTGATTGTCGAAATGCTCGAAGGCTTTGGCTTCGAGGTCGGCTCGGCTTCCGACGCTTCCGACGCCCTCACCCAAATCCAGGAAGCCGATGCCGCGGGTCGCCCCTTCGATCTCCTTCTCTCGGACCTGCGCATGCCCAGCATCGACGGCCTGGAGTTCGGAAATCGGCTTTGCGCCCTGCCGATCACCCATCGGCCCCAGGCTATCCTTGTCACCGCGTACAAGGACATCGTCACGAAGAGCGCACTTTCCGAGTCAGGCTATTCTGCCGCCCTCGAAAAGCCGCTGACCCCCCTGCGCCTCCGCAGCAGCATCGAATGCGCGCTCGGAAGGCATTCTGCCGAACGCCTGGCTGCGCAAGCTCCAAGCCTCGCCTGCAGCGAAGCGGAGACCGGCTCAGGACCCGAGAAAGACCTCACCGGGAACAGCCAGGTAGCCCTTCCCAGGAAACAGGCGCCAGAAGCGTCCGGGCCACGCAGCCCCCTTTCCCCCGAGGACAGATCCAGCGTCGCAGACAAGGCAGCGCGTCTTGACGCCCTGCTTGCCGGGAATGACCTCGCAGCGGTCCAGGCCTACCAGGAAGACCACCGGCTCTACCGGCGCGTCTTCGGACCTCAGGCCGGCGCCCTCTACCAGGAAATAGAAGCATTCAATTACGACAAAGCCAGGATCATCCTGCAGGCAGCACTCGGTGGATTGCAGGGGAGCTGAGCCGGCGGCGGGAACCGACGCAGCGGGACCGCGGATGGACAGGGCCGGAAAACCTGACTGAAATCCGGATTCACTTGAGATTCTGGCGTCGGGCACACGCTTCGTCTCGACTTCGCCGTCTGATCCTCGGTGGCGGATCAGCTCCACGGCAAGCTTGAGAATGACCCAGACCGTGTCGATAGGTTAGGCATGTAGTCTCCTGCCCTGGCCTATGCTCTTGCATGCTTGACGACAGCATCCGAGACTGGAACCAGAGTCCATTCCAAAGCAGGCACGGAGCCCAGCAGCGCCAAGGCAGGCCCAGGCTGTCACCGAGGAGAGGCAATGACGATCTTGGCCATCGACGACGATCAAACTCAGATCGAGCTGCTCAGGACCTTTGTCTCATCCTTCGACTACCCCACGATAGAGTACCTGTCGGCCATATCCGTAGAAGAGGGCCTCAGGATCGTCTCCGAACAGGTGATTGACCTCATCCTCTGCGACCTCTACCTGCCTGACGGCACAGGATTCGATGTCCTGGCCAAGGCAAAGCACCTCAGTCCCGTCATTGCCATTGTCATCATGACCTCCTACGCCAACACAGGCGAGGCGGTTCGGCTTCTCAAGGGAGGAGCCGACGACTACCTGGTCAAACCGACCAAGGTCGATGCGATCGAAAGGATCATCCTCCGCATCAACGAGAAGCTCGCCCTGCAGCGCGAGTCCCTCCTTCCTCCCGTCGAGGGACCGGCTTCCTCAATAGCGGTAACCGGCATCATCTATAAGAGCGAGGCCATGGCCGAGGCCCTGAGCATCGCGACCCGCGCCGCAACGAGTTCGGCTACGGTCCTTCTCATGGGAGAAAGCGGCACAGGCAAGGAACTTGTGGCTCGCTTCATCCATGAGCGCAGCGGCCGCAGCGGTGCCTTCGTCGCAGTCAGCATCTCGGCCCTGTCGGAATCCCTCATCGAAAGCGAACTCTTCGGGCACAGCAAGGGTGCCTTCACCGACGCCAGCAGCGACCGCATCGGCCGCTTCGAGGAAGCCGACGGAGGAACCCTCTTTCTCGACGAAATCGGGGAAATCTCCGCCATGCTCCAGGTCAAGCTGCTCCGTGTCCTCCAGTTCGGCCAGATCCAGCGTATCGGCGAAAACCGGACGAGAAACCTCGACGTGCGCATCATCTCCGCCACCAACAAGAATCTGGCCCGCATGGTCGAAGAAAACAGCTTCCGCCGGGACCTCTACTATCGCCTCAACGTCATAGAGATCAACATCTCCCCGCTCCGGGATAGAAAGGAAGACATCCGCTTCCTCGTGGACCATTTCATAGAAACCTACTCAGGCAGGGGTGGAAAAAATATCAAGGGCATCACCCGCGAAGCCCTTGACCGGCTCTACCAGCACTCCTTTCCCGGCAATGTCCGGGAGCTTGAAAACGCCATCGAACGGGCCATTGTCCTCTGCCGCGGGGAATTCATCCGCGTCCAGGACCTGCCCCTGACCATGACAGGGGGAGCCGACCCCGCCACCACCGACGCACGACCCTCGGCCTCCGACTACAAGGCTGCCATGCACGACTTCGAGAGCAAGCTCATAGAGCAGGCGCTCCTCCGCAGCACGGGCAACCAGAGTGCTGCTGCCCGTGAGCTCGGGATAACGGAGCGCCACCTCCGCTCCTGTCTGAGCCGCTTGGCTGGCGGTAAAGTGGACAGCGCCAAGGATGCTCCCTGAGTAGAGTCGCCCGTTTGGGCGAACCTTTCGACCAGTTGGGCGGCTTCGGAGCGGCGCGTCCGGTGCTAGCTATTAAGTCATCTCATAGTTCTATATCGCAATATGAATAAGAAATAATTCGCGATAATTGCCAGATTTGGCATGAAATGTGCACCATTTAGTTCATCGGAGCCCAGCGATTCTGGGCGAGGAGGACTCTATGTATTCGAAGTCAACTAGCAGTCGTTTTGTGATTGTAGGTTTTGCGATTATTGCGGCTTGTGTGCCGGTGTTTGCCGCGGGCACTGACAGCAAGACAATCACCATTGCTGGCCATGTAACGGCGGCAATCTCCCTTGAAGCGAGCCTTTTGGTTCAAGATCTAGACATCATGGCAGGTGCTAACAAGACACCGCTTGTCAGCGTGACGGAGTTTTCCAATTACAAGGGCGGCTATGCTGTGACCTTGCAGAGTACCCGAGGATGGAAGCTGGGCCAGACCAGCGGCACGGGCTCTGAAACCTGGGCCTATACACTCTACTATGGCCCCAGCGGTGGAACCGTTCCGACTGCAGCGATAACCCCTACGAGCAATTCAATGGTTCTGACTTCACAAACAGGCGTTGGAGGCAAAACGGCCGGCGCAGTGAATGTACTTTACATTTCTTTTGCCACTCCCGGGGCAAACGCACTTAATGCCGATACTTACAATGATACACTGGTGTTCACGATCACGGGTAGCTGACAGGAGCTGACTTGATGCACAAACTGCGCGCCTTTGCGATGAGCGTAGCCCTTGTGGCCGCTGTCGGAGGCGCGTATGCCTTCACCCTAGAGCCTATCATGACACTGCTCGCCCCAACCGGGGCGGGCAGTGTTGCAACATTCCGGGTCAAGGGAGATGGTCAGAGCCGGGTTGCCATCAGGTTCCGCGTTATTACCAGGGATATGCAGGTCGATGGCAGCGAGATAAACACTCCCGCCGACGATCTTTTTCTCGTCTATCCGGCCAGGGTTGTTGTTGAGCCCAATGGCCAGGCTGCCGTCAAGGTCCAATGGAAGGGGCCAGCCAAAATTGATGCCGAACGCTGCTTCCGTTTTGTAGCCGAGCAGGTGCCACTTGATACTGGGGCGCAGGGCTCGGGCATCAAGATCATGTTCAAGTACATCGCGTCGCTCTATATTGGCGGCCCTTCCTTCTCTCCTTCGATGAAGGTAAAGGTCATCGGGGCGGTAAACGCTGAAAAAGCCAGCGGTTTTTTAGTCGAGATCGCGAACGCTGGGAGTCGGCATGTAGTCCTCGCCAGTCCAAAGGTCACCATCGGCAGCACGCAGATTGTCCTTGGAGAATCTGATCTCGGCGTACTTGCAGGGGCCAACTATCTGCCCGGACGTTCACGGAGCTTGTTCATACTGAAAGAAGGGGCTGTCGAAGGCCAGTCCTACGACTCCAGCATCGAGTTCGAGGCGGTCTACTAGGGGTTTGACTTCCTCGCCCTAGGGTGCAATAATAATTTCCTAATTTTCTCGCAAATGGGCTTGGAGTTCTCGTTGATTTCGAATCGAAAGCAGCTCGTGCTGCTTTCATGGCTATCCATTGTAGCGTCGTTGCCCTTACTCGCGGCAGACACAGCCATAGCCACCCTCGTCGTGAGCGGCATTGTCGTTCCATCAACTTCTGTCGCCGTTAGCCGTACCATAAATGCAAGCATGGTCTTGGAAAGCCCAATCAAGAAGCTACAAATCGCGACACTGACAGCCTTTTCCAATGACCGCCGGGGCTTTTCCCTTTCCGTTTCCAGCCAATGGCTGCTTTGTGGAGTAACTGACAACATCCCCTACAGCCTGACAATCAACAACAAAGCCCTGGATAGGGATGGAACATTCTTTACGAGTGTCGGCAAGCTGGACCGCTCGGGAGCCTCGATGGCTGTCCTGATGAACACGGATCAGGCTGGTAACCGCCAGGTGAGCGTTGAAACTTATTCCGACACAATTATCTTTACCGTCACCGCCCCTTGATAGGCCGAGGCCGATAGTCGACAGCTCGTCAGCAAAATTAGCGCGTTCTGCCCTAAGCCTTCCACCTGCTCCAGCCCTGTTTTACCTCCCTTCAGCCAGACCTATCCCACTTTTGAACCCTCTGTGCGCACTCGCCCTGATCGGCGAGCTACCTCGCCCTTATAGGCGAGGAATGCGCCGCTTCGAATGATGCTCCAGACAGCCCTCGAAATATATGCTTGCATAATATAGAGTTATATTTTCCGTCGCCGTCAGAATATTTGGCACATTACTTGCACCACTATATGTAGTTTTACAAGTCGACCTGTTCTGGAGGCATTCAATGAAGTCAACCCGTTTTTCTATGCGCATTGCCCTTGCTCTTCTTGCAATTTTTGCAGCCTCTGTTCCTGCTTTTGCAGATCTTTCCGGCACGCTAGGCCTTAAAGGCGTTGTTGCCCCGAACGTTTCCGTAGCTGTCACTAGCCTAACGGGCTTTGACAACCTTTCGATGCTTGCTGGAGTTACAGATTTTCCGATAGCCACGATAAAAGAAATATCCAACAGCAAGGGGGGCTACACTCTTTCCATTTCTAGCGCCAGAGGCTATAAGCTGTCTCAAGGTACTACTGGAGCATACGTTACCGGCGGTGATTCTGTGATTTATACGCTGAAATACGACACTGTCTCGGTTAATCAAACAACCCAAATACTTACTGATGTAAGCGGGAAGACTGTTGCTGCTGGCGTCACGAAGACTCTTACAATAACGTTTGCTTCTACCGACAATCTGAATGCCGATAATTATACCGATACGCTGACGTTCACTATTGCAGGCAAATAGGAGGGTTCATGGTAAGACTGCGCGCCGTTGCGGCGGTGGTGGTCTTTATGGCCGCCTTTGCAATCGGCGCACAGGGCACAACCGAACGAGCCTTGGCCGACCTGGTAGTGGATGGCGATCCCTACGGGTCGGTTGAATTTATCGTGGGGAGCGATGGTGCGGTGTTTATCTCCACGAGCCTGCTGGCTGAAAGTCTCCGGGATGTACTGAAGCCTGAGTTGTTCAAGACCCTTTCATCAGCGGATCGCTTGGCAACAATAGCCGAGTGGTCTGTTTTTGGTATTCAGATCAGCTACGACAGCGAATCGCTCGTCCTGTCAGTCAAGCTGAGGCCTTCCATCATTAAGCCAGCGATCCTGAGCGCGCGCGAGGCTGCCTCTGTTCGTCACGGTCAGGAAAAGTTTGCAAATTCCCCTTTTTCGGCAACGGTTGCGCTTAGCGCCGATCTTAGTCCCACCTTGACTTGGGAAGGTTCCTACGATTGGTCGGCGATGGGCCATGCTTCTCCCTCCATCTATATTTTCGGCCTTGTCCTGGAAGGAGACGGATCAGCCTCCATCAACCCGCGTGGCTCTACGATGGATTGGAATTCCGCGCACCTGGTCTACGACTTCCCTTCCGGGGGCTTCAGCCTCAAAGCCGGGATAGTTTCGAACAATCCTGTCTCATTCCAGCCGGGCCAACAGATGTACGGAATTGTCGTGGGCAGGCAGGATGGCATGCCGGGTTCGCTCAATTCCTACGGCACGGTGCGCGGGGTGTTTGAAATAATGTCCCGCGCCAAGGTCAAGGTCTACGTCGATGGCATCCAAACCCGGCAAATCACGCTATCGACTGGTACCTACCACCTCTCCGACCTGGCCTTGAGCACGGGCCTCAACGAGGTAGTCCTCGACATAGCCGAAACCGGCTACAAACCGCGGCGCCTGGTGCTTGGAATACCCTTCGATCAGGAAATCATCGGACAGGGACTGTGGGACTACTCCATAGCCGCAGGCACCCTCAAGGAAAATTATTCAAAGCCGCTTGCCACGGGCCACCTGGCCTACGGAGTACTTCCAAACTTCGTCCTCGGGCTTGATGCCCATGCAGACCCCTTGGTTTTCATGGGTGGCGCCTCGGCGCTCGCTGCGACCCCCCTCGGGACCTTAGGCCTTGTGGGAGATCTAGCCAACAATCCTGCCAAATTCCTCAATTTTTCGCAGGCGACCTATGCCTACCGGGCTTTCTGGAGATTCTCTTCTTTTTTTTCGCTCTACATTCCCCGGCTTGGCCTGGCCCTCGACGCCAAGGGTCCAGTCTTTCCCCGGCTTGCTACCGCAGGTACCCAATCCGCACGAAGCGTCGACCTTTCCGCTCAGCTTGGACAGAACCTGCCTGCCGGCCTCGGAAGCTTCTCGCTGAACGGCGAGATAGGCGCGGGTTCCTACAGCCTCGCCTCGCTTTCCACCTGGTCGGCTTCCATTGGCTACAGCCTGCCCCAGGCTTCTTCGACGACCATCAGCTTTACGGGAGGCTACAACTGGACCCGGGCCAGCGGCGGCAGCCCACGAGCCACCATAATGCTCATTGTCTCACCGAGCGACAGGCGGGGACTCACCTACCAGCGAAACATCTTGAGCGGCTCCGATTCGGTCAATCTCGGATTTAGCCTGGGCGAAAACGGCTCCGCCACCCTGCAGGCCCAGAATCTCGTGGGCAGTTTCGGAGATGCGCAGATCAGCACAAGCGCAAACGGTCGCAGCGCCCTCGCGGGCGTCTCAGGCCTCGTCTCGGTCAGTCCGCCAAGCCCGACCGCAAAGGGAAACATCCAGGGAAGTCTGGGGCTGACGAGTTCCCTGGTCTATGCCGATGGATATTTCGGGATGACGGGATCTTCCTCGAGCGCCCTCGCCCTTTTGGTGCCCGGCCCCAACCTCAAGGGCCAGCCTGTGGAAGTCAGGCCCGATTTCGGCTCGGCCGCCCAGAGTTCGGGGGGCATGACATCCGTCATTTCCGGCCTGGTCCCCTACCAGCCCTTTGTAGCCAGCGTAGAAATGCCCACAAGTTCGCCAGACATGAGGCCAGAGCCCCTTTCGCTTGAACTTAGTCCCAGTTACCGTTCAGTTGCCATCGTACGGATAAAAATGGCCTCGGCGGTCACAGTTCGGGGTATTCTTGTCGATGAAAAGGGCAAGCCCCTTGCCAACCAGCTCGGCGACCTGGCTGATTACAAGGATCGGTCCCGCAATTTCGGCGCAAGCTTTTCCGACGAAAAGGGGCTTTTTGAGTTTTTCGGCATCCCCGCTGGATCCATGGTGATCACCTGGGGGGGCGGTTACGAAAGCCGCATTACGGTACCTGAAGGCGGACCTGGGTCCGTCTTCGATCTCGGTACGATAGTCGCGAAAAAGCTCGCGGCGGATGGAGATCGATCATGAAACCTCGTCTGCGCTTTTCGCCCTTTGCCATTGCGTTCTGCCTCGTACTAATGACGTCCATAGCGAAGCTCAGCGCAGCCTCCCTGACCTGGACTGCCGATACCGCCCAGAATGTCACGTATTCGCCGGATTCCTCCGCCCGGGTCACCTGCCATGTCACGGTCACCTACCTAACTGCAAGCACGACCTACACCGCTGGAAATCGCTATTGTGTCATCATCTCAGCCGCCTCGGTCTCTCCCAGGCCGAGACCGACCCTCAGCTACTCAGCCTGGACGCCTACGGGCAGCCAGCTCTTTATTGGCTCTACTCACACCGCCTTGACCCAGGTGCTTTCCGGATCCTTCCCGAGCGGAACAGCCAATGGCACGGTCCAGTCCTATTCCTTCGATTTTGTTGTAGCCAACTCAACCTTTCCAAATCCTGGAACCTTCACCTATACCCTCACTGAAAAGCTCTACTCAAGTTGCAACAGTTTCCCCACCCT
>JBAXTA010000060.1:0-16648 GCA_037130415.1 Spirochaetota bacterium
CCCGGCCAACCATGCCCCGCAACAAGCCCCTCCGTTCGCAATCCTTGAGGGCCTTGGTGATGGTGCTGAGATTGACGCCACACAACTCGGCCATTTCCCTCTGCGTCGGCAATTGCTCCTGGGGCGCGAGGGTCCCATTCTCTATATCCGCTTCGATTGCTTCGGAGATCGCGACATGGAGGGGCTTTTCGCGGTCGAGGTTCCTGGGTTTCCACATGGCTCCTCCTAGCTGCTGATATTGTATGGCATACAATACTACCATTGACACCATACATTCACACGAGCATACTCCTGGTCGTCGAACGGATCAAGGAAGATTGAGTCCGGGCCGATGAGGAGACAAAAAGTGGGCACTTTTGACGCATGCTCCACGATGAGAACCAAGGCGAGCGGTCCCGTCCTTTTCGAGGGAGGCGGGCCATGAGCGACTTGATCCTGCCCTTCATGTCCTATGCGATTGTGACGACCTTCACGCCCGGACCGAACAACATCACCGCCTCGGCCCATGGGATGCGGCTCGGCTACCGTCGGTCCCTGCCTTGGCTCCTTGGCGTGACGCTGGGATTCTTTTCCGTCATGTTTGCCTCGGGCCTGCTCACGGAATTCCTTGTCAGGGCCTACGCGGTGATAGCGCCATGGCTGCGCTGGATCGGCGTGGCCTACATGATCTGGCTCGGCGTTTCCTTGTTTGTGCCCCACAGGGGTAGCGCTGACAGGAAACAGGGCGAAGCCACCTTCATTTCGGGTTTTCTTCTCCAGTTCATCAATCCCAAGGGCGTCCTCTACGGCATAACCGTCTACACCTCGTTCTCCGCGCTGATCGCCGGTTCCCTGTCCGCGGTCACGGCCTCCGCGATCGGCCTCGCCTCGCTGGGCTTTTCCGCCGTCTCACTCTGGGCCTTCACGGGCGCCACCCTTGCGCGCTTTCTCGCCAACGGCCGCGCCAAGCTGTCCTTCAACATCCTGATGGCGCTTCTCCTGGCCTGGTGCGCCGTTTCGATAGCCATGCACTGATGTGGAACTGCAAGGCCCTCAGTCCGGGATCTCGAAAACCCCTTCCAGCACATGCCTCGGGCCGTAGGCGAAGTGCGGGAGATCCTCACGCTTGGTGACGCCTGAGAGGACGAGGACAGTCTCCATGTCGGACTCGACGCCTGCGACGATGTCGGTATCCATGCGGTCGCCCACAATGGCGGTCTCCTCGCGGGTCGCGCCGAGCCTGCGGAGGGCGTGGCGCATGATGAGGGGGTTGGGCTTGCCCACAAAATAGGCCTTGCGCCCTGTGGCAAGCTCGATCGGCGCGATGAGGGCGCCGCAGGCTGGTACGACACCGCTTTCCGAGGGGCCGTTGACATCCGGGTTGGTGCCGATGAGGCGAGCTCCTCTGATCACGAGGTTGACCGCCTTCTCGATCGTGTCGAGGCCGTAGCTATGGGCTTCGCCGATGACGACATAGTCGGGGTTCACGTTGTTCATCGTATAACCCGCCTCGTAGAGGGCGTTGATGAGGCCCGGCTCGCCCAGGACGTAGGCCGAACCGCCTGGGAGCTGGCTGGCAAGGAAGGTGGCGGTCGCCAGGGCGCTCGTGTAGAAGTGCTCGGGCTCGACCACGATACCGAGCCGGTCAAGCTTCTGCGACAGTTCGATTGGCGAGCGTTCGCTTGAATTGGTAAGAAAAAGGAAACGCTTGTCCCTCGCCCTGAGCCAATCCACGAATTCGGCCGCCCCTTTAAGAAGGCGGTTGCCGTGGTAGATGACGCCGTCCATGTCGATGATGAAGGCTTTCTTTGCCCGTATTACACTCAGGTCACTTTCCATGCTGCGACTATAGCCTCTCCATGCTGCACTCGTCCAGCCAAAGGGGGATGTGCGCGCAGTCTCCCGACCTCAGCCTGCCCGCTTCCAGGGGCAGAGCCGCCGTTCGAGCCAGTCCACACCGTAGTACAGGCCCAGGCCCAGGGCGCTCATCGCGACGATGCCGGCGTACATGGCCGGGTAGTCCATCAGTGTACTCCCCTGGAAATAGATGTAGTACCCAAGGCCATGCCGCGTGGCGAAGAGCTCGGCGATGTAGAGGACCGCGATCGCAGTTCCGACCGACTGCCTGAGCGCCGTGAGCACGGCGGGGATGCTTGCAGGAAGATAGACCAGGCGGAACAGCGCCCTGCGGCCAGCCCCGAGACTACGGAGCGATAATATCAATTGTGAAGGTATTGCCGCTGCCTGGTCGCGGACAAGCACGAGGACCTGGAAGAAGAGTATCAGGAAGATGATGGCGATCTTGGCCAGGTCGCCTATGCCGAGGAAGAGTACGATGATAGGTACCAATACTACCTTGGGGATCGGGTAGAGGATCCAGACGACGGGAGACAGGATCGCGTCGACCCTCTTCGACTGGCCAAGGGCGAGCCCCGCTGGCGTGGCAAGGAGCACCGACAGGCCGATGCCTGCCACGACACGCCAGAGGCTCGCCGCAAAGTGGAGGGGCAGCTCGCCTGCGAGCTCGCGCACGAGGACCCTTGCCACGAGATGGGGGGCAGGCAGGATGGGCATTGCCATGAGGATCGCCGCCACTTCCCAGGCAAGGAGTATCGCCAGGCCTGCGAGGAGGAGCTGGCGTTTTTTCACGCCATGGCTTCCTGCCGGATTCCGGCGCCAGAGGCTGACTGAAGGACTCCGCGCAGTTCCGCACAGGCTTCGCGATACTCCGTTCCGAGGCCCTTCCCGAAGGCGCTGTTGTCCACGACGCGGGCTTCCCTGTTGGGCGGGCTGCCGAGGACGAGGATCCGCGAACCTACCCGCACAGCCTCCTCGATGGAGTGCGTCACGATCACGAGGGTCAGCCCTCCCTCGCGGCAAAGCTCTAGCGTAAGCTCCTGGAGGTCTTCCCTTGTAAGCGCGTCGAGGGAGGAAAAGGGCTCGTCCATGAGGAGGAGGTCCGGGCCCAGGGCGAGGGTGCGCGCGATGGCCGTCCTCTGGCGCTGGCCGCCCGATATCTCGGCTGGATACCTGCCCGCGATCGCCGCGATGTCGAGCCGGGCAAGCCAGCGGTCCACCTCCCCGGTGGTATCCTGCTTGTTCGGCATAGTTGTAACTTTCGGGGCGTGCACGCCGTCCGGGCCGTAGAACGCGCGGAGCCGGAACCCGAGGGCGGCGTTCTCGCGCACGGTCGCCCAGGGAAGCAGGCCATAGTCCTGGAGGATCAGGCCCGTCCGTGGGCGCGGTCGAGTGACGCGGTTGCCATCGATGCGTATTTCGCCTTCCTGCGGATGGTGGAGGCCGGCGATGAGGGTCAGGAGGCTGGTTTTGCCACAGCCCGAGGAGCCGAGTATGGCCCAGGTCTGGCCGCGTCCGATCTCGAGGCTGAAACCCCGGAAGAGGGCTGCTGAAAGAGGCCAGGAAAAGCCGAGCGAGTCGATCGTGATCACGCGGTCACAATAGCCTCTATCGCGGGAGGAAGGAAGCGTCGACCGAGTCGGTCCAGAGGGGGCCCGGCGCGGCCGCGCTTGCTTTGGCGAGCATGTTCTTGTCCCTCATCCAGGAAAGTGCATCCTCGAACTCCGCCTTGGAGGGCGTGCCTGCTGCCGGGAAGGGTGGCATCCTGAAGTTCGGCGCGATGTCCGGAGGCAGAAGCTGGCGCTCGGTCAGGATGGACGCATAGTTCCCTGGATTGGCGTTGACGAGGACGGTGGCCTGCTCGACGGCTGCGAGGAAGGCCGCCACCGCCGCTGGGTTGGCCTTGATGTACTCGCTGCGGAAGGAGATCACGCTCGATCCAAACTGGGGGAAGGCGGAATCGTCGAGGATGACGGTTGCCCCCTGCTTCCGCGCGATGCTCGCCAGCGGGTCGGGCATCGTGGCAGCCCTGATCTTCCCCGAGGCGAGGAGGGCCATCCGGTCGGGCATGCTTGGCACGTTGAGCGATCTGATGTCTCCCCTGGAAAGGCCAGCGGTCTCAAGCAGGCGTTCGGTGACGTATTCGATTATCGTTCCCTGCGATACGCCAATATCGACGCCACGGAGGGAGGCAGCCCCCGAAAGGCCGGCTCCCTTGGCTCCGAGGATGAAGAAGTGGGGGAATCCGGGCGCTGGCCTGAGCGCCCAGCGCAGTGCCTTCATCCGGACAGTGTCGCGGTTGAAATTGATGACGGCCTGGATCTCGTTGACCGCAGCGTCGGCCTGCCCCGCTGCCAGCAGCTGGTCGCGGGCCGGCGCAGCTCCGACTGGTATGAATTCCACCCTGACGCCGTTCTTCGCAAAGAGGCCTTCTTTTTCGGCCGCGTAGACGGGCACGAGGTCTATCAGGGGCATGGCCGCAAATCGCAGGGTCGGAGGCGGCGTATCTGCGGCGATGGCTGGAATGGCGATGACGGTGAGTGCGATGGCGGCTGTTGCCGCAAGATGGATCCTGGTCTTCACAAGATGCTCCTTGGCTTTGGGGTCTGGCTTATTTCCAATGGCGCACATCGGCGACTCCGACGCTCCGGAGGAGGATCGTCCTGAGCGCGGGTAGGCTTGCGGCCGCGTCGGGCGTTCCGTTCTGGATCCAGCGCATTACGATCTCGTTGAGTGCACCCATCCAGACATGGGCCGCGAGTTCGGCATCGAGGGGGGGGATGGATCCATCCCCTGCGGCTGTCTCCAGGTTTTCCTTGATGATTGCGATGAATCGGTCGCCTATGGACTGGCGTTTCCTCTCGAAGGACATGCCGAGGCCCGAGGCCTGGACGAAGGCCACCTTTGCGAGGAGCCTGTAGCGCCCGAAGGTCTCGACGCAGATTGCGAGGGCTTCGTCGAGCCTGGCCAGGTCCCCGGGCGCAGCCGACAAGCGCTCCCTGAGCCTTCCTTCGAGCAAGTCGCCAAAGCTGTCGACAAGGGCGAGGAAGATCTTTTCCTTGCTCGGCCAGTGGAAGTAGATGCCACCCTTCGATGCACCGGATTCGGCGACAATGTCGTCCATGCGAGTATCGTGGTAGCCCTTCCTCGCAAAGACTGCGGCGGCTGATTCGAGGATCCTCGTTTTGGTGTCAGGACTTGCATCCTCTGCTTCTGTCTGGTTCATGGTGCCGACCGACTGGTCGGTCGGATTATGCATGGATTCGACGATTTCGACAATAAAAAAGGAAACCTCTTGCTTTATGCAACTGGTGTAGTAAACTAGTTGATATGCAGCTTGATATGGTTCGCGAGGTCGGTGCCTTCGAGGCAAAGACAAAGTTCTCGGAGCTTCTTGAGGAAGCCCACGGTGGGCGGGAAATACTTGTCACGCGAAGGGGGGTTCCAATGGCCAAGCTTGTGCCTGTTTCTGACAGGAAGTCGGACATTCTTGAGCTTCTTGCAGGGTTTGCCGAAATCCGCGCCAGAGCCAAGCCAGGTCCCTCGGTGAGGTCGCTTATCGACGAGGGGCGCCGATGACCTGGGTCATCGATGCCTGTGCAGCGGCTTCACTCTTTCTGCCTGACGAGGATGGCTCCGTGCTGCGGGGCATCCTCACCGGGCTTGGCGATGGGGATAGGCTTCTCGTGCCACCGCTGTGGTGGTATGAAATGACAAATATCCTGGTCGGATCGATCAGGCGCGGGCGCCTCGAGGAGGCTGCGGCCTTCCATGCGCTGGAAATGCTACGGAGGCTCAATCCCTCGCAGGATGCGCGGCCACTTGAAGAGACTGCGCCTGCTGCCTTCGTGCTGGCCCGTGCCAATGGCCTGTCATGCTACGATGCAGCCTACCTTGAGCTGGCCGAGCGAGAGGGCGGAATCTTGTGCAGCTTCGACGGCGCTCTCCGCGATGCTGCCATCAAGGCAGGCATTTCCTTGGAGCCTGCCGCATAGCGCCCGAGAATCCTCCGGCCTGATCAGGATATGGAAGGTTTCCTTCCCTCGACCAGTGCAACAGCTCCACCCATGAAGTTCCTGATGTGCAACTCGGTCAGGCTACAGTCCTTGAAGCGCTGCGCCAGCTCGGTCTGGTCGATAAAGGCCTTTGAGGACTCGTGGAGATACTGGTAAGCAGGAGCGTTCCGGGCGACAAGGGATCCTACGGCAGGTACGAAGAGGCTCGAGAATTTCCAGTAGACCCAGGCGATCAGGGGAAGGCTGGGGTGGCCCATATCAATGGATATCACGCGGCCACCGGGTCGGGTAACGCGGACCATCTCCCTCAATGTCGCCCCGAGATCGGGGACGTTCCGTAGGCCCCAGCCTACAGTCGTCGCGTCGAAGCTTGCGTCGGGGAAGGGCAGGACCGTGGCGTCGGCCTCGATAAAGGTGACTTGTTTTTCAAGACCGCGGCTTGCGTTCTTTTCATGTGCACGGGCAAGCATCTCCGAGGAGAAATCGAGGCCAGTGACACGGACACCAGGAGCCGCCCCCGCGAGGGCAAAAGACAGCTCGCCCGTGCCGCAGCAAAGGTCCAGCACCGAGCCACCCGGACTGAGGGCGCAATGCGACGCGACTATGGCGCGCCAACGGGCGTCGCGGCCCAGGCTCATAAGGCGATTGGCACCGTCATAGCCATCCGCTATGTCGTTGAATATGCCTCGTACCAATTCGCCCTTGCCCGGCTCCTGCCCCAACCCTGTCTCCTCATCCCATCCAGCTACGGGAGCGGCATCTTAGCAGAGGCATTGTCCGAATGTCACCGTTCCCAGGCTGCTACACCCGGCGCGGCTCGGCCTCAGCCGGCCCTCCCCATCCTCCTTGCCCTGGCCCAACCAGGAAATTTGACCGCCTCGTTGATCAGTATTGTGATGGCTCCGGTACCGAGGCAGAGGGCGAACTCCCAGGGGTGGAGAGGCGAGAAACCGAAGATGCCGTTGAGCCAGGGCACGAAGACGATGACCGCGAGAAAGGCCAGGGCACCGAAGAACACCCATTTGACAGCGGGATTCGGGATGCGGAGCGTAGCGAAGAAGGAGCGCGTCCAGGAGCGGTTGGAGACGATCATGCCGAGGTTGCCGAACACGAGGTTCACGAAGGCAAGGGCGCGCGCCTCCCCCTCGCCGAGCCCGGAAGCGAGGGCCCAGGCGTAGATGCCCGCGACGAGGGCCAGGACTCCGAGTCCCTGCACCAGTCCGATGTAGATCATCCGCTTCCCGAAGAGGGGCTCGCTCTCGGGTCGGGGCTTCCTGTCCATGATCCCCTTTTCCTCGTCCTCCATCTCGAAGATCACCGAGCAGGAAGGATCAATTATGAGCTCCAGGAAGAGGATGTGGACCGGCATGAGGGCCAGTGGCATGCCGAAGAAGACGGGCAGGAGGGACATGCCGGCGATGGGGAGGTGCACCGAAAAGATGAAGGTCATCGCCTTCTGGAGGTTGTCGAAGATGCGCCTGCCGACGCGGATCGCGGCGACGATGGAGGCGAAGTCGTCATCGAGGAGGACGAGGGCCCCGGATTCGCGGGCTACGTCCGTGCCTCGCCCACCCATCGCTATGCCGATGTGCGAAGCCTTGAGGGCAGGCGCATCGTTGACCCCGTCCCCGGTCATCGCGACGACCTCGCCGTTGGCCTTGAGGGCTTCGACGATGCGGAGTTTCTGCTCGGGAACCGCGCGCGCGAAGACCGACACGCCCCCGATGCGCGCCTTGAGGGTGGCCTCGTCCATGGCTTCGAGTTCGGGACCCGTGATCACTGCGGTAGGATCGGCCAAGCCGATCGAGGTGGCGATGTTGATGGCGGTACCCGGATAGTCACCGGTAATCATGACGACCCGGATGCCCGCTGTCCTGCACTGGGCCACAGCTTCGGGGACACCGGGCCGCACGGGGTCTCGGAGACCCATCAGCCCGATGAAGCGGAAGGTGAAATCGTGCTGGCTTTCTGGAAGCTCGCCCCGGGCGTACTCGGCCGCCGCGACGCCAATGACCCGGAGCCCCTCCGAGGCGAGGGCATCGATGTCCCTGCGGAGCGCGCCGATCCCTGCTGCGTCGAAATGGCAGAGGTCGGCAATGGCTTCAGGAGCGCCTTTTGCCGCGATGACGAGGCGCTCGCGGTCGGGCGACTCCCAGGCGTGCGACATTGCAAGAAGGAGGTCCGAAAGCGGGTATTCGCGGATGAGGCGCCAGTCAGCATGGACATGCTCCGTTGCCGCGAGGGTACGCCCTGCGACCTCGTGCATTGCCTTTTCCATGGGGTCGAAGGGATCGGCGGGGCTGGCCAGGACGGCGAACTCGATTATTTCATGGAATTTTTCCGGCAGGGCGGCTTCCCGGTCTTCCAGTTCGTGGAAGTTGCCCCCGCTGCCAAGCTTCGAGACTGTCATGCGGTTCATCGTCAGGGTGCCGGTCTTGTCGGTGCAGAGCACTGTCGCCGAACCAAGGGTTTCCACAGCGGCGACCCGCCTTGTGAGGACGTTGCGCTTCGAGATGCGCCAGGCCCCGAGAGCGAGGAAGATCGTCATGACTACAGGGAATTCCTCGGGCAGGGTTGCCATGGCCAGGGAGAGGCCGGCCAGGATGCCCTCGAGCCAGTTGCCGCGGCTCAAGCCGAAGACCACGACCACGACGATGCAGAGGGCCGCTCCGACAAGGCCAAAAGTCCTTACAATGCGGCCTGTCTGCTTCTGGAGGTTCGTCGAGCCCGTTTCGAGGGTCTGGAGGGCCTTGCCGATCTTGCCGATCTCGGTGCGGGCCCCGGTTGCCACGACACGGGCGATACCATGGCCCCTGACGATCATCGTGGCTGAATATATGGTCGGCAGGTCGTCGCCGCCGGGGCGTCCAGGCTCTGAAACGCCATCCCAGCCCCGCTTGCGCACTGGAACCGATTCGCCGGTCAGCAGGGATTCGTCCGCCGAAAGGTTGGTCGCCCTGAGGAGTACGGCATCGGAGGGCACCCTGTCGCCCTCCGATACGAGGATTATGTCATCGCGCACGACTTCGCGCCCCGGAATGCGGGTCTGCACACCGCCACGCACGACGAGGGCGCGGGGACTCGACAGGTCGCGGAGGGCATCGAGGGCCTTTTCGGTCTTGTTTTCCTGGTAGACCGTGATGCCGATCACCACGAAGACAAAGCCCAGGAGCATCAGGGCCTCTTCTGCGTCGCCCAGGAGGAGGTAGAGGCCGCCACAGACCAGAAGCAGGATGAACATGGGTTCCCGCAGCACCTCGACAGCTACCCGGAAGGGGCTGCGTCGCTTGGCCTGGGGGAGTTCGTTGTAGCCCTCCGCTCCGAGACGTTCCTGTACCTCGCGCTCATCAAGGCCCTGCAGGGCTTCGGGTTCGGTGGTAGATGTCACAGCAAGCTCCTTGTCCGCCAGAGGGCGAACCCCGAAGCTTAGCTGACGCTGCCCAAAAAATCCAGAATTATCGAGTCAGCTATCCGACCCGTCGCAAAAAAGGCGGAGGCGAGCCCTGTATTTTCCGAATAAACAGGATCAAGCCGTCCTCCGCCCCCCCACCTCGTGGATTGTGACCGGGGCTTCCTTGCCCTTGACCATGATCGCAGGGAGAGGGGTGAGCGTGAAGGTCGCCGCGACGCCCCGGTCCCTGGCCACGGCATCGGAGACAATAACCTGGCCTGGGCCGGCGGCTGCCTGGAGGCGCGCGGCAAGGTTGACGGTGTCGCCGATGACGGTGTGGTTCATCATGCGTGGCGAACCGATGTCGCCCTCCACGAGGGGCCCGACGTGGATTCCAAGACCAACCGCCAGTCCGTCGATTTCTGCCTTCATCTTTTGATTGCGCTCGCGTATGGCCACTGCGGCGGCGACGGCGTCGACGGGGCGCTCGAAGATGGCCATCATTTCGTCCCCAACGAATTTGTCGACATAGCCCGAGCAGGCATCGACGATCTCCTCCTGCATGCCCAAAAGCCTGTTGATCACGTCGATGACTCGGGCCGGATCGCTGCGCTCGGAATAGGCGGTAAAGCCGCGCACGTCGGTGAACAGGACGCAAAGTACCTTGCGCTCGACCTGGCCGTGACGGCTTCCGTCGTCGTTGGCCTTGCCCGCCCGCGCGAGGGCAACGCCGACGGTGGACTTGGATACGTAGCGGGACAGTTCGAAACGCTCGCGGAGGCCGAGGACCATGGTGTTGAAGTGGCCGGCCATGGCGGCTATCTCGTCCTTGCCGGGCACGGTGGCCTTGGATTCGAGGTCCCCCGATCCGACACGCTCCATCGCCTCCGAGATCAGGCTGAGGGGGACGAGAATCGCCCGCCGGACGCCGAAAAGAAGTACGAGTACCATGACGCCAAGCCCCACGGCGATGAAGGCGAGGGCGATGGCACGGAGCCGGGCGTACTGCGCCTCCAGGAGGGCGAGGGTCGCGCTGAAGTCGAGCTTGATCTCCAGGACGCGGACATCGCCGTCAGCGAGCTTCAGCGGCGCGAGGATGTCCTCTTCCTGCCCTTCACGGACCACGGCAAGGCTGCTGGCATCAAAGGCTGCGACGATATCGGCATGGGAGGAGTAATCGGTGCCGACCTCCGAATCAGGGTGGGATATCTCCACATGCATGGTCTTATCGACGATGATGACCTTGTTGACGCGATAGTTGCCCGTGCTGTCTCCCAGGCTCTGGACGAACTCGAGGCGCTTGTCGATCGCCTTTTCGAAGGAGGGCTCATCGCCGGTCCAGATCTGGTTCTCGAGGTCGTGCACGAGCCAGGCGCCCACCGTGCGCGCCATCGAAGTGAGTTGCACCTCCGAGATGCTCGAGACGATGCGGGGGAATCCCCAGGCCGCGAGTCCGAGCATGAGGGCGAGTCCCAGGCCGAATATGACAAGTAGCTTGCTGACGAGTTTCATGCTGCCTCCACGGTGATCATTTCCAGCGCCGGCTCAGGGCTTCAGGAGGTTCTTGAGCCTGTCGCCGAACTCCCCCACCGCCTTCTCTATGCCATCCCCGATGCCCGAGGCAAGCTTCGAGATCGGATCATCGGCGCCCTCGATGGTTTTTTTGTAGTAATTGAACGCATCCTGCGCGTCGTGCCCTGCGTCGGGGCGGGACTCCCCACGCTTCGGGTAGACCCCCGACATGATGCCTCCGTAGCCGCCGGAAAGCGACCAGGCCTTGAGCTCCTGGAGGCGGACCACCGGGTAGGGATGGCTCATCCAGGCCTGGTTGAGCATCTTGTGGAGGCCGTCCAGGAGGCTTTTCCTTTCCTCGAACTCGCGGGCCTGGGCGAAGAAGTCATTGAGATTGACCTCCGCCAGGTCCTCCCCTCCGGCCATCCGCATGAGCACCGCGAAGCTGGGATCCTCCGCCTGGGAGGCCAGGAGGCCGACGCGGTCGGCGCTGAGCTCGCTTTTCCGGTCCCATTCCGCGAGGGCTGCCTGCAATGCGTTCACCAGCATCTCGCCGAGGGGGATGACACCGAGCGAAACATTGGCCAGGAGCCAGGCAAGGGTCTTGTAGAGCGAGTGTCCGCTCATCAGGTGGCCGAATTCGTGTGCGAGGACGACCTTGAGCTCGGATATGTCGAAGCCCCTGACCAGGGAACTGTTAAGCACTATGAAGGGTTCCTTCGCGCCGAAGACGTGGGCGTTGAAGAAGGGGCTCTGCGTCACGAAGACCGTGGGCCGGTAGCCCCAGTCGAAGGTCTCCACCAGGTCGTCGACGAGGGAGTTGACCTTGGGGAACTGGCTGGGCCCGACCTTGACCGAGGAGGCGTAGTGCATGAGCTGCATCGAGCGCTCGGTGGTCAGCGAGATGAAGGTCCCCACGAGCTCGTCGAGACCCCGTACCTGCCTGAGCGCCGACAGGGCAGCCCGGTCGGCAGGATGCTCCCAGGCTACGGGATCGATGCCGGGGAAACGGACGGTGTTCTTCGGAAGCATGGTTCCTCCTGGAAAGGATTGTCGGACTTGGCGCGGGATGTGTCAAAGCAGCGGGTTGGACGGCCGGGCCCTGCGTCGGCGATGGCCCAGTTCCCGGGCTGCTACTCCGAAACCGTCGCCATGAACGCGAGCATCGCCTCAGCCACCTGACGCCGCTGCTCGGCTGACGATATCGTGGCCTCGCTGTCGCCCCGCTGCCTGCCGTAGGAGCCGAATTGCCCGTGGTTGCCCCCCTCTATCACGACCATAGTTGTGTCCTTCGGAAGGAGATGCGCCGCCTTGGCGATCTTGGCCGGCGTCGAAAGGCCGTCCAGGCTGCCGCTGATGGACAAGCCCCTGATCGCGGCCTCGGACAGGTCGGCGCTGTCCGGAGGGTAGGAAGCCCAGAAGGCGATTCCCGATAGGGCGCCTGGCCTGTCGTGGACGGCGATGGCGGCAGCCACCCCGCCGAGCGAGTGCCCGGCAATGACCCAGCGAGTCACCGACTGTTCCTTTGCGACGATCTCAAAACCCTTGTCCGGCGCGAAAAAGGCCAGATCGAGGGGCCATGGTCCTGGACACGGACCGAGGGCGGAAGGCCGGAAACCTTGAAGGAGGGCAGGGAAGAGCAGCCGGCGAGCGCGAGTGTCAGGAGGAGGCCCGTGAGGAGGGCGATTCCTTGAATACAGGGAAGGCCGCTTCTCCCCTTCGACATCATACGTTGCTTCCCAGGACCGCTCCGCCGACCATAGGGATCAGCCAGACGATCCACACGAAGATGCTGAACTTATGGAAGGAGCCGATGAGCTTCTCGTCTTTCCGCCTGAGCACGATGGTGGCCCAGATGGCGTGGAAGAGCATCAGGAGGATGGCGGCCATTCCTGTCACTCCATGGATGGTTGACTTGAACATGCCGCCTGCAATGATGCCCATGGCACCGGTCCCGATGGTGTCGCAGACGAGTCCGCACCAGAAGGTGATGGCGTGCCACCATTTGAGTCGCCCGCTGATGCGCTCGGCCCAGACCCCGACGGTGTAGAAGGCGAAGGCGGAAAGGATGAAGGTCATGGCAATGACGAGGATGGGACTTGAGGCGTTCATGCAGTGCTCCTTATGTGTTCCTGATTCAAGCCAGGCCAGGCGTCAGGTTGTACTTCGAGGCCTTTCGGCTAGTTCTGACCGCTTTTCATGCGGTCGTGCCGACAGGCCTGCCACCCTTGATTCCCAGAGACAGGAAGAAGGCAAGGATACCGAGGGCAGCGAGAATGTGGAAGGCCGCGGAGTAGGCCTCCGCCTTGTCGGCTATGGAGGCGGTGACCGCGCCGACGATGGCTGCCGCCAGGAGCTGGCCGGCCCCGCCCTGGATGTTGACCAAGCCCTGCGCCACGCTCCTCTGCTCGGGCGGTGCCTCGTGGAGGAGGATGTACCGGATTGGCGCCCCAAGCAGGGCGGAGAGTCCGAGCCCGACCAGCGCAGTTGTGATGATATAGCCGGCGAGGCCAAAGGGAACGGCGAAGCCGAGACCGACAAGGCCGAGGCTCAGGGTGAAGGACCCGAAGAGGATCACCACGCGCGGGCCGAGCCTGTCGAGGGCACGACCTACCAGTGGCGAGCCGATCGACATGGCGAATACCAGGGGCAGGAGAAGGAAGCTCGCGCTCGAACTTGTCGCACCGAAGGCAGCCACCGCGAACATGGGCAGGAACACCAGGCCCGACTCGATGCCGCCGGCGAGCACGTTTACGATGCCCGTCACCGCGATCTGCCTATTTGCGAACATCCTGACATCGACCACCGGCGAGGCGGCCCTGAGTTCAATGATGACGAAGACCGGTGCGAGAAGGAAAGACAGGAGCACGAGGCCGCCCGAGCCAAAGGAAAGGAGGCTTGGAATGAAATGCGCCGTGTCGATCCTCGACAGCCCGAAGGCGAAGGATGCGAGGATCAACGAAAGGAGAATGGAACCGGGCAGGTCGAATTTTCCCGATGGCGGCTTCCTTTCGTGCGGGAGCCGCGACAGCCCGAGGCCGATGACAAGGAGGGCCAGCGGCACGTTGATCCAGAACAGCCAACGCCAGCCAAAGGGAAGCAGGATTCCGCCAACTACAGGCCCGATGATGAAGGCGAGGCCGAATACCATGCCTATCATCCCAAGGGCCCGGCCGCGGCGCTCCTGGGGAAACACATCCCCGATGACCGCGCTGGCCACGGGGAATATCCCACCTGCGCCGATACCCTGGAGCGCGCGGGCTGCGAGCAGCATGCCAAAGCCGGATGAAAGCGCGACCAGTGCCGAGCCGGCGGCGAAGAGGGCGACATCGATGGTATAGACCATCCGCCGGCCGAAGAGGTCGGAAAGCTTGGCCATGAGGGGGGTGCTGACAAGGCTGAAAAGCACGTAGATGGAGAACAGGAGGGCGAGGTCACGCTCGGTGGACGCGAAATCCGCCTTCATCGCGGGCAGGGCAGGTCCAAGGATGGCGATGTCCATCGCTCCCATGAGCACTCCGAGAAAAAGCACGGCCATCAGCGGGCCGGTCGGGGATTGTCTATTTGATGACATGACCACTCCTGGGGATAGTTGATTGACGACCGCTACCGTCGACACAGCACTTCATCGCGGCTGCACAATACAGCCTGGCCGAAGGCAATGCAGGCCGCGCCGGGAATTTTCTCGCAGCCTATGGAAAGCCCTGGCTTACCCTCCTGCCTCGTCGATGCCGTGCTTCCTCGCGATATCCTCGTAATACGTAATGAGCTGGCGTACATAGTTCCTTTTTTCGGAATAGGGGCCTGGGTAGAAGCTCCGCTTGAAGCCGTAGACGATGATGTTCTTGAGCGTCTTCGGGCTGATGTCGAAGTTGTCGACCGCCAGGCGGATCTCCTTCGATACCGAGTTGTTGGACACCAGGCGGTTGTCGGTACAGAGGGTCGTGGAAAGCCTGCGCTCGAGCATTTTCCCGAGGGAGTGCCTGCGGATGTCGGTGAGGGCCGGGTTGGTCTGGAGATTGCTCGTAAGGCAGACCTCTATGGTGACCCTCTGGTCGGCTATGAAGGAGGCGAGCCTTTCGATATAGGCCTTCCTGTCCTTGATCTCGGGATCGGTGACCTTGTCGACATCGAAGAGGAAGTAGCCGTGTCCGAGGCGGTCGGCGTGGAGGTCGGTGATGGCCTGGAAGATGCTCTCGGCGCCGTAGGCCTCGCCCGCGTGGACGGTCTTGTGCATGAAATTCTTGTGGACAAAGTCAAAGGCCTCGCGGAAATCCCCGGCCGGGTATCCGGCCTCCTGCCCTGCGATGTCGAAGCCCACGATGGGGATGCCCATGCGGTCCCGGATGCCCACGACACCACGGGCAACCTCGATGGCCCCGAGCTTGAGGACCTCGACGTGGTCGGAGTAATTGTGAATGGCGCAGAAATCGCGGTAGTAGGGAGAGTACCCTCCGTCGAACATGCGCATGGCGCAGGCAATGATGCCATAGTCGAAGGGCGGCATCCTTCCCTCGCGGACCGCGGGGACCGAGTTGAACTCTGTCTTGGCGCGCCTGAGTCCCTTGTCCACCGCCTCGAGGATCTTTTCCATGGTCAGGCTGCGGTTGTCCATGAGGAGCTGCGGCGCAAAGCGGGGCTCGATGTAGAAGACGCCCTCTGCCATGTTGTCCTGTGCCAGCTCGTAGGAAACCCGTTCGAGATTCTCCAGGTCGCGCATCACTGCGCAGGTGTACTGAAAGCCCTTGAGGTATTCGGGCAGGTCAGCGTAGCTGTCCTTGAACACAAGCTCGCGCATGCCTGCCTCGGTGCAGGAGGGCAGCTCCACCTTTCCCCGTTTTGCCATGTCGATCAGCGACGACAGGCGGAGCGAACCGTCGAGGTGGACGTGGAGGTCGGTCTTGGGGATGTCCCTGATGAAGGCGTCGGTAAAGCGTGTCATGGCCGGTTCCTCCGAGTGCTGCAGTGGGAGGAGAGTAGCCGAGTACGGGAGGCTTGAAAAGGCCATTGGGCCAGCAGTCATTGCGGCAGCGCTTTCCTTTTGACAAGCCACCGGAGCGAAGGTAGTCTCTGTCTTTCCCGGCCCAGGCCTTTTTTTCCGGAGGACTACATGGAAAAAGATGCAGCGTCAGTCAAGAAGGCAGCCCTGGCCGATTTCGCCAGGCACATCAGTCCGATGAAGGTCCGCACCCTCAAGAGTGCGGGCATCGACATCATCGAGGAGAGGCGGGACGGCGCGAGCACCTGGGATATAACTGGAACTAAATATATCGATTGCCAGACCGGTTCCGGCATCATGAACCTCGGCCGTCACAACGCGGAAATGGTCCGCGTGCTCAAGGAAGCCCTCGATACCTACGACATCGGGGTCTTCCTCCTCGCCTCGCGCCAGAAGGCAGAGCTTGCCAAAAAGCTGGCATCGATAGCGCCGGAGGGCCTGTCTGGCTGCGTCTTCGGCGTGGGGGGCGGCGAGGCTGTCGATGCTGCCATCAAGATCGCCCGCGGCTCCTCAGGCAGGCCGGGCATCGTTTACGCCGACAAGTCCTATCACGGGCATACGGGTTTTGCCCTTTCGGCCATAGGTCGCGAGGCCTATCGCGAGTCCTTCGGTCCCCTCATGCCGGGCTTTTCCAAAGTGCCCTTCGGCGACATTGCCGCCATGGAAGGGGCCATCGGCCCCGACACGGCAGCCGTCATACTCGAAGCCATCCAGGGCGAGGGCGGCATCAACATTCCCCCCGACGACTACCTACCCGCCCTGCGCGAACTCTGCACGCAGCGCGGCGCACTCCTTATAATTGACGAGATCCAGACCGGCCTCGGCCGTACCGGGGCGATGTTTGCCTGCGAACACTGGGGCCTGAAGCCCGACATCATGACCGTCGCCAAGTCC
>JBAXTA010000061.1:0-16417 GCA_037130415.1 Spirochaetota bacterium
CTTCTCCATCACTACGTCGTTGTCGGAGCGGTAGAGCTGGAGCCAGGTCGCATCCGACTTGCGGGCGGCCGGATCGCGGGTAAACCAGACCAGAAGGCTACGTCCCTCGCCGTAGCCCTTCCCGGACCTGACGTCAGAGGCGAAGAAGTGCAGGCCAAGTCCGACCCAGCCCTTTCCGGTGGACTGCATCGAAAATCGATAGAGATAAGACTTGTTTTTCTGCACGAGGGGAATCTCGAGGCGCGAGAAGAATTCCTTTGAATTGGTTTGTTCTGCCTGTGCGGACCCAAGCTTCCAGGTGCCGAGCTTCGGCTTGGCCGCAGCGAAACCGGATAGTACCGTTACAGGCCATCCCGCGGGGTCGAGGATGCCGGAGCGCTCGGCCCCAAGGCTCACCACCAGCCTGTCCCTCTCGGTTGCGAGGAGGGCCAGCCTGTCGGCGATGATATCGCGCTCCTTCAGTTTCGCCCTGAGTTCCTCGGCTGTCGAACTGGCAGTCGCAAGTCTGGATTGCAGGGAAGCTGCGGCCCTTTCGCCAGCGCTTCGGGAGTCCTTTTCGGCCGCAAGCCCGCGCTCGAGGGCGACCGCCTTTTTCTCGGCCGATCCAAGATCTGTTTCGAGCTTCGCGATCCGCGCATTGAGGGTGGCGATCTGGGCTGCAACTCCTGCGTCGGGGGCGGCAGGGGCTGCTTGCGCGGCGGGCATCGCAGCGCTGTCGGTGGGTACCTGCGCAGCGGCCTGCGCAGCGGTGTTGCTGCTTGCCTGCGGGGCTGGTTGCGCCGCACCGTCTGCGCCAGCTGCCTGGGCGGTGGCTGGAGTAGGGGTGTCGCTGCCCGTCGCTTGCGTATCAGCCGCGGACGTTGCGTGAGTAGCCGTGTCGGTGGCTGCCTGGGGGGCTACCTGTGCGCCCATTGGCTTGGCCAGGACCAGAACCAGGAATGCGAGGGTGGTCAGGGCGATGCCAGCTTGTTTCATATAGTTACCTCCATAATTTCCTTGGGGCGTGGATTTGATGGCACCGGGCTTGGCCGCAGTCCTGGCTCCGTCGCAGCCGTTGCGGCCAGTCCCGTAGTGGCCGTTGCGGCCAGTCCCGTAGTGGCCGTTGCGGCCAGTCCCGTAGTAGCCGTTGCGGCCAGTCCCGTAGTGGCCGCAGCGAATAGCCCTTCGATCATCTCTGGCGAGGCGGGCACGGGCCTTCCCCCGGACACGATCGCCGTCTCGACACGGGCCGATGCCGCGGGAGCGCAGGAAGCGGTGGCGGGCGTGCTCGAAGTAGCGCAGGTAATGGGCATTGTTGACAATCCCTGCGCGTCGAGCTCGCAGTCCCGCACCTCGAAGCCTGCATGGAAGACCGGCTTTGCCCATTCGGCGGCTTTTGCCATGCTAGAGGTCGTACCTCTCGCCGTACTTGATGACCTGGATGTCCTTGATGCCCTTCGAGTGGAGGAATTCCGACTGGTGCTGCAGGGACTTCGGCTCGCCGTGGACGAGGAAGACCTTTTTCAGGCGCGTAAGATCAAGCAACTGCATCCAGTCCCAGACCTCCTGGTAATCGGCATGCGCCGAGAAGGCCTTTATTTCCTCGACATGGGCTTTCAGGCGGTAGATATCCCCATGGATGCGGAGTTCCTTCTCGCGGTCTCGGATGCGGCGCCCAAGGGTATGCTCGGCCATGAATCCGACAATCAGGATGGTGTTGCGCTCGTCCTCGACGATGTGCATGAGGTGGTGCTGGATGCGACCGGCCTCGCACATGCCGTCCGCCGAGATGATGATCGCCGCGCCCTTGAGGTCGTTGAGCCTCTTGGAATCGGTGACGCTCGCCGAGAAATGCAGGGAATTGAACCCGAAGGGGTTCTCGTGGTGTTTGATGAAGGCTTCGTGGATGTCCGAGTCGTAGCACTCGGGGTGGATCTGGAAGATCGAGGTCGCGTTGATGGCCATCGGCGAGTCCACCCAGATGGGGATCTCCGGGATGCGTTTCTGGTCGTGGAGGACATGGAAATAGTATACGAGTTCCTGGGTGCGCTCGATCGCGAAGGAAGGAATTATGATCTTTCCGTTGCGGGCCACCGCGTCATTGACGACCTTGGCCAGGAGGTCGAGGGCCTCATCCACCGATTCGTGGAGCCTGTCGCCATAGGTTGCCTCCAGGACGAGGTAGTCGCAGGGCGGCAGGGGCTCCGGGTCGCGGATGATGGGCTTGTTCTTCCGTCCGAGGTCGCCGGTGAATCCGATGGTCACCTCGCGGCCCGAACGGTCGCGGGCGTGGGTGTAGACCATTGAGGAACCCAGGATGTGCCCGGCGTCGAAGAACTCGATCTTGATGCCATCGCCGATGGGCATAGGCCTGTGGTAGGAGACCGTGACGAACTGGCCCTGGGCTGTGATCACGTCCTCTTCGTCGTAGAGGGGTTGCCATGTGAACTTCTGCCCTTTCTTGACAGCCTGCTTGCCCAGGTATTCCGCATCGCGGGACTGGATGGCCGCAGAATCCATCATGACGATGCCCGCGAGGTCGCGGGTGGCCGGCGTCGCGTAGATGTTGCCCCGATAGCCGCGCTTGGCCAGGAGGGGCAGCATGCCGCAGTGGTCGAAGTGGGCGTGGGTCAGGATGACCGAGGCCAGGCTCTCGGGATCGGGCACGAGGGCACGGTTCTTGGCTTCTGCCACCTCCCGCTTGCCCTGGTAGGCCCCACAGTCGATGAGGCAGCGGGCCCCATCGACGGACAGGATATGCTTCGACCCGGTGACTTCGCCGGCTCCGCCCTCGGAATGCAGTCGTATGCTCATGCGCCAAGTCTAATCTCGCCAATGATTTCATGCAACTTCCATACGGGGGAAGGGAGCTGATTGGCGGAGGATATCCATGGAGTCCAGAGGTGGGCCGGGTTTTTTTGCATTCCAGCAGGCCGTGAGTATGCTATAGGGTACGCGGAAAGCGGAATTGTCGCACAAGGTCAAAAACTGGATGCCCGCCGGGTTGCATGCCCCTCGGCAAGGGCTGGTGCATGCGGGAATGAGGTTTCGGGGATATGGGAATGAATATGTCTCGACGCAGTGCCCTCTGCGCCTTTGCCCTGTCTGCACTGTCCCTGGCCCTTGGCCAGGGAGGCAAGGCTCCGCCTGCGGCCTTGTTGCCGGCAGTCATGGGGCCGGCAGTCATGCTGCCGGAGCTTGTGGTCCAGAATGGGCATTCGGATCAGGTGACCTCCGTAGCCTTCAGCCCTGACGGCCGGGTATTTGCTTCGGGGAGCCGTGACAGGGCAGTGAAGCTCTGGGCCCTTCCCGGAGGGCAGCTTCTGGCCACGCTCCAGGGGCATGGCAGTCAAGTCAATTCCGTGGCTTTCAGCCCCGATGGCAGGGTCCTGGCCTCGGGAGGCAACGACAACTCTGTCCGGCTCTGGGATGTCCCGACCGGGAGGCCTCTTTCGACTCTTGTTGGTCATACTAATTATGTCAATACCCTGTCTTTCAGCCCCGACGGGAAGACCCTTGCCTCGGGAGGCCTCGACGGCACGGTGAGGCTCTGGGATCCTGCCTCCGGCACGTCCCTGTCGATCCTCGCCGGGAATCCCCGGGGCGTCAGTTCCCTGGCCTTCAGCCCCGACGGCAGGATCCTGGCTTCAGGCGGGGCCGACAAGGCCGTACGGCTTTGGGATGCTACGTCAGGCGAAGCACTTGCGATTCTTTCCGGGGGCACCGACTTCGTCGCTGCCATCGCCTTCAGCCCCGACAGCAGGATGCTGGCTTCCGGAGGGGCCGACGAGACAGTCTGGCTCTGGGACCTCGCCTCAGGAAAGATTGTCTCCAGCCTGTCGGGGCACGGCGATTCCGTCAATTCCCTGGCCTTTGGTCCCGACGGAAAGATCCTCGCCTCGGGAAGTTCGGACACTACGCTCCGGCTCTGGGAAGTTTCCTCTGGCAAGACGCTGGCGACCATCTCGGGACACTCGGGCCCCGTCAGCGCAGTGGCATTCAGCCCCGACGGCAGGACCCTCGCCTCGGGAAGCTTTGACAGGACGGTGAAGTTCTGGGATTTTCCTTCCCGGCGTCTGTTGTCGACGATGTCGGCGCATTCCCTTGCCGTCAAGTCCATCGCCATCAGCCCCGATGGGAGGATCCTCGCTTCCGATGGGGGTGCTCCAAAGCTCTGGGACCTTGCCTCTGGCAGGCTCCTTTCGACCCTGGGCGACCATTCGTCGCCCTTCAGCGCCCTGGCCTTCAGCCCCGATGGCGGCACACTCGCAACGGCGAGCTACGACAAATCGGTGAAGCTATGGGAAGTCCAGACGGGCAGGCTCCTTTCGACGCTTTCTGGTCATACCAATTGGGTGAGTTCCCTGGCTTTCAGCCCCGACGGGCGGAACCTGGCCTCGGGAAGCCTGGACAAGGGCATCAAGCTCTGGGAACTGGCTTCGAAGCGCCACGTGGCGACCTTCGTCGGGCATACGCAGATCGTAGATGCAGTAGCCTTCAGTCCCGACGGACGGACGCTCGCGTCCGGAAGCTGGGACAGGGCGGCGAGGCTCTGGGACATTCCCTCGAGAAAGCCGGTCCAGACGCTGACAGGCCATACCAATTGGGTCAATACCGTGGCCTTTGCCCCCGACGGCACGACATTGGTCTCGGGTAGCTGGGACAGGACCCTTCGGCTGTGGAGCGTTGCCACGGGCAGACTGCTGGGCACGCTATCCGATGCCGCCGCTGGGATATCTGCCCTCGCCGTCTCTTCCGACGGCGCGACCGTGGCCTCGGCCGGCGATGATCGAACCGTGAAACTGTGGGACCTCGCTTCCGGCAGGCTTCTTTCCACGCTTGTGGGCCACGCCGGCGCCGTCACTTCCGTCGCCTTCGGATCCGGGGGGAAAACCCTGGCTTCATCGTCACTCGACGGCAGCGTGAAAGTCTGGGATCTGGCGACGGGCAGCTGCATCGTCACCCTTGTGGCCCTCGACGAGTCCGACTGGCTCGCCTACACCGATGATGGCTACTTCGACGGCTCGCCGGGTGCTGCGAAACGTGTTGCCTACAAATTCAAAGGCGGGATCCATGGCCTGGATCAGTACGAGGCCGTCTATCGGAGGCCCGACATCATCGCCGGGCGCCTCGGGGGGCAGACCTCCGACTACCTTGCGGCCCGGTTCAAGCGGACGCTTCCTTCCGCGTTCGCGGTTCCGCCCACCCTGTCCTTCATCTCCCCCGAAGCCGGGCAGACAGAACTTGACTCGGTGACGTTAAAACTCCTCGCACAGGACCCGAAGTACCCAATCAGCTCCATCATGGTCAAGGTCAACGGAAGGCCGCTTCCAGGAAGCTCGGAGTTCGGGCTGGCTATCGCAGACAGGAAGACCGAGGCCCGCCCCAGCTTCAAGGCGAGACTTCATCCCGGAGAGAACGTGATCACCGCAGCGGCTTTCAACGAAAAGGGCGTCCGTTCAGGCTGGAAGGAACTCCGTCTCAATTGTATGAAAAAGGATCCAGGCAGAGACCTGTATTTCCTGGCCCTGGCAGTCGATGAGTACCCGGCAAGCGCAGAACCCGGGAAGTGGAAGCTTTCGAAGTCCATCGCGGATGCCCAGCTCTTCGAGTCGGTCTTTCTGGCGCAGAGGGGAGGCCTCTACAGGGAGGTCAGGACGATGCTCCTTTTGGGCAAGGATGCGACGGCCGCAAACTTCCGCTCGGCACTGGCCGAGTTCGTGAAGCGGCAGGCCCGGCCCGAGGACACTGTGGTACTCTACCTGGCGGGCTACGAGGCTGACCAGGATGGCAAGCACTACTTCGTTACCTCGGACCAGGACCCCGGGCATCCCTCAGGATCGATCAATTGGGACTCTCTGCAAGCAATAATGAAGAATGGTCTCGATGCCGCCGGCAAGGTAGTCCTCATGAACGACGCCCGAAGTCCTGTCACCGCCCTTCGTGGTGCGGCCGCCGAGGCTGCGGTCAGGGCCGATGACAATGAGCTCTTCGCAGCGCTTTCAGAGGCCTACGGGGTCTGCCAGCTTTCTGCCGTGACCGCGCAGGGCGATGCCTTCGAAGGTCTGTTCGCCTCCAGCCTCGCCGAGGGCCTCCAGGGCAGGGCCGATGCCGATGGAGACAGCACGGTGACCCTCGGCGAGCTGTCGGCTTACCTCCAGGGCGCGGAAGCGAAGATCGCCGGCAAACGCATGCGCCTGCAGCTCCGCCAGGTGTCCGGAGAATCGGACTTTGCCCTGGTGCAGGTCAAATGAGCCCCAGAACCCTCAAATGGTCCGGCCTCCCCCTACAGCCCCAGCTTCCTGACCAGCGCGAGTGACGTGGCGTCAAGGGCAAGGAATCCTCCCGAGGCCGCCTGCGCCACCACGCCGTCGGGATCCTGGACCACGAAGGTCATCGGGTTGACCGCCTCGGTCGAACGGGCGGTCTCCGCGAGCGTCGCGTCGAATCGTCCTAGATAGTACTTTCCGTCAGGTGCCTTGATGGAGGCGTAGAAGACCTCGCCGACCTTGGTGACGGTGCTTTCGCTGTGGATGTCCACCGTGCCCTGGGCGGTCTGGACAAGGGTCTTCTTGTCTATCGCCACGAGGCGGATGGCCCCTGTACCCTCGGTCTTGCCCGCAACGGCGACATAGACAGTGCCTGCATCGACGATGGAGCGGGAGTGGATGGTGTTGAGGACCGAGGTGCGGAAGGTCGTGCCGGTCGTGGCGTCCACGAAGGCGATGCGCGCATAGGGGTAGCCAGCATCGACGATCTCGAAGAGCCAGATGCCTGCGGACTCGTCGACTGCACTCGCAGCGATCTCCTTCGCGATCTGGTTGTTCTGGTCCCCGGCGATGTTCGTGCGGTCGACAGCTACCTCGGCCTTTTTCGCTTCGACCACGGCTACGGCCTTCTCGGCGGCCGCAGCCTTGACCTCAGCCGTTGCCTGGGCGCTGACCGCTGCAGCTGTGGCCTCGACGACAGCCTTCTCGGCGGCGGCGACTGCGGCCCCGGCTGCTGTCGTGTTCACTGCGGCGGCCTGCGTGGTGACCGGCTGCTGGGCTGCGGCTGCAGGAGGGACAGGAGCCGCTGCAGGAGGGACAGGAGCCGCTGCAGGAGGGGGGGCAGCCGCAGCCTGTGCCTGTGCAAGTGCAGCGGTGGCTGTCGCGAGCTTGGCCGTGGCTTCGACCGCCACCTTCGCTGCGACGACCGCTTCGGTCTTCGCCTTTTCAGCTGTTGCCTGGCCCTGTGTGACCTCTTTTTCCTTGATGTCGACGAGGGCCTGGCGTTCGCCGATGCCGCCGCCCGGCAGCTCCTTCATGGTCTCGGTGACGGCCTGCTCGGAGATCGTTCCGGTGGACACCGCTCCGGCGGCGCCTGGCACAGCCCCCGCCGACAGGGGGATGATGATGCGGGTCTTTCCGGCCCACTCGTGCCAGTTCTTCGACAGGCCCGCCGATTCTGCCGGCAGTTCCTTCATCACATCCGGCTTGTACCTGTCGCCAAGATAGGCGACATCGCCCCGGCGTACCGCGTTGTAGACGGTAACGAAGATCGCGATGAGGTCGGCGTCGCGGCGGGAGTATCCCCAGGCGGTCTCGAGGTAGCCGGAGACGATGCGCCTGATGTTGGCAATGTGGTCGACCAGGGCATTCTTGCCAATTATGATGATATCGGCGTCGAGCCAGGAAGCCGCCTCGGGGCCGATGACGCGCCGTACCGCGTAGCGATCGGGGTCACCCGCGCGGTCCGGCCTTCCCTCGGGCTTGCCGACGGCTGTGGCCAGGTTCGACCCGATGCTGCGGATGGCGGCATCGGATTCGATGACAGCCTGCGGGCCTTCGTAATTGACAAAGGTCACTGGCTTGTCCCTCGTCGAATCGAGCTCGCTCCTGGCGACTTCGAGACTCTGGGCCGTCGCCATTCCCAGCGCGAGGGACAGGAGTGCAAGGCCGAACAAAAGCCGAGTTCCAGTCGCGGCCGCCATCATCGACGAGCCAGACCTGTCAAAGTACCCCACGATTCCTCCTCAAACTTGCTCCTGCCGTCATGCATGAGTTTTTCAATCGCCTTGCCGACCCTTGGATCCAGCAACCTTCGCGATGGTCGCCTTCGCCCGCTCGCGGACCGTCAGGCCGTAGGGCTGCCCCGAAAGACCGACCAGCGCACGGGTCATGAGCGCCGAGGGAGGGCTCCCCGAAGCGAGGGACATAGCCTCGATCGCCCCGATGAGGGCCCAGGCGACTTCATCGTCGAGGCGCTCGAGCAGGGCCATCCTCGCAAAGGGATAGCCGCAGAGGCCCTCGGGATCGAGCCCGATGTCCCCGATGGCGTTGAGGGCCGCCGCCCGCATTGCCGGGTCAGCTTCGGTTTCAACCATCGCCAGCAAGGCCCGGACCGATTGCGGCGAGCCAATTTTCCCCAGCACGCGACAGGCATCCGCCCGCGGCTGGATGAACATGCTATGTCGCGGGTCGGCCTGCCCGCCGCGTGCTGCGAAGTCTCCGCTGAGGATGGCTTCGAGTACTGCGCGGTCCTGAGCCTCGCTGGCCCCTATCCTACCCGAATCGAACCTTTTTTCAATATCCGTTACGAGGGCGATTTGGCGTTCCTCCTGGTTGATCGCTCCATCGCGGTTGAGGAGTTTCGACACGGCGCTCCGGTCGCTGGGATAGGGGATGCGCCGCGGGACGGAATAGGGTCCCGGGGCTGGTTCGAAGGTGTAGGCGGCAAGTACCCAATCGACGCCGGCTGAAAAGATAAGGCCGCTCGGACTGACAAGGGCAGCCGCCGCCGCGTTGGTTATCGTAGCCTGCCTGAGGAGGTCGCCATTGCGTGTGAAGGTAAGGGCTGTGCCCCTTCCCGTTACAATGACACGCTGTGACAGGAGCGTTAGACGCCCCTCGCTGGCGCCGGTTTCTGCACGCCAGAGCGGCTTTCCCTCGGCATCCCAGACAGCGAGCGAACCCCCTGCGTCGAGGGCCGCGAGGAGCTTGCCGTCAAAATCAAGGTCCACGATAGCCTTGGCTGCACCGACGGCCTCGAGGGAACGAGCCGAGGCTGTTTCCGCATCAAGGAGGAGGACCCGTCCGTCGGCAAGGCCCGCTGCGCCGCTTGGGCCGACAAGAGCGAAGGGAGAAAGAGCCGTGGCGCGGACCTCGCCGGTCTGTTCGGCGCCATAGGTTGCCAGTACGACGCCATAGGGCGAATAGAGGGTGAGGACGGCCTTGCCCCCCCCCTCGTCGCTTTCTTTTCCGCTGGCCACGAGAAAGTTACCTACCCCATCAGTAGAGGGCTTGCAGTCGGCCCCCCCGGGAAGCGCTGCATCCCATAGGGACTTGCCCGCAGCCGAGACGCAGCGCAGCTTTGGGCCTGATACCAGAAGGATCCTTCCGTCGAAACCGAAGGCTGCCCCTTCGATCGTCCTGCCAGCAGGCACAAAGTCGCCCAACCCCTGGGCCCAGGCGATTATTCCAGCCCGGGTGATGGCCATCAGGTAGGGTGGCTTGCCGCGGGTCTGGCCGCCAGGAAGGACATCCACCAGCACGAGGGCCCGGCCAGCGGTATCGACAGCGAGGAATTTGCGCGGCTGTTCGAGGGAAAATTTGAGCAGGAGGGCCGCCTGCTCGGACAGGAGATAGAGGGATTTATCGTCGGAGAGGAACCAGATCGCCGGTGGCGTGAGCGAGGCATCAAGCACAGGTGCGGCCATGGGGAGGCCGCCAGTCGGCAGGCGGAAGAGGGGGGGAAGTTCCGCCGCCCCGATCGCGAAGCCGAGAAGGAGAAGGATCTGGGTCAGCCCCCGCCTCATCTCCTGCCTCCATCCTGGGCGAAGCGAGCCAAGGCTTCGATGTGGCCTGTCTGCGGGTAGAAGTCGTAGAGACTGAGGCTTTCGAGGCGGTAGCCGCCAGCGAGGAGGGCCTTTGCATCGCGGGCAAGCGTGACCGGGTCGCAGCTCACATAGGAGACCCTGGGAGGCTTCCGGGCCACGATCCAGGCTGCGAGCCCCGGCGACAGGCCGGTCCGGGGCGGGTCCAGCACAAGGAAGTCAAATTCCGCCCTTGCGCCAGGACCCCTGCACCAGGCATCCACCGATTGCGCTGAATATTCATGGGAAGGTCCCTTCGCATTGACGCGCGCCAGTGCCAGAGATTCGGCATTCTCCTCCACCAAGGTAACGCGGCCGCCCTTTTCCGCGAGGAAGCGCCCGAAGAGCCCCACTCCCGCGTAAAGGTCTGCAGCCCGTCCTCCCTCGAAGCCCTCCACCACTGCCGGTACAAGCCGTTCCAGGAGTTCGAGGTTGCTCTGAAAAAAGCTTCCGAGGGGAAAGGAGATCGGCTGACCCAAAACCTCAACCTTGGCCTGTATATGCTGTCCTTCGATCCAGACCTTCTTCCCTGCCCCAAAAGCCACAAAGCGGTCGCGGTTACCGAGGTAGGGGGCCATCTCGCTGCGAATCCCGGTGGAATTGGAACGCTCGCCTATCCATTCGTCGAGGGACTCCAGCGCCACCGGGCAGCCAGGAATGGCCATCACCTCATTCGATTCACGGCGGGACAGCCCCAGGCGTCCCTCCGAATCGAAGTGGAGTTGCATCCGGTTGCGGTAACCATAGACAGCACCAGCTTCTACAATGAACCCCGGAGCACCCGCTCCCGCATTGAACTCGATCCCCGCCGTCCGCGCAAAGAGCTCGCGGACAATGCCCGCCTTGAGGCTCAGCTGTGCGTCAGGAGCGCAGTGCTGCAGGTTGCAGCCCCCGCAGCGTCCGAAGAGTGGGCAGACGGGTTCCACACGGTCCGGACTTGCAGCCAGGACTGAAACGAGTTCAGCGCGGAGATAATCGCTCCGTTCAAGGATTATCCTTGCCACGACGTCCTCGCCCGGAAGCGTGAGCGGCACAAAGACAGCCCTCCCCTCCAGGAAGGCCAGCCCATCCCCGCCGGCAACGAGCTTCTCTATGTGCAACCTGTGCGGGCCTGTCTCCACTGATTCTCCCATTGGACCTGGAAACCCTTCTTTCCATTCTCGACGGGATTCAGCGCCGCCTTTCTTTACACAGCGAGAAAAAAGGGATTTATACTATCGAACCCCGAAGTATGGACGCCTGCAAGGCAAGAAGCGGGGTACAAGCAGTATCCGTGTACAGCCCGGGACTGGATAGCCATGGCTGATTGGCCCCAGGCTGGATAGCGTTCAAAAGGAGCCCGCATGAAAGCCCTCGTAAAGAAGTCCCCGGAAGAGGGAATATGGATGGAAGATGTTCCGATGCCCAGGGTTGGCATTGGAGACATCCTCATCAAGGTCAAGAAGACAGCCATCTGCGGCACCGATGTCCACATCTATAAATGGGACGCCTGGAGCCAGCGCACCATCAAGACCCCCATGGTGATCGGCCATGAATTCGTCGGCGAGATTGTCGAAATCGGCCCCGAGGTCAAGGGCTGGAAGCTCGGTGAACGCGTCTCTGCCGAGGGCCACATCGTCTGCGGCGAGTGCCGCGCCTGCAAGGCCGGCAAGCGCCACCTCTGCCCTCATACCCTAGGTGTCGGTGTCAACCGACAGGGCTGCTTCGCCGAGTACGTGTCCATACCCCAGACCAATGTCTGGAAGGTCCATCCCTCAGTGCCCGACGAGATAGCCTCCATCTTTGACCCTTACGGCAACGCTACCCACACCGCCCTCAGCTTCGATGTCGTG
This sequence comes from Spirochaetota bacterium, assembly GCA_037130415.1. Lineage (GTDB taxonomy): Bacteria > Spirochaetota > Spirochaetia > Treponematales > Rectinemataceae > CAIJMU01. Next base: position 11,665 of record JBAXTA010000061.1, read on the forward strand.
GGAGAGGATGTCCTGGTTACCGGAGCCGGCCCCATCGGCATCATGGCCGCAGCCATCGCCCGCCACAACGGGGCGCGCAACGTGGTCCTCACCGATGTCAACGACTGGCGCCTCGGCCTCGCCCGGAAGCTGGGAATCGAGAATGCCATAAATGTGACGAAAGTAAAGCTCGCCGACGTCATGGAGGGCCTGGGCATGGTCGGCGGCTTCGATGTCGGCCTCGAGATGTCCGGCAGCCCCCAGGCCTTCGGCGATATGCTCGAGAACATGTACCACGGCGGCCGCGTCGCCATGCTCGGCATCATGCCCAAGGGCTCCGGCATCGACTGGGACCAGGTCATCTTCAAGGGCCTCTTCATCAAGGGCATCTACGGCCGCGAGATCTTCGAGACCTGGTACAAGATGGAAGCCATGATCCGCTCCGGATTGGACATAACACCGATCATCACCCACCGGTTCAGCTTTGACGACTACCAGAAGGGCTTCGACGCGATGATCGGGGGGGAGTCCGGGAAGGTGGTGCTGAGCTTCTGATTGCGTGATCGGTCCGCGTCAAAGCCTGCAGGATGCCAGTGCGCCAGGGATGGCGCGCCTCGCGTCGGCCCGAGCATAGCTCGGGTTTCTTTGGATTGTCTTGAAGTTTTCCAAGATTCCCCTGGATCCGGCCATCGGGGCAAGATGCCACCTTATTGCCTGTTCAGGTACTCCATTCCCAGGTCCCAAACCTTCTCCGCCAATTCAAGGTCCCTGAACCTTGCTGGTATCTCGATTCGTTTTGACTTGGCGAAGAGACTCCCGCCTTGCCCTCGTACTGATTCGGAGAGTGCCAGATATACGCTCGTCCTGCATCCTTCCACGGGGTCAATGAAGAACGGACTCAATATCACACGGATAATTGCGTCGTACCACTTGTTCGTGAACATGATCGTTGTCCTGACGATTCCTGGATGAACGGCGAATACCTCGATGCCGGATTCCTTGTTCCTTTTTGCCAATTCCAGAACATAGAGCAGAAGAAGGTACTTCGATACCGCGTATGCCTTGACCCACCGGTAGGCTCCAATCCTATCGAAGCTGAACCTTCCCATTGTGTAGATGTTTGAGACAACGACAATGATGCGGCATTCTGCTCCCTTCTCGAAAAGCAGCAAAAGCCTTTGTGTGAGCATGAAGGTTCCGTAGAAATTCGTCCCGATTATGGGTTCCAGGCCGTCGCTTGTCTTTTCATCCCTTGTATTTGATATTCCGGCGTTGTTGACCAGCACATTCAGTGTGCCAAACTGCTCCTTGAACTGTTCGACAAAATCCTGAATCGATTTTCGTGAAGAAATGTCCAGAGAAACGACATGAACTTCCCTGTTGCCTGTTTCCTGGGTTATCTCAGCCTTGGCCTGGTCTGCGGCTTGGGTGTTCCGACAGGCAAGAATGACCCGAAACCCTGCCTTTGCCAATTCGCGGGCTGTCTCCTTTCCTATTCCCTTGTTTGCCCCAGTGACAATTGCAGTGCGGATACCCATTTTCACCCTCTTTTATTTCGCCAAGTCTTTCAGGGGATTCTCCCTCCGATGGGACATGAAGACGATGAAAGTGACTATGCAGATGGAAAATAGACCATCATGAAATACCTGCCATCGAATGCTTCCTGTCCATGAACCCCACCCGAGTTAATCCCGATGAGTCCCAGGATATAGGAAAGAGGAATGATGATCAGGACATAGGGGGATAGCTCTCTGGCTTTCCTGCTTATCAACAGATAGATGAAGCCTGTGAGGAATTTGGAGATTCCAAAGACACCCAGCATGAAGACTTGGTCGTGGGGAACCGAAGCCAGGTCAAACCTGGCGAAATTGGCAGCTATGCCTGACCCGAATGGCTTCAATTTCATTATCTCTCCAAGAGGCTGTCGCTGTGGCAGGTCTGAAGGCTCCCGACGTCAAGGACACGGCGAACAGCAGTTTCTTCCAGCCAAGGATTGAGCATGACCAAATCTGCGAGTAAAAGATAGTCGGTGAGGAGGGGAAGGCCCGAGGAACCGAGGGACAGTGGCTCCATGAGCGCTTCGAGGGATTCCATGAGACCTGGATCTTGGTCGATGAGGCTACGGCAACCCCCGCCCGGTTTCCGTATTCGCCCTGTCTCGAGGGGGGCGGCCTCAAGCTCTTCCAGGGCTTTGGTGATCGTCACCCTGGACAGTCCGCAGGCTTTGCTGACCGCCGTCACCCCTCCGTAGCCGAGCTGTCGAGCCTCAGTAGCTGCGAGAAGCCTTTTCGCCCGCTCGTCGAGATGTGGCCAGATCGCGGCAAATTTTTTCTCCCAAAGCCATTATGGCTGTCACAAGAAAAGAATACTGCATTACTCCGATGTTGTAAATTTAGTCTATTGGCAATGCCTTATCGGGTAGTATCTGCCTTCGGCACAATCTCCCCGGCGCGCTCTATGGCAGCTCGGGCTTCGACGACCTTGTCATAGGAGAGCCGTTCACGCTCTAATTCAAGTTCTTTTTCCCTGACAAGTAGTTCTCGTTCCTTGAGCTTTAGCTTATGGTTCCAAAGGCTGCCTCCTACGATAATCCCCGGGAGCAGGACAAAGATTGAGACAACGGAGATGATGCTTATTGCGAGGACAAAAGGGGTCATGGGTACTCCTCGGGGAAGTTTCACATCAGCATAGCATTTCCAAAGGGATGCATAAAGCAGTCGGCGGCAGAAGCTTGCTGCGAGCACTGTGTGGCATGGGCGGCCTTGGTCGCCTATAGTATCAATGATTGGAGGCGGGCAATGATTTTGCAGACTCATGAGTATCCCTTTGCAGTCTCTTTATACCGTCCTGCTTTGCTGACTGTGGAAGCGGGCTTGAATCTTCCTGCCCAGGTGCGGAACTGATGCTGGGAATCCTGATTGAACCCAATCTGAGGTCGGTTGGATTATTTGAACGAACGTGGACCTTGCTTGAAATTCAAGTTCTCATTCGAGGGCATATGGAATCAGTAACTCCTCCAATTATTGGGTATACGATGCTGGTGAACGAGGAAGGTCACAGGAAAGCGCTGACGCAATGGAAAATGCCTTTCCAGTCCAAAGGAAAGGCTGGATTGATTACGTGTCTTGGAAATGCTGTCATACTTGGGGACCCGAATGTAAAGGGTCAGCTTACAGGAATCGAGCGCCCGCAGGCAGAAGACCTTCTGGCATTCCTCCGTGCAGAAATCGTCTGGGAATGAGACACGGCTATGGCAAAGCTGAAACTCTATCGTAGTCCTGCCAATGCTTTTGGCAAGCCAAAGCGGCTGAACTTCAAAGTATTACTACTCGGAACAATCCCGCCATTAGTCCTGATGGCAATTGCCACACTCCTGGATTCGGTCTGGAAGCTCTACCACAATACCGTCGTGCTCAATATTGTACTCATTGTATGTGGGATAATCATTGTCGGAAGCATTTTCAAATATGCCTATCTTCCGTGGGTGATGGATGACAGGAGGCAGATGGCAGCCAAGGTGTATTCCAGTGCCTTTGTAGCAATTGTCATGTTAGTCTATGTTGCAGGATTCGCCTATGTCGCATTGGCCCTGGGGATCCTTGGAATCATCCTTGCTGTCAAAAGTGCCAAAGAGAATCCTCAGCCTCAGACTGACGAGGATGACTCATGGTATTCCCGGGGCGATAGTCTGGCCGGGAATGTGGTAGGCTTGCCTGCAATGAGTCCCTTTGAAGTATTGGGAATTTCGCCAGATGCCACCGATGAAGAGATTAAGACAGCCTATCGTATAACCATCAAGAAATGCCATCCTGACTCCAGCAATGGCACTGCAGATACTGCCAGATTCAGAATGGCAATTGATGCGTATCGGGTTTTGATGGAGGATAAGGCGTAATATCGTGAAAGCAATTGAAATGACTTTTGTCGCTGCCAGTATTGAGGCGGGTACCTTTTTCGGGCGCGTGAGCAATCTTCCGCGTGATGGCATCACCTTTGAAGGCGCATCCGTGGATGAGCTGCGATCTGCCTTCCGTGCCTCAGTTGATGATTATCTCTCGTGGTGCGCGGAGCGCGGGGAAGCTCCGGACAAACCCTACTCGGGGAAGTTCAATATCCGCATTCCTCCCGAACTTCACGCAAAAGCCGCGAGCAAGGCGCAGGCTCTCGGCGAATCCTTGAATGACTTTGTGAGGAAGGCGATTGAGGATGAGGTGGGGGCAGGGGCGGTTGTGTGAGCGAGGACCATGAAGCGTGGGAAGGCTCCGACCTTCAGCGCGAGATTGCGGCCATGACGACTCCCGGAAAGCATGTCCGAGCCTACCGGGCGCGCGCTGGCCTCTCCCTCGTTCAGCTTGCCCTGGCTGTCGGCACGAAATATCCGAACCTGTCCGCCATCGAGAATGACCGCCGCGTCATTGGCGGGGCTATCGCGAAGAAGCTCGGTGCAGCCTTGAATGTGGACTATACGAAGTTCCTTGGTTAGGGCGGGGATACCTTTCCTGAAAGGGTTCCTCAGAACCAGCGCTTACGTCTCCCGATCCTCGAATCCATTGATCTTTCCGTCGTTCGACATGGTCTCGACCCGCCCGTCATCGGCCAGGCGCTTCGTGAAGACTTGGCACAATTCGGCATCTGGTAAATTATCAGGCTCGAAATAAGGTCTCAGCCTCGGCTTTGCCCTCCTTAGGGTAGGCCCGAAGCTCCAGCCCCATGCCGATATCGTCCAGGTATTCAATGAGTGTCGAGAGCTTCCAATCCGTCCGCTTCTCTAGCC
>JBAXTA010000062.1:0-16347 GCA_037130415.1 Spirochaetota bacterium
AAAACCTATTCCTGGATTTGAATATATCGGATGAACAAGACCAATCTTCGCTGTACACTGATGGCAATTTGCTGATAAAGACCATCTCCTGCCTTTTGGACAATGCGATCAAATTTACCAACCATGGATCAGTAAGCTTTGGTTATTATGTAAATGGCGGTACTATATTTTTCTTTGTCAATGATACCGGCGTTGGCGTCTCTGCCGAGTCTCGCGAGCTCATCTTTGATCCTTTCGTGCAGGAAGAAACAACAAGTACCCGTGGCTACGAAGGCAGCGGCCTTGGCTTATACATCGTCAAAAGTTACCTGAAGCTGCTAGGGGGTGAAATGTGCCTTGAAACAATCAAAGGTAAGGGAACTCAAGTTCTATTCTCCTTGCCGATGGAGCAGAGGCTGAAATGGTAATGGTGATGATCTTCGCTGCTGCAAGGAAAGAGGCAAGGTCATGAAGGCGCAGAAGTGGCCGGCTTTCGCCCAAAAATGGATCTTGGCTCCCGTTTTTGAGGGGGATGAACTCAGGACCCTTCAGGCCATGCTGCTCAACTCTATGACCATCACCACAGTGCTGTTTGATATCCTGGCTTTGATTGGCAATTCCTTAGGCGGGAGAACCCCACCGAGCGTCATAATCATGATGAGTTCCATCGGACTTCCCCTAGTCGCGCTGTTGCATATCATGATACGACGCGGAAACATCGCCGTGGTAGGGATCGCCCTGTCGATGTCCGGTTTCGCTGGCATCACCGCAGCCAACATCGGCCTAGGCACGATCCGCAGCCCCACTGCCAGTCTCTATCTGTTTTTGATTTTAGTGGCCGGCCTGATTTTTGGTTCCCGAGGCATCCTCCTCTCAACCCTAGCCAGTAGCCTGGCCATCGCTGGCATGATCATGGCAGAGAACGCGGGGCTCCTTCCCACACCCGACTACGCTGTAACCATCACCCAGTGGTTTTCCTATACCGCACAGTTTAGCCTGACAGCGGGCTTGGTCTTTTACGCGATCCAGGCGACGAACAAGGCGCTCGCCAGGGCCGAGAAGGAGATCAGGGAGCGCAGGCACGCCGAGGCGGAGCTTCGAAAGCTGACGCGCGCCGTGGAGCAGAGTCCGGCCTCGATAGTGATCACCGACCTGGCGGGAAGCATCGAATACGCGAACTCTGCCTTTTCAGGGATCACCGGCTACTCCATCAACGAGGTCGTCGGGAAGAACCCCAGCATCCTGAAGTCGGAGCAGACCCCGCCTGAGACGCACCGCCAGCTGTGGGCTGCCCTCATGGCAGGGAAGGAATGGCGGGGCGAATTCGTCAACAAGAAAAAGGACGGCTCGATATATTACGAGTCCGCAGTCATCTCAGCCCTGACCAACATGGATGGAGATAAGACGCAGTACCTGGCAGTCAAGGAAGACATCACGCAGCGCAAGCGTTCGGAACAAGCACTCGAGAAGGCCTTTGGGGAAAACTCGGCCTTGCTCCAGGAGCTCCAGCACCGCGCCAAGAACAGCTTCAACATGATCTCGGCCATGATCGAGCTTGCTCACTCGGCGGGGGGCTCTTCTGAAACCATTGAAACACTCGATCAGCTGAATTCGCGGGTACTGTCCGTTGCGGAACTCTATTCCCTCCTCTATTCCTCCGGTTCCTTCACCGAAGTGCACCTCGACGAGTACTGCGGCAAGCTGGCGCGGGCCCTCCTCGGCCTGCGTGCGGACATCTCCTTGATCACTGAAATGGAGGAGGTCGTGGTGTCTGCCAATCGGGCTGCCCCAATTGGTCTCATCGTGACGGAGCTTATCACCAATTCCCTGAAATACGCCTTTCCCGGCGGAAAGAAGGGGACTGTCTGGCTGTCACTGCGCAGGGGCCCGGAGTTGGCGATCCTGGAGCTTCGCGATGACGGGGTGGGCCTGCCTTCCGGCTTCAGCCCTTCAGGGTGCTCTGGCATGGGCATCGAGCTTGTTACTGGACTTTCGAAACAGGCAGGCGCCCGATTTACCATGACAGGGAGCCCGGGAGGGACCAGCTCCTTTCTGGAATTTGCGACGGATGCGTGACACGCTTCGAGGGTCAGGCTCCGCGCTCTGGTCGATCGCCGCTTCCGCGATGAGGATGCGGAAGGGCATTACAGGCTGCCTTTCAACCCTTCCCAATCCTGAAGCCGTCCCTCGGCCACGTCCTTCATACCCTGCCGAAGCAGGGACAGGGTGATTGTCTTGTCCACGCTCCTGTACTTGATATTGTACATGGTTTAAAAAAATAAAAATCCACCTTTTTTTGGGGGGGGAAGCCAGCTTCACCCTCAGGGACTCGTGAGACTCACAGCCTTCCTGAGGTACTTCCGCTCTGCGAGTTCGCCGACCAGGAAGCTTGCCAGGTCTGCCCGCGATACGACTGGCCTACCCAGGTTCTCGTGAACATTCTCGACGCACTTCCAGGCCCCGAGGATTGGCGCATCGACGAGGCTGCCCGGCCGCGCAATGGTCCATTCGAGGGAGCTGGCCATGATGGCGCGCTCCTGGGGCTCCTTCTCCTTCAGCGCGGCCTTGAGGAAGAGCGGCACAATGATGGCGCGCGCGAGGAAGCCGAGCTGGCCCATTGAATCGCCGACACCTACCGAGCTCAGGTACAGGAAGCGGCGGATGCCATGTTTTTCGAACAAAGCAACAACCGGCCCCATGACCTCGGTGAGGCTACCCGCCTCGACACCCCGCGTTCCGAGGGTCGAGACGGCAGCCTCGGGTTTGAAGGCGGCAATGGCTGCCTCGACGGTCTCGGGCTTGGTGACGTCACCTGAGAACTCGACCAGGCCTGGCTGGACTGGGAGGCGGCCCGCGCCGCGGACAAGGGCGCCGACCTCGTGGCCGGCCTTGAGGGCAGCATCTATAAAGGCGCGGCCGGAGCCGCCTGTGGCACCGAGAAGCAGGATTCGCATGGTTCCTCCAAAGTTCCTCGAAGATTGTTGGCGTTGAAACGGGATCGCCTGTTCGGGCGGGCACAACATTCATGCCGCCAATCCTGCACAAGATACGAATTGCAGGCAAAGGCGCAAAATGGCAGGCGCTCGGACGGGGAAGCTGGCAAGGCCGGTCTGTCGGACTCGGCCCTGGCCCCCCCTCCCCTCACTCCCCGCCCTTCAGCAGGAAGCGGTTGCTGACCTTCTTGAAGGACAGCGACTGATCCTTGGCGCGTACCACGATGCCCTCCGCTTCCTGGTCCTTGCGCGCTTCCGGGAAGACCTCTCGATAGGGGTACTCGGACATCGCAAAAAGCTCTTCGGATGAAAGGGCGAAGGAATCGCCCTCACGGAGTATGGGCACGGTACGGAGGCCATGGCTTTCACAAAAGCCGCGCATCGCATTGAGGTTCAAAAGGCGGCGGGCTTCGACCTCAACAATGGTGAAGACAAAAAGGGCAGGCTCCGGAAGCCCGAGCTTGTTGCCCTGGATGCCGGGGCCGCAGAGCTCACCCTGTATGGCGAGGCATTTTCCGTCCGCGGCAAAATGCCTCCTGAGAATCCCCTCGATATCGAGTTTCCGCGCAAGGATCCAGTAGATGTTCCCCGGATCCTCCACGAGCGAGAGGTTGCGCGAACAGACATGGAATTCGCCGGACCCACCAGAGCCTCCTGTCGGGTCGAGGATGAAGCTGGCCGAAGTCCCGTCGAGCTTGGCGCTGACATACCAGGGCCTGCCTTCCATTGCCGAAACCAATCCGGGATCGGATTCGAGTCGGACTTCATCCGATTTTGCGATCGGCCAGGAGAAGGCCCGGGCAATGCCTTCCATCTGTACGGAAACAGGGGGCTCGTACTTTTCCACATCGAGCGCATCGCTGAGGTCCGTTCCTTCGGGGAGGGCATCGACTGGCCCAAGACCGGCCGCTTCAATGCGATCGGCGAAACGCGCGACCGGCAAGGCCAGCCCCTGGGAAAGGGCCCCGCGCAGTCTGGCTGTCTTGAGCCTGAAGCGCCCGGTCTTTTCACTCCAAGAGGACTTGCGGAGAAACTCGTACTCGGGCCACTCAGGCAGGAGCGAGTCGATCTCGAAGTAGAGGCAGCTGTCGCCCGCAGTGAACTCGCCCTTTTTTGCGACGCAGTACCAGCCCAGGATGCCGACACGCTCGATGGCGTCGGCCCCCTCAATGGGCAGGATCTCGCGGATACGCTGAATGCTTGCCAGTTTCCTCGGCATGGGTAGCTCCTTCTCGTGCCTGCTGTCCGATTGCAGAAAAACCTCAGGCCTCTTCCCAGCCTGTGACGTTCCGTTCTACCTCGTCGAATATGATTCCAATTAGTCGAATCGGGAGGGGCTGTCCGTCGGACTTGAGCCGGCCAGACTTTGCCTGGATTCATCCAGGTTCCGGTAGCTGCCAGTCCCAAAGCTGATCCGGACGACCGGATTGGTCCGGCTCCAGTCCCACTGCGATTCAGGCCTGTCCAGATAGAGGCCCGTAAACAATTCGCGACGGCCTGCAAAAGCCTGTTCCATAGTGTCGAGCAGGAGGCTCTTGCCGAAGCGGCGGGGGCGGGAAAGGAAAAACGCCCCACCCTGGCCCGCCATCCCGGCGATGAAGGGGGTCAATGCAGCCATGACTACACGTCCACCTCGCTTTCAATGGACAGGGTCATGAGCCCAACCTTGTCGGGCACGCCAAGCTTTTTATAGACATGGGAGAGGGTATTCCTGACCGTCGATTCGGTGACCTCGTAATCAAGGGCTATTTGTTTGACGCTCTTACCCCTGATGAACGCGATGGCGTACAAGGCTTCGATTTCTGCCAGCCCCCTGGAACTCAGGGAAAGCCTGGGCTTTTTTCGCCTGCCGGAGTTTAGCATCTCGCGCTGCCTGACGATGGCCATGGGAATGCACAACGTGAAACCCATGATGCCGACAAGCGCAAAGGCAAGGATGATCCACGAGTCATATTTCGAAGGTATGAAATTGTCATTCCCCATGTCGAGGAAGGCAAACAGGGTCCTGATCGAAGCTATCAGCAGGAAGATGATCCAGAAGACCCTGAAACTTCGCTGATAGGACAAGGGACTCGGACTCCTCCGCAGTTGAACGAGAAAGGGGATGACAATGAAGTACAGGCAAAAGCCATAGAGGGCTGTGCGTGCGCCATGGACGAGCGGTATGAACATATACAGGGCTATGACAGCAAGCCCATGGATCAGCGCGATCATCAGATTCCGGCGAATTGGGGCACCAATAGCCAAGAACATCTGCATGACCGAAAAGATGAGGGCCAGCCCGAGAATATTGGATGCAATGAAGGCAGAGCCCCAGAAGACGCCTTCCATCGTGCTGTTGGTTGGCACGATTCCTGTCAGGCCGCTCGCTGCCATGACGACGATCCCTCCCAGGAGGAGGGGCCATTGACGCCCTTTGAAACTCGGGCCCAGAAAGAGCAGCATCGAAATGCCGACCAAAAGGACGATGATTGAGGAAAAGATGAGCACCGTTGAATAGTCGAGACCGCTCATGGCCGCTCCCTGCAAGCGGACGAGTATCCCACAGAATCGACGGCATGGGTGGAAAAACTGCCGGGAATAAGGGTTTCCCCTCTTAGAAGCGGATGGTACTCCCGAAGGAGTAGGCGGGCATGGCGGAGGCGAAGGAGCGATCATAGCCATACAGGACCTTGGCATTGACTTCGGCGCTTTTGGTCAGCTGGAAGCGCGCCCCTCCCACGAGGCCAACGGCCTTGTTGCCCTTGTTGTAGACCTGATCCTGGCCGCAGCCGAAATAGAATTTGAAGTCTTCCGAAAGATAGAACTCGCCGCCACCCTCCCAGTAATACGCGCCGCTGTCGATGCTATAGAGGCCTTTTGCCTGGACTCCAAGGGGAAGAAGGACAATCCCTTTCAGGAGTTCGTGAAAGTTGAGGGTCAGCTGGCCGCCAAGGGCAGAAAACCCCGTTGCCGGGGCGTTCTTCGTGGCCGACTCGACGCTGTCCGGGTCGGAGTTGTAGGAGACGGTTCCGCGGGCATGGAGGATACGGGCAGAAACCTCGAGGCCGGGCCTGGACCAGGAGAGGCTGGCATCCGCCAGGAGGATGCCCTTGGACGGCATGAGGGAAAATTCGCCCCGGAGGCCTGCGCCGGAGGCAGAGAGGCGGGGTTGGACTGAAAAGGCCCAATTGGTAATATTGAGGAAGTCGAAGCCTGCGGCCTCCGCCACCATGCCCGCCTCCATGTCCTCGCCCGGCTTCGATGCAAGGGAAAGGCTTGCTCCTGCTCCGACCCTCGGGCCCTTGGCCTGCGAGACGGAGAGGATCTCGTACCATTCGGGAACAATGCCGTTGGTGGCATCCCTCATGTCAGTCCAGTAGGAAAGGCCCAGGCCGAGTCCGGGTATCAGGCCCTCGGCGAGGGAAACTGAAAGGCGCTGATAGCCTGGGACAGACTCGACCTGGTGGTCCATCATGTCAGCATTGAGGGAGCCCGCCCTTGCATGGTTGCCTTGGAGGTCGATGCCGAGGTCGAAGAGGCCTCCGATCTTCGGGAAGCTCACCGAGGCCGCAGTGATAAAGCTGGGCTTCAGGCTGGTGGAGGCCGAAAGCGTGACTGTCGGATCACAGGCCTTGTCGTAGGCCAGGACAAGATTGGCTGATTTCCGGAGGAGAAGCTTGTCAGGAATGGATAGCTCGGAGATCGCCTCCGGCGCGAGCCCCGTGGAAAGCCAGGCCTTGAGGGACGCAGCGCTTGAAAGGGCGCGGATTGCGGGCGCGGAGGCCCTGCCGAGGAAGCTAGCAACGCTGCGATCTACCGCAGCAGCGAAAAAGCCGCTGCCCTGGATGGCGACATAGCTTTTTGCAAGATCAGCCTCTGTCGCAGTATTCATCGGAAAGGCACTCGCAGAGACACTCGAGCCGGGAGTGCCATAGGCCTTGAGGACAATGTCGTCTGTCGCAGTCCACACGAGGTCGGTCGCCGAAGAGCCTGACAGGGCAGCAAGAAGGGCGCTCCTGTCAGCCGCCGCCCAGGCCCCTTCCTCGCGCCAGTCGTTGAAGAGGGCAACCAGGGCTGCGATCCTTTCATAGTCCGCGACACCCGCCGGCCGGTCCCTGTACCCGCTCCAGCTGCCATAGCCGGTGGATTGGCCGATCGTGGTAATTGCTTCGGGAAGGGCGAGGGGATTGGCGACGAGGCCGACCCTGACCCTGTCCTCCGCTATCCCGGCATCGAGGCTGAAGGTCACCGAGCTGAGCCCCGTGCTCTTGAGGTCGTTGGGGTAGACCACGGGCAGCGCCCGGTCAATGTGGTCCCAGAGGCGGAGGCCGACCGTGCTCGGGTAGATCTTCACCTCGAGGGATCCATGGATATTGAGGGCTGGACGTGCCTCAAGCTCGGCCAGGCGTTTTTCGAGGCTTGCGATGCGGTCGGAGTCGGAGATGGCGGGGTCAGTCTGGACAGGCGCTGTCTGGGCGCTGGCAAGGTCGGAAGCCAGGGAAAGCATGGAGACCGCGAGGGCAAGCAGCGTCAATCGAGCGATCATGGTACCTCGCTGGGGCGGGAGTTCGTCCCCACGCCGGATCGGAGGTCACCATTGCCCGGCAATTCGGATGTGTCAAGCTTCCTTCGTGTCGATCCCGCCCTTTAGGGCCCGCCTGCTACTTCAGGCGCTCAAGCAGGCTGCGGGTGAGATCGCCTGCTGCCGCTGCGGCGCAGACAAAGGCCAGGGCATCAGGGTCGTCGGAAAGGATCTGTCCGCCCTGCCCCTCCGCATCGACCAGGCGCAGCGCGATTGCGGGCGTCATCCGGCCCTTCGCGAACACAGCTGTCAGGCGCAGCCTTCCGTCCGGCAAGGTCGCCGAGCCAATGCCGATGAAGTCCGGGACCTTCCCCTTGCCCTCGGGGCCGATGAGGGTGCCCTCGCCCTCGTCGAAGGTGGAACGCACGCGGAGCAGGGCCTGACCCTTTTCGGCAAGAAGGGCTGAGCGGTCGTGGAGGACCCGCGCGCCGTGGGTGGCAAGCCTGAACATCGAAGCATAGTCGAGGAAGTCCATGTACGGCGCATCCTTGGCAACGCGGGGGTCTGCCTTGGCTACTCCGGGCACATCGGTGTAGATGTCGATGAAGTCTGCTCCAAGGGCGATGCCCACCGCTACGGCGCTCGTGTCGCTGCCTCCGCGCCCGAGGGTGATGACAGCCCCCTCGCTGTCGAGGCCCTGGAAGCCCGTGATGATGGGCACAAGTCCCTTGTCGAGCTTGGAGCGGATGGCTGCCGCGTCCACGGCTATGGGAGTCGCATCGCCTGCCGGGCCCTCGGCTTCGATGCCTGCGGTGTAGGCGGTCATCGGAATCGAGGGGATGCCCTCCTTCCTGAGGAGGGCCGAGAGGATGCAGGCCGAGATGACCTCGCCTGTGGAGACAAGGAGGTCGCTGGTAGCGGGATCGGGATCGCCTCCGGTCTCTCGAAGGAGGTCGAGGAGGGTGTCGGTGGCGTAGGGGGCGCCCCGTCTGCCCATGGCCGACACGACGAGTGCGACCCTGTCGCCGCGCGCCCGTGCCGCGCGAAGCTTGCCGACAATGCAGGCGCGGGCCCTGGGCTCCGCGACCGAGGTGCCACCGAATTTCTGGACGATCAGGGCCATAGTAATTAAACCTTTCTTTCGTATCCCCTGGCGATGAGGGTCTCCGCGATCTGGACGGCATTGAGTGCCGCGCCTTTTCTCAGGTTATCCGAGACGACCCACATGGACAAGCCGTGGGGGACGGTCGGGTCCATGCGGAGCCTGCCGACGAAGGTGGCATCCTGGCCCTCGGCATCGAGTGCCGTCGGGTAGATGCCCTTGGAAGGGTCGTCCATCACTTTGACGCCCGGGGCCTTTTCAAGAAGTGCGCGGACCTCGGCGATGGCAAAGGGCTTTGCTGTCTCGACGTTGACCGCCTCGGAATGGCCACGGAACACGGGCACCCGGACAGCGGTTGGGCTCACGGCGATATCCGGGTCGAGGATCTTGTGCGTCTCGTGGACCATCTTCATCTCTTCCTTCGTGTAACCGTTGTCGAGGAAGACATCGATCTGGGGGAGGGCGTTGAAGAGGATCTGGCGGGGATAGACGCTGGCGCTGATCTTCTGGCCCTTCACGAAGGCGGCTGCCTGGGCCTTCATCTCCTCGATGGCGGGGGCTCCCGTGCCCGAGACAGCCTGGTAGGTCGAAACAACTATGCGCTTTATCGTGAAGGCGTCGTGGATGGGCTTGCAGGCCACCAGCATCTGGATGGTCGAGCAGTTGGGATTGGCGATGATGCCCTTGTGACCGTCGAGGGCCTGGGGGTTGACCTCGGGCACGACAAGGGGCACCGCTGGGTCCATCCGCCAGGCTGCCGAATTGTCTATGACAATTGCGCCTTCTTTGACCGCGACCGGGGCTAGCTCGAGGCTGGCCTCGGAACCGGCGGAAAACAGCGCGAAATCCACTCCGGCAAAAGCGCCATTTTTCGCGGCCCGAACCGCGACCTTCGCCCCCCTGAAGTCCACCATGGCTCCGACCTTCGACTCGATGTCGAGGGGCACGAGCTCCGAAACCGGAAAACTCCGCTGCTCGAGGGTCTTGATCATTTCCTGGCCGACGGCGCCGAGGGCGCCGACGACCGCCACGCGGTACTGTTTCATGTGTTCCCCCGGCATCGCTTATTTCTTCAGGGCCGCGAGCGCGGTCTTGAGCCGCTCGATGCCCCGCTCGCAGTCGGCGGTAGAGCAGGAGTAGGCCATCCTGAGATGCCCCTCGCCGGCCGCACCGAAGACGCTGCCCCCTACCGTCGCAATTGAATGCTTTTCGATGAGGTAGTCGGAAAGCTCCATGGAAGACAGGCCGAAGGTGGACATGTTCGGGAAGACGTAGAAGGCCCCCAGCGGCTCGGGAACCGTCACTCCCGGGATGGAACGGAGGCCCTTCAGCATGATCTGCCGCCTCTTGGCGAATTCCGCAATCATGTCATCGACGGGCTTCTGGTCGGCCGTCAGCGCCACCGCAGCGCCGTGCTGGATGAAGGTGTTGACGCAGACCGTCGTGTATTGGCGGACCTTCAGCATTGCACGGGTGTTTTCCTCGGAGGCAACGGTCCAGCCCAGGCGCCAGCCGTCCATCGCGTAGGTCTTGGTAAAGCCGTTGATGATGATGGTCCGCTCGGCCATGCCGGGAAGGGAGTAGATGCTCGGGGCGGTAGCGCCCTGTCCGTACCAGATGCGCGCGTAGATCTCGTCGGCGAGCACGACGAGGTTGTGCTTGATGGCGAGGGCGGCCAGCGCCTTCATGCTCTCGGCGCTCTGCGCGCAGCCGGTGGGATTGCCGGGGGAGGTGACACAGAGCATCTTGGTCTTCGGCGTGATCCGGCGAGCCACCTCGTCCGGGTCAAGGACAAAGCCGTCCTTCTCGGTGGTCGGCACGATGACCGGCACACCACCCATCAGGGAGGTAATGGACTTGTAGTGGTGCCAGTTCGGATCGGCCACGAGGACCTCGTCGCCTGGGTTCACGAAGGCCATCATCGCCACGAGGATGCCCTCGTTGGCGCCGGCCATCACAATTGACTGCTTCTCGCCATCGACGGCGACCCCGTTGTCGAGGGTGGTCCGGGCACCGATGGCCTTGCGCAGCGAGGGAATGCCGAGGTTGGGCGCATAATGTACCAGGCCCTTCATCAGGGCTTCGGAGGCAGCCTTCTTGATGTGCTCGGGCGTGTCGAAGTCGGTTCGGCCGATCTGCCACTCGATGACGTCCACGTTTTTTGCCTTGAGCGCGGTAACCGCGTCCAGGACCTTGCGGATTCCGGAAAAGGGGACTTCCTGGAGCCTTGTGGCCATCATGGCCTCGGCCTTGTACTGACCCGTGTAATCCTTCTGTTCCATCATGAACCTCCTGGCTCTTAAGCCTTGCGTAATGTACGGCTCTTGCCTCGCAAGGCCCTGCGAAAAGCTTCAAATCATGCACGCGGCGTGGCAAAAGTGTCCACTCGCGCAGAATGCCTTTACTGCCTACTTATGCTTCCTCTGGATGAGCTGCGCATACTCGGAGGCGTCGATGTGGGCCTCCACGATGACCGGTCCCTCGGTCGCAAAGGCCTTGACCAGGGCGGCCCGGTACTGATCGGCGTCGTCGGCACGGACGACCGGGACGCCAAAGACAAACTCGGGCGTCGGACACTCATCCCCATACAGGGCGGTCATGTATTCGGGAAAGCCCTTCTTTTCCTGCTTGAGCCTGATCAGCTCCAGCGACTGGTCGGCAAGCACGATAAAGACCACCGGCAGCTTTCTGCGCCTGGCAACAGCCATCTCGCCGGCCATCATCAGGAAAGAACCGTCACCGGTCACGCAGGCGACCTTCTTGTCAGGCCTGCAGAGCTTGGCGGCGATGGCCGCCGGCACGCCGAAACCCATGGACGAGCAGCCATTGGTCATAAGCTGGAGTCCCGGTTCCGGAGTCCGCCACATCTGCCCGATGAGGTGGGTGTGGGCGCCGACATCGCAGGCCATGATGCCATCGGCGGGCAGGACGTCGCGGAGGATCGCCAGGGCAGCGCGGGGGCCAAAGCTCCCTGGGGGCGGCTCCATGGCCTTGAACATGGCCGCGGTGCGGGCGGTCAGGGCAGCCTGGTCCCAGGTGGAGGCGATCGGAGGAAGCTTGGCCAGTCGCTCCAGCGAAGCGCCGATGTTTCCCACCACATCGCAGACATCTCTATATATAGCGCGGTCGATGTCGGCCTCGGTCGTATCGAGGTGGACAAGGGGCACTTCGGGCATCCAATCCTCGAAGTTGAACTCCACGGGGTCGTAGCCGACCGAGACCACGAGGTCAGCCTGGCGGTTCGTTTCGGCCACTCGGTCGCTCAAGGCGTGAAAAAGAACTCCCGCATACCAGGGGTGATCTTCAGAGAGGAGGCCCTTGGCCATCGGCGTGAGCACCACGGGAATCCGGTGCCTTTCAGCAACCTTTGCGATGAGGGCTCCCGACTTCGAGCGGACAGCCGAGATGCCGAGGGCGAGGAGGGGGCGCTTGGCCGTGCTGAAAAGCCCTTCCATGCGCTCAAGGAGGAGGGGGTCGGCGGGGTCGATGGTCCCCGCCGTGATGAGCGGCATGACCTGGGAGGAGCTTGGGCTGGGTGCCGCCTTGCTGCCGAGGTCCTCGGGAAGGCCTAGGTGGACGGGGCCGGGTACCTCGGCGACGGCGACCCTGAAGCCGTGGGCCAGCTGCTGGTCGACCCTCTCGGCACTGAGCCGTGTTGTCCACTTGGTGATGGGACGAAAAAAGGACTGCTGATCGATGGCCATCTGAACGGTACGGCCGATCAGTTTTTCAGGAGGCTCGCTGCTCAGGGCGATGACCGAGGAGCGGTCGAGGAGGGCACCGATGACGCCCGTGCTCAGGTTGCTCGCCCCTGGGCCGACCGTGCCATAGCAGACCCCGGGGATTCCGGTAAGCCGCCAACAGACATCTGCCATGAAACTGGCACTGGCCTCGTTGCTGACGAGTACAAAGTCGATGCCCTCTTTGCGCATCGCTTCCATATAATAGAGCCAGGAGCCACTGGGCACTCCGAACACCTGTCGAACGCCTTGCTCGTGAAGCCTTTTGATAAGCTGATCAGCGACTGTCATCATCTGCTACCTCAATTCCTTTCGGCTAAGGGACAGGATATATCACACATCCTATATCCTATATTATTAGCATCGAATTCATCGAGAAGCAAGCTAAATTGCCAAATCCGCCCATCCTGGCGCAACCTTTCCTTGCGATCCTGAGGAATCATGGTATAGTCAGCGCGCTAGGATATTTCCTATAGGATCGACGAACAGCGAGGGGCTTGGTGGCCATGAAGAAGAAGATCGTGACCCTTTCCATGCGGGAGCAGATGTACGAGGCCCTGCACGACTTGATTTTAAACAACAGCTACGGACCCAACTCCGTGCTCCAGATAGACCGCCTGGCTGAGGAATACGGCGTCAGCGCCACGCCTGTGCGGGAGGCCCTCGTCCGCCTTGAGGCTGACGGCCTCGTCACCCTCGTCCCCAACAAGGGCGCAGCAGTGACAGATATATCTGAAGAGAACATCCGCAACAACTGGGAAATGCGAAAACTGCTCGAGCCCTATGCCGCAGTTCAGAGTGTGGCTCTGATACCGGACTCGGAAATCGAAGAGATCCGGAAGAAAATCGAAGGCCAAAGGGCGCAGCCCTTCGACAGGGACCTCTATATCGCCTGCGATACGCAAATCCACGAGATGCTTTATTGCCATCTTTCGAACAGTTTCCTCGTAGACACCATTCGACGTGTCCACAAGATGTCCACGCGGATACGCTACTTCCCCGAAGCATCCAATTCCATGCACGAACAGGTGATACAGGATGTCATCTTCGAGCATCTGGCCATCCTCGAGGCCCTCGCGGCGCGCGACCCGATGAGGATCAGGGACCTGGTCTACTCCCATCTGCTCAACGGAGAGCGGCGGGCCATGAGCGCTCTCTCCTCATGATGCCTGTATGGTTATTGGCTTACTATTTTCCTTGTGCGCTGAGGATTCACGTGCTAGGATCGATCATATAGGATATATGCTGCGAAGGCAGCGAATGTCGGAATAGGGCCCGTGCAGTCATGCGGCCCTGGCAGTCATAGAAGATCCGGTCCGCAGCGGCGGATCACAGCTGTCCAGGTTGAGGGGGAATCGTGAGCGCTAAAAGCGAAAAGCTCAAAAAGATACCGGTAATCGTCGGGGACACCGACGAGATGCTGGAAGATACCGAGGCAGAATACAATTATCGCAAGAAGTTCGATTCGTGGTGGCCAACGGCCATCATGGTGCTTTCTGTCCTTTTCATCGGCTATCACCTGGTCACTGCCGGAATGGGTATGCCCGAGGTCATGAAGCACAACGCGATCCACCTTGGCTTCCTTCTGGCGCTCACCTTCCTCTATTTCCCCGCAAACAAGAAATCGCCCCGGGCCCGACCGAGCAATCTTGACATCGCCCTGTTCTTCATTTCCGCTGTCTGTGCGGTCTATACGGTCATCAACCGCGACTCCTACCTCCTCCGGAGCGGCATTCCCAACCTGAGCGACTACATCATCGGTTCGATCACCATGGTACTGGTCCTCGAGGCGACCAGGCGCACGGTCGGCGGACAGATGCTCTGGATCTCCATCATCTGCCTCATCTACATGTGGGCAGGTCCCTGGATGCCCGGTGTCTTCTCCCACCGCGGAACCTCCGTGCAGCGCATCATCCAGGCCATGTACCTCGGCGGCGACGGCATCTACGGCATGCCCCTCAACGTTTCCGCTACCTACCTCATCATATTTGTCATCCTCGCGGCCATCCTCGACAAGAGCGGCCTCGGCAAGCTCTTCAATGACCTGGCCATGGGTGCAGGCGGCCGCATGGTCGGCGGACCTGCCAAGGTATCGGTGGTCGGCAGCGCCCTTGTGGGCATGATCTCGGGCTCGGCTGCCTCCAATGTCGCGACGGTCGGATCCTTCACGATTCCCCTGATGAAGAAGATCGGCTATCCGCCGGTCTTCGCCGGAGCGGTCGAGGCGGCTGCCTCCACGGGCGGCCAGATCATGCCCCCGATCATGGGTTCGGCAGCCTTCATCATGGCGGAGTATCTCGGGATTCCCTACCTGACGATCGCCGCGGCCGCCGTCATCCCGGCCCTCTTCTTCTTCGGCTCGGTCTTCTTCCAGGTCGACCTCCGTGCCCGGCGCCTGCGGCTCAAGGGCCTGTCCAAGGAAGAGATGCCTGACGTCAAGCGCACGGTCATGCGCTACGGCCAGATGATCATCCCGATGATCGTCCTCGTCTATCTCATGATGCAGGGACGCACGGCCCTCTATTCAGCCTTCTTCTCGGTGTGCCTTACCATCATCCTTTCCTGGATCAGGAAGGAAACGCGGATCGGCATCAAGGAGGCCAAGACGGTCGCGACGACCGCAGCCCGCTCGAGCCTCGCCATCGGCATCTCCATGGCAGCGGCCGGCTTCATGATCGCAGCCTTCTCGATGACAGGCCTGGGCATCATCCTCGCAGACTCGATCGTCGCAGTCTCCGGTGGCAACATGATGATTGTCCTTGTACTGACAATGGTGGTAGCCATCATCCTGGGCCTCGGCCTTCCGACGAGCGCCTGCTATGTCATAACTGCCTCGATCTGCGCGCCCATCCTCATCAAGGTGGGCCTCTCACCCTTCCAGGCGCACTTCTTCGTCTTCTACTACTCCTGCCTCTCCACGGTGTCGCCTCCCATCGCTCTGGCCGCCTACGTCGCGGCGGGCATCGCCAACGCCAACACCGACAAGGTCGGCTGGATGGCCTTCAGGCTTGCCCTCGCCGGTTTCATCGTGCCCTTCTTCTTCATCTACCAGCCCGGGATGCTCCTCATGGGTCCCGATGCCGCCGGCCACCTTATCCTCAATGGAGCCCATGCCCTGGATGTCTTCCGGTCGGTCATCTTCGGACTCGCTGGCATATGGCTTCTCGCCGTCTCGGTGGAAGGCTACTTCCTCATCGTCTTCCCCATCTGGCTCCGCCCGGTGTTCTTCGCGGCAGCCATCCTCCTCATCGCTCCCGGCCTTACGACGGCAGCGATAGGCTTCGCCCTCGCTGCCCTGGGCATCGGCGTGATCCTCTTGCTGAAGAGGGCCAAGGACGGCGCTGCGCCTGCCACCGCTGGTTGAAGTGTGTACCGCCACCGTCGGGCCCTCGCCGACCTGGCCTTGAATCTGGATCGGCGTCATGGCGAAGTCTTGCGACTCCGCCGGACAAACGATAGAAGTCTGAAGTGCAAGGCTACAGGAGGCCGACAATGAAGAAGTCGATCAGGCTCGTCGCAATCGCGGCGATGGCCCTCGTGCTCGCGGTTACGGCCGGCGCCCAGGTGAAACACCTCACCATGGGAACCGCAGGCGTCAGCGGCACCAATTACCCAACGGGCATCGCGATGTGCCAGCTCTGGAACCAGAACATCCCTGGCATCAAGGCTGTTGCAATTGCCACCAACGGCAGCCCCCACAACATCGACCTCCTCAGGACGAGGGACGCCGATGTCGCACAGTGCCGCTCCCTCGAGGCCATGCGCGCCACGAACGGCATCGCACCCTACCCGGAGAAGATGCCCTGGATCAGGGCCATCACCGGCGGCCTCTTTGCCGACCTCTTCCAGGTCGTCGCCCGCAAGTCGAGCGGCATCAAGTCC
The DNA here is from genome assembly GCA_037130415.1 of Spirochaetota bacterium. Lineage (GTDB taxonomy): Bacteria > Spirochaetota > Spirochaetia > Treponematales > Rectinemataceae > CAIJMU01. The sequence goes on from JBAXTA010000062.1 coordinate 16,201, forward strand.
GTCTCCGACTTCAAGGGCAAGCGCATCGCGGTCGGCCCCGTCGGTTCCGGTGGTGAAGTCGATGCCCGCGAGACCCTCGCGGCCTACGGCCTTACCTAGAGCCTGTCCCAGATTATCAAATCTGCCCGACTTGACATAAATAGTAAT
>JBAXTA010000063.1:0-16272 GCA_037130415.1 Spirochaetota bacterium
GGATCGTGGACACGCTCCGCGTCATCCGTGAGGCCGCCCATGACAAAGCGGACCTTGATCTGTTCTCCATAAGTCTCCTGGATGCGCCTGAGGATCGGTTCCGAACCCCAGCACCAGGTACAGTAGGGGTCGGTGAACTCGATCAACTCGATGGAGTGAGTCATCGGCTCAGGCTTCTGCATGGTTGTCACGCTACCTTCGCGCTGCCGGATCGCGAGAGACAGAGGGTGATCGCGGCCGCGGTGCAGACATGCATGGCTTCCAGGGGCAGGCGGACAGCCCAGGAAAGGGGCAGCGCCAGCGGTCCACCCAGCGACAGCAAGCCAACAACCAGGGCGGTAAGCTGGAAGATCCTGATCGGCCGCGAGGTAAACCGATCGAGCAGCATGAGCAAGAAGGCCGCGCCGATCGCAGGCACGATGCTTGCCGCGATGACCATGCCGGCGGCCAGTGGCGTTTCTGTCCCAGCTTGGGTGGGGCCGGGAATGAGGAGGGCACTACCGAACGGGCCCTGCACCACGAAAAAGATCAGCAGATTCAGGGCAAGTGCGATGAAACCGCCGGCAAACGTCGCGATAGCCAATCGAGATGGGGCAATCCGCAGGGTGGAAGGCGCAGTGGATGAAAGAACGGGGGTTGTTGTCGCTGTCATGATGACTCCTTGGGTTGAAAGTACAGCGCCACATCCGATGCGTGCATTCCGATTTCCCGGAAGCTTCGGTACTTTTCCGGGAATCGTCCGTAATCGCCCAAACGGGGCTTGGTCGGAGGGCTTGAAAGGAGGATCATGTCTCCATGGAAAGACCATCGATGGGGTCAGGGGGCATGACCCTGTTGTCGATGCACGCCCCGACCTCCCGCCTCGTCGCCCGCCTCGAGGATTCAGCTGGCAGCCTGCGATCCTCACCGCCCCTGTCAAGCCCTTTCTACGCGGTGTACTGGCTCATCCGCGGATCAGGCATCCTTCGCATCGACTTCGAGGACTATCGCCTCCAACCTGGCCAGCTCTACTTCATCGCACCGGGACAGGTGGTTTCCTGGAATGCGGAGCACGCTCTCTCGGGATGGGCCCTGTCGTTTTCGGTCGGCTTCCTTGAAGGTGGCATGGCGGACCAGCGCTTCCTCAGGTCCCTCTCGTATTTCCATGAGCTCGACAGAAGGCAAGAATTGGTCCCATCGCCCGAAGAGAGTGACAGGCTGCAGGATCTCTTTTCCCGGCTCGAGGAGGAGTCAGGCCTTGCGACGCTGGAATCGAACATCATGGCCCAGTCCCTGCTCCGCATCCTCCTGATCCGCCTGCAGCGCCTCTATCCACGACGTTGGGAAAGCCCGAGCCCCACTGCCGGCCAAAGGTTGACCGAGGATTTCTGCCGCCTAGTCGGAACGGATTTCCTCGAACGACGCAGGGTCGCCGACTACGCGACCCTGCTTGGCGTTTCCGCGGATCACCTCTCGGCGACCTTTCGCACGACGACCGGCCTCCCACCCGGAATCCTCATCCAGAACCATCTCGTCCTCGAGGCGAAGCGGCTCCTCGCCCATTCGACGCTGACGATCGGCGAGATCGCGGAGCGGCTCAAGTTCAAGGACTCTTCCTACTTCTCGCGTTTTTTCAGACGTGCGACCGGGGTCGCGCCGACGGAGTTCAGGACCGGGGCGGCGAGACAGCAGACCCGGTAAGGGGAAATCCGGGAGTCCGGCTCAATTGGCAGCGGATTGTGCGAGACAGGAAAGCGTGAGAAAGATTGTCAGTTCAATGTGCGCGGCGACACCCCCCCCGAACCAGCGCGAGGTCGTCGGAGCGAATCAATTCAAGGTCAGCATAGATCAATCCCATGCGAGCAGGATGAGTTGAACGCTTCCATCTGCGAAGGTTGACAAGGTCCGAGGGTTCACCTCCCGGCCCTCCCTGTCGACAAGGGCGGCCCTCTCCGTGTAGGTTCAGCGTTCCTGACAAGATACGGAGAACCATGGCAACCACGAGAACTGGCGGCGCAGCCGCGAAAACAGGCAAGCCTCTAGTCATAGTCGAGTCGCCCGCAAAGGCGCGCACGATAGCGAAATTCCTCGGTCCCGACTGGATGGTCGAGGCTTCCATAGGCCATGTCCGGGACCTTCCTTCATCGGCGGCGGAGATCCCGGCTGCACTGAAGGGCGAGGCCTGGGCACGGCTCGGCGTCGAGGTGGACCGCGATTATGCGGCGCTGTATGTGGTCCCGCCGGAAAAAAGGGCGCGCATCCGCGAACTCAAGGCACGGCTCAAAGAGGCGAGCATGCTCTATCTGGCAACGGACGAGGACCGCGAGGGGGAGTCGATTTCCTGGCATTTGCTGGAGCTTCTCCAGCCCAAGGTGCCGGTCAAGCGGATGGTCTTTCACGAGATTACGAAGTCGGCGATCAAGGAAGCCATCGACAATTGCCGCGACCTCGACGAGCACCTTGTCGACGCCCAGGAGGCCAGGCGCATCCTGGACCGGCTCTACGGCTACGAGGTCAGCCCGGTGCTGTGGCGGAAGATCGCGCCGAGGCTTTCGGCTGGCCGCGTGCAGAGCGTGACGACGCGCATCATCGTCGACCGCGAGCGTGAACGCATGGCTTTCCGCTCAGCGCCCTGGTGGGATGCACGGATCATGATGGAGGAGGGCGGGCAGCGCTTTCCGGCCAAGGTAGTCGCCCTTGACGGGAAGGTCCTGGCCACGGGACGGGACTTCAACTCGACGGGAAAGCTGTCGGGCGGGAAGAATGTCTTAGTGCTTGATGAAAAGGGCGCGACGCGCCTGTCGGCCGCTCTTGCGGGCAGGACTGCCAAGGTGAGGTCGGTCGAGGAGCGTGAGTTCTCCTCGTCACCGAAGGCGCCGTTTACGACCTCGACCCTCCAGCAGGAGGCAGGTCGCAGGCTCGGGATGTCAGCCAAGCGTGCGATGCAGGCAGCGCAGCGGCTCTACGAAGGCGGATTCATAACCTACATGCGTACGGACAGCGTGAAGCTTTCGGCTCAGGCCATCGAGGCTGCGCGTTCGCTGATCGCCCTGCGCTACGGGAAGGAATATCTGCCGGCGACCCCCCGCAACTGGGAGGGGAAATCCCGGAACGCGCAGGAGGCCCACGAGGCCATCCGCCCCGCGGGGGAGAGCTTCCGCGATCCGTCGGAGGTGGCTGCCGAGGTGGACTCGCAGGACGCGAGATTGTATGAATTGGTATGGAAGCGCACGCTGGCCTCGCAGATGCCCGACGCGCGGCACAAGGCGGTTGTCGCGACCTTCGACTGCGCGCTCGGCGGCCCTCGCGCCGGGGCGGGAGCCGAGGCGGTTGGCAGCGCGGAGCTGCAAGCCCGTGGGAAGACCGTGCTGTTCGAGGGCTTCATGAAGGCCTGGGCCGTTGTGGTCGCCGAGGCTGTGGAGGAGCAATCCGAGGATGAGGCCACCAAGGATGGCGAGGAAGCCGGGGCCGATGCTGGCGCCGACACGGCGGGGCGCGAAGCCATCCTTCCACCCCTCCGCGCTGGCATGGAAGCCCGTGTCGCCGGGGCTCAGGCTCTGGGTCATGAGACCCAGAGCCCCGCGCGCTACACCGAGGCCGGCATCGTGCAGAAGCTCGAGGAGCTTGGCATCGGGCGGCCCTCGACCTATGCGTCCATCATTGCAACGATCATCGATCGCGAGTACGTGGCCAAGCGCGGGAGCGCCCTCGTCCCAACGCCGCTGGCCTTTGCTGTGGTACAGCTTATGCTTGAGCTCGAACCCACCCTCGTGGACTACGATTTTACTGCAGGCATGGAGTCGAAGCTCGATGAGATCGCCTTGGGCGGACTCGGGCGTGTGGCCTTCCTCGACGAATTCTACAAGGGCAAGAAACCCGGACTCCACGCCATCGTCAACGAGCGTGCGACGGCGGTCGATCCAAAGCGTGTCTGCACCATTCCCCTGGGCGAGCATGGGGGGAAGGCCATCTCGCTTCGCGTCGGGCGTTACGGGCCCTACCTTGAAAGCGGGGATGCCCGGGCCAGCGTTCCCGAGGGCCTTGCGCCGGATGAGATCACGATCGCCAAGGCTTTGGAGCTGCTTGCCGCTGCCGGCCGCTCGGAGGAGCCCCTGGGCGCCGCGCCTGACGGTACTCCCGTCTACCTCCGCATCGGCCGCTTTGGGCCCTATGTGCAGCTTGGCGAAGATCCCGAGGACAAGAAGTCCAAGCTCAAGCCCAAGCGCGCCTCGCTGTTCAAGAGCATGAATCCAAAACAGGTCACGCTGGCGGATGCCCTCCTCCTCCTGTCGCTCCCGCGCGAACTCGGTGCCGCCCCCGATGGCGGAGCGATTGTCGCAAGGCCCGGCCGCTTCGGGCCCTACCTCGAGAAGATCCTGCCCGGGCTTGAAAAGCCGGAGTCGCGGAGCCTCAAGAGCGAAGAACAGCTACTCACGATTACACTGAGCGAGGCTCTCGCCCTCTTCGCCATTCCCAAGGGCACGCGTGGGAGGGCCGCCTCCGTGACCTTGAGGGAACTCGGGGCCGACCCGGTCACCGGTGCGCCGATGCTCGTGAAGGAGGGTCGATACGGGCCCTATGTGACCGATGGAAGCACCAATGCCACCATTCCCAAGGGCAGCGATCCCGCCTTGCTGACGCAGGGTGACGGGGCCAGGATGCTGGCAGAGCGCCGCGAGGCTGGACCAGCGAAGGGCAGGCAAAGCTCAGGGCCGAAGGCCAGGAGCGCTGCAAGGTCGGGGGCGCCACTATCGGCGGCGCCGAAAGTGAAAGCTGCGCCGAAGGCAGGCGCAGCGAAGGCCCCGGCGAAGGAAAAGCCGGCAGCGAAGGCCCCTGCCAAAACTGTCGCTGCCAAGCCAGCGGTCAAGGCTGTACCGAAGGTCAAGGCTGTGCCCAAGCCAGGGCCCAAGCCTGTCGCGGCCAAGGCTGCGCCGAAGGCCAAGGTCAAGGCCGCTGCCGGGAAGGGCGCCGCAAAGAAGGGCAGCGCCGGTAAGGTCGCGCCCGAAGCGCCTGTGCAGTCGCTGGCAAAGCCGATACTCATCAAGAAAAAATAGATAAGCAGCTGCTTGCAGGTCGTGGGGAAGGCAGGCCGCGCGACCGCAGGGGAAACCTGGGGCGAGGCCCGAATGTGGCCTAGGCGCTTGCCACCGTCTGGCTGCGGAAGCGCCGCACCTCGACCTCTGCACCGTTGGTGAAGGCCTGTTCCGCCATCGTGGAGACCTCGGCGGCGATGTCGGATGAGAGGGCATATTCTCTGCAACTGTCGCAGACCTCGGCGGAAACGCCTTTGATGACAATAGTGGACTCAGCGCGGCTGAGGCTGACGGTCGTGTAACCGTTTGCGAGAAGTCCGACCTTGCAGACTGGGCAGTTCATGGCTTCCTTCTCCTTGTTACGCAATTCCCCGCTCAAACATCCGCGTGTAGGCATGCCGCGAAAACCGAATTTCCGTCACTGCCTCCTCCCCTCCACAACGGCGATCTCCTCCGCGTTCAATCCATACAATTGGTACACAAGCGTGTCGATCTCGGCCTCCAGGGTGACGACCTCGGCGGCGGGGTTGGCCTTCCTGATTGGATGAACTGGGATGAAGATCATCTGCTACTCGGGCTTTTCTGGATATCCTCACAAGCCGCCTCGAGGGGGCGGACCTTTCCGGCCTGGTCAGCGGACTGCGCAGGGGACGGCAGCCCGCGATCCCCCGCCACCCGCATCCAGGTGAGTTCGTGCCGGTTGTGCCAGAGGTGGACGACGCGCGAGCCGGGGATGGCGGCGAAGCGCTCCGTCGTGGCGCGGTCGAAGGCTGTGCCCTGCATCTTGATAGTACAGATCATGTTTTTTGCGAGGCCCGACTCCAGCCAGCCCCCGACCCAGGCCAGGAGGGCCGGCGGGTAGCAGATAACGTCGGAGCAGAGCCAGTCGACGGGGCCTATGTCGGCAGGCCTGGCGGCGAAGGCATCGCCCTTGCGTGACTCGACGCCTGGCATCGCGGCGATACGGGGATCGAGCTCGGCGCGATCGATGGCCAGCACCGAGGCGCCGAGGCTCGCCAGGGCCCAGGTCCAGCCGCCGGGGGCGGCGCCCGCGTCGAGGCAGCGCTCACCCGCCTTCGGGAGGACCCCCGCTAGGAGAAGGGCTTCCCAGAGCTTGCGGTAGGCCCGGCTCGGCGGGCCCTCGTGGTCCTCCTCGAACTCGAATTCACCGTTGGGAAAGGGGCTCGAGCATTCAGGCGAGGCAAGCATGAGGCCCTCGTCGAGGAGGGTGAAGGCCCCCATGGGGACATCAGGAATGGCGAAGGGAAAGGGCTTGGGCTTGGACGGAAGCGGGGGGAGCTTTCCGGCGATGAGGGCAGTGCGACGGTTCAGTCGGGAGGGGAGGGGGGCCCAGTTCCTCTGTATTCCTCGAAGCTTGTTGGCGGCATCGCCGATCGAGGAAAACTCGATGAGGAGGGGCTTTTCCCATACGTTGCGGGTCCACCAGGAGCGGCGCCGCTCCCCGAGGACGGTAACCAGTTCTCCATCGACCCGGTCGTGGTCGCCGAGCTCGGCGCTGAGGTGGTCAAGGAATCCCCGGGCTGCATGGTAGCAGAATCCCCCAAGTTCGCGCCTCTGGTCCGATTGAATCTGGCCCGATTGCGGCTGGCCCAATTCTAGATGAGCCTGCGTGCGCGGGCAGCCGCCACGATCTCGCGGTTCCAGCGGTTTGCTTCGAGGTACTGGTTCTTCATGCCGGCTTCTTCGAGGTGCATGGTACGGATCTGGAGGGACTTCCATGCACGGGACAGGAGGGTGCCAGGATCGAAGGGCGGGGCCTCGACCGATTCGCACCAGGTAAAGGCATAGAAGTCGTAGAGGTGGGCCTGGGGATGGATGGTCGCGAGCCTCCTTTCCCGGGTTCGCGCAGCAATCTCATGGAGGGTTGCCGGGTTGCCTGAGGCCATGGCCCGTGCGTAGGAGGCGAAGACCGCCGCCTGGTCGGCGAGGTAGGGAGCCTTTGTACCGAAGCCCATGCAGGGACCCTCGATGAAATCGAAGCCCGAAGCCCAGGACAGGCGGTCGATGGGGTGGAATTTCCGCTCCCTGATCAGTGAGGGTACGGATTCCGCGAGCCGTGCGGCCTCGCTCCAGTGTCCGTTCCAGGCTATGGATTCGGCGAGGAACCAGGCCGCCTCGGCGTCGTCCAGGCGCGCTGACAGTATGTCGCCTGCGCGCTCGCCATACCCATCATAGGCTGCCGAGCGGCCGATCCAGACCTCGGCCCTGAGCTGAGCCTCTGCAGTGCCCAGGTCCTGCGCCATCACGGCCACCTTCCTGAAATGCTCGCCTGCGTTGCCATATTGTCCCAACTCGAAGGCTATGCGACCGGCCAGGAAGCTGGAACCGAGCTCCCAGTCTGGTCGGAAGGCCCGGGCGGCCAGCTCCCTTGCGCGCTCCTGCCAGGTCATGGCCCTGCGGAGGTCGCCGAGCGTGAAGGAGGCGCCTGCGGCAGATAGCGCGGAAAAAAATGATTCGAGATAGTCGGGTACCTGGTTGGCCATTTCGACGGCATTGCTCAGGTAGTCGCAGCCTTCCTGCACCTGCCGCGCGGCAAGGCTGCAGAGTCCAAGGAGCCTGTGAGCCCTTGCCTCGGTACGGTGCGCCCCGAGCTTGTGAAGGGTCATCAGGGCCTGGCGGACGCTGGTCGCGGCAGTGGCGCTCTCGCCCCGGGAAAAATCGTGGGTCGAACGCGAGAGGATGAGGATCGCCGTCTCGAGGGTGGGCGATCCTTCGTCTGCGACTGCCTTTGCGAAGGCGGCGAGGGCCTCGGAGGCGCCGGCACCCTCGGGTTCGGCCATGGCTTTCATGAGAGGAAGGTAGGCAGCGAAGTGGGGTGGATCCAGGCGAAGCTCGCCGGCCTTCGAGGGGCCAAAGGCCTCGTCTGCGGCGATGCAGTCGAGAAGGAAGGTCGCGTGCTTGTCATTGGGAAAACCGATTGCGGAGAGGCGCTCGTGGAGGGCGATCGAGGGGATGATCCGCTTTTTCCTGTACAGGCTGAGAAGTTCCGCCAGGAAGGCCCGGTCGATATCAAGGAGGTCCAGGTCGAAAGAGGCGATGGCTTCTTCAACCTCGCGCCTGGCAATCCTCGGCCGCTTGCCTACCTCGATGAGACCAAGGGTCTCGAGGGCGGACACGATGATGCGCCTGATCCCTGGCTTGAAGCCAGTCGTGTCGAGGAACTCGTCGTAGGCGCTATCGTCCAGGACATCATCAGCAAGACTGATGGCGCGAAGGTAGGCGGCAAACTCGCGGGGCCAGCTTTGCAGCACTGCAGTGATCAGGTCCAGGGTCGTGATGCTCCCGCCCTTGAGGCGCAGCCGTGTTTCCGGGGAGTCATTCCGGGCAAGGCGAACGGCGAGCCTGAGCCTGAACCATTCCCCGCGCGCAGTCGCCGCAAGGAGGGGGGCCAGGCCAGGAAGCCCGAGTGCAAGCGCTCCTTCCCGTGCCGCATCCGCAAGCTCGGCCGGACCAGGCGGGCCGATCTTGAGCGTCTTTGTCCCGATTCCTGAAAAGCCGCTCTGTCCTTCCCTTCCTATGGCCACGAGAATCGGCATGGCCCCGTCGGGGCCCTCCGAACTTCCATCCCCGATCGCGGCTTCAAGGAGGCGCAGGCTCTCGGCCGGAAAGGCATCGAGGTTTTCGATGAGTACGATGGAGGCTTCGTTTCCGCTTTCAGGATTTCCCGGCTTTCTCAGGGTGAACAGACGCTCCCTGATGGCGCGCGAAAAGTCAGCGAAGATGGCTGGTGAGATGACCTCCCTGAAGGGGGAGGTCTCCACGAAGCGGGCGGCGCGGGCTGCGGGTGAGGTATCGGACTCGGCCGGCGGAATCCCCGAGATGAAGGGGTGGAGGGGAGTCCTCCCAGGCAGCGCGGCGATTACATAGGGAGGCGCGTCCCGGTGCCCTGCCTCACGGATGGCAGCGTTGACGAGGGGGAAGACAACATCATCCGGACCCATTACTACAAGAATCTTCCTCATTTCTTTGATCTCGCGGAGTTGTCTGAGCTCGTCGACCATGGTGGCGAGGGCAGCGGCGCCAGGACCCGGAGTCGACCATCCATCGGGAACAACCGGCTCGGCGACATTGAAGGCCAGCACCGGAACTGCTTCTCCTCCCTCGCCACATTCGAGATAGTCCCTGAAGCTGTCGGCGACCCTGGCTGTGGCGAAGATCCCGTCTTCATCGATACTGAGCCAGAGCTTCTCGAAGCTGATCACCGCGTTCTGCGGTTCCTCCTCGGTCCGGTCAATGACCAGGACCCATCCATGCAGTCCAGGGGCAAGGCGGGCGAAGACCCCCCCGATTTCCCGGAGCGATTCGGTCGCGCGAAGTTCCGCGCATCCAGCAGGTTCCGAAAAGGCCAACAGAAGGCTTTCATCGGTTGAATGGAAGGAGGCACCCATCTCGCGGGCGATATTCTTGAAGGCAGTCTCGATCTCTTCGGGAAGATCGGGAACAGTCGCACGGAGCTGGCGGCGATAGGACAGGCGCGCAAAGACGATGATCATTGGTTCCCCCAGGGCTTGGACCCTCGATTGTATATCGAACCTGAATCCCCCGGACATTACTGCGCCGTGGCTTTCCGGGGCGGTTTCGGAGGGTCGCTGTCGTTGACGCCCCTGTACCCGGATGCTAGACTCAAAGAACCGGTCGGGACCATTTCCGGAAATCCTTCAAATTCAGCAAGGGAAGCCACATGGACTGGGAAGGTATCGCCCGCAGCCTGAATGGGCCCGAACCCGTCAAGCTCGTACTGGCAATGATACTCGTCGTCGCCTTTGTTTTCTGGCAGCGCAAGGAAACGGAAGGCACGATGATCGGCTACATCGTTGTAGCCCTCTTTCTGGTCGCCCGCGAAGGGATGTATTTCCTTTTCCCCCATCCTGACTTCTATCGAGCCTCAGACCTGGTCCTGCTGGCGCTTCTCGCCTTCGTCTTTGCCCTGCCCCTCGGCAGGAGCCTCCTCGTGTATGCCTGCACCGGCATCTCGGCCCTGGCGGGTATCCTGCTGTGGCTTGGCAGCTCACTCGGGTTCCACCTCCTGCCCTCGGTCGTCTATCTTGTCGCAGGACTGGGACCCATTGGCATCCTGTTCTTCCATGGAACCGGAGCTGCGGCAAATGCCGGGGGGCATGCCCTGCAACTCATCCGCACGATGCGCTACAGCCTCGCGACCGCGTCCTTGGCCTACCTTGTCGCCGGTGCCCTCCTCGGTCCTGGGAGTCTCTGGTTCCAGACCCTGGCAGTGTGCGCCTTCTATGCTGCCCTTTCCATGATCGGCTTTGCCTACATCGACATCATCCGTGCCGAGCTTGTCCTGGCTGTCGAGTACTACGAGGAATCGGTCGACTCGCTCTACGAGCTTTTCATGGCTACCGGCTCGGTGATCAAGTCAGGATTCTCCCTCCAGGAAGTGCTCGACGGACTTCTGGAGATATCGATCGATCGCAGCTCTGCCGATGGCGGCATGGTCCTCCTTGCCGAAGCCTTTGAGGAAATTGTGGCTGTTCGAGCGCTCCAGGGGCGCTTTGCTCCGCCCTTCAGACTCCCCGCGAGCCTCCCAAGGGACGAAGAGCGCGTGGCTGCGTACATGCGCCATGCCCGCTTCCACCTCGGCGAGGGTCTCATCGGCCAGCTAGCCAAGGAAGGCAGCGAGCTTTTCATCGCCGACGCCGACTCGGATCCCCGCATCCCTCGGAACGGCGAGGAGGAATGGCTTCGGCTGCGCTCCCTCCTCGTCGCGCCCCTGGTCATGAAGGACCACGTCATCGGCCTCCTCCTGCTGTCGCGCGGCGGGGACGAAGCCTTCAGCGAGCGAGACTTCGACCGGATCAAGCTGCTGGCAAGTTTCGGCGCCATTGCTGTCTCCGATGCCTTCACCTTTGTCGAGGCAGCCGAGCGGGGCGACATCGACCGGGAGGCTGCGATAGCCCAGGGGATCCAGAGGACGGTTGTACCCCGCAGCCTCCCCGAGCTGCCTGGCTTCCAGGTCGGGGTCTTCTCGAACCCGGCGCGCGGCGTATGCTCGGACTACTACGACATCATCCGGATCAAGCCCAAGCGCTCCCTTGTGGTCTTCGGAGACGTTGCCGGCAAGGGAGTCGCTGCAGGCCTGGTCATGGTGATGATCCGTGGGATACTGAACCTCATAGTCCATACCACCGGGGACGTCTCGACCCTCCTGGGCTGGGTCAACAGGGGGCTTTCCGGCAAGGTCGACAAGGACCACTTCTCGACCCTCGGCCTCCTCCTGGTCGACAGTGCGACCGGGGAGATGGAGTATGCCAGTGCAGCCGGACAAGCCCTGCTCGTCTACCGCAGGGAGTCCGGGCGCCTCGAGACGATAGACAGCAAGAGCATTCCGATCGGCGTGGAGCGGATGACGGAATATACATCCCAGTCGATCCGGCTCAAGCCCGACGATATCCTCTTGCTCCATTCCGACGGCGTTGTCGAGGCCATGGACGGGGAGGGGCAGCAGCTCGGTCGCGAGAATCTGGGCAATTACCTCCTCCGTGCCTGCGACCTTGACGCGAAGGGGATCGCCGAAGCCCTCGAGTCCGGGATCGACGGGTTCTCGGGTCGGTCACGGCGACACGATGACCAGACGGTCCTCGTCATCAAGGCGACTTCGTGACCCGCCATGCATGCGTCGGCGGGCATGGCGGGTCACGCAGGTTGAACAGGAGCGCCAGGAAATGGAACTGAAGATCAGGAAGTCAGGCGAAAGCTACATCATCGACGTGGACGGCGAGATGGATCTTTACAATTCATATCGTCTCAAGGAGCTCGTGATGAAGATGCTCGAGAAGAAGGTCGGGCGCTTCATCGTCAACCTCGAGCAGGTCGACTACATAGACTCGAGCGGCATCGGCGCGCTTATCTACATCTGTTCCACAATAAAGAAAGCCAACCTCCGCCTCTTCATCACCAACATCCACGGCTCGGTCAAGAAGGTCATAGAGCTGACCAAGCTCATGTCGTACTTCCCGATAAGCCCGACCATCGAGGAAGCGCTGGCGAAGCTGGAAGTCTGACATGCCGAACGCCAACCTCGTGGACGGCTTCCTCCAGATCCGCGTCGATGACGATTCTCCCCTGTTCATCCGGGCGGGGATGCTGCACAAGGACTTCCCCTCCGACTTCCGCCAGATCCGCTACTTCACGCTCCGCATAGTCCAGATGGCTCCTCCCGAGATCAGGCAGATCAACCTCCTGGAGCAGCAGATCTCCGAAGTCATCAAGAACGCGGTCAAGCATGGGAACCGGTCGCGGCCCGAAAAGTTGGTCAAGGTATGGTATGGGTTCTCCGTCGAGCACGCACACCTCATCGTCGAGGACGAGGGCTCCGGCTTCCAGGACCTCGGGAAATGGAATGAGTTCAACCGCAGGCGCCAGGTCGCCCTCGACAGCCAGGACTGGGAGGCCCTTTCCACCCTGGTATCCTTCCGCAGCCTGACAGCCGACGAAAACGACGGTGGCAACGCGCTCTTTGCTGCACTCGAGTTCTGGGACGGCGGCTTTATCTTCTCGGGCAGGAAGAACAGCGTCGGCATGCTCAAGCGCTTTCCCAGGCACCGGCATCTGGTCCGCTGATCCGGGCAAGCCAGGTCCGAAGTACCGTGCGGAGCCAGGGGCCTAGCTTTTCGTGAAGTCGATAGGGCCTTTCCTGGCTGCGAGTCCCTCGATGGAGATGCCATCCGCGTCGGTGAAGGGCCTGCCGTAGAGCGCCTCGAAGAGGAAGCGGAAGTCCTCGGGCTTGAACTCGTCGTACTCGATGCCGTAGTAGCGGCGTTCACCGTCACCATAGCTGCGCTTTATCACCGCACAGGCTACGAAGGCCCTCGCTCCGATCTTGAAGTCGATGTCGAGCCTGGTATCCGGCAGGAGCTCCGCATCCCTTTCTCCTGACTCCGTGGACTCGCAGGTGAAAAGTATCCCGCCCGCCGACACGTCGAGTACCTGGGCCTTGATGGACGCGTTTTTTTTGGGGGCGCCCTTGAAGTAGCCGTTGGTCAACAGTGACCAGGCGAGAACCCGCGCGAAGGTGTTGAAGGTCTTGACCGTTCCAGTATCGAAGGGCATGCGTCCCGGGGTCTTGTTCGCCATGGTTGTGTAGCCAATCACGTAGTCCTGGAAGAGGATGGGTACCATAAGCTCGGAGAGGATTCCGGATTCACGCTTTTTTTTCTCGAAGCTGTCGAGCTCGTCGCCTGCAAGGTCCGCCGGAACGCCCTCGCTCCGGAAGAAATCGGTCATTGCCGACTTGGTGATGATAAGGGGCGGCTTGAAGGGGTCATTGGATGGCAGTCCGCCGGCCACCGCGGGGATATAGAGGATCTTGCCGGTGCCGGTTATTGCCCGCTCCTCGAGGGTTTCAGGGGAACGGTCCTTGAACATGATGATGGCCCGATCGGTCGCGTAGGCCTCGGCCTTGGTGTAGAAGTCGCGCATGAGGTCCCGGATGTCCTTGGGCTCGAACTCCGAGGAGGGCTCGGGTGCGAGAAGGCTCGTGAAACCCGGGGTCGTCGGGTAGGAAAGCTGGTAGCGCTCTCCCTTGAACGAAAAGGCGATCGATAGTTCCGAGGGTGGGGGCCGCCGCGAGTAGCGGCGGTCAAGATTGCGATAGAGGTGCTCCGGATAATCCACGGTAAGGGTCGCTTCCTTGACTTCCTGCGTGCGGGACCTAAAGGCCATGGTTTGGTCGTTGCATACGAAACGGAACTCGTAGCGGATTCCCCTGCGGAGCAATCGGGGTGGCAGGGCATGCGTGAACACCATGAACTCCTCGCTGAAGCTCTGGATCTCGACCGGCCACTCCCCATTCCCCGCCAAAAGAAGGATTTTCACCTTCTTGTCCCTCACGATTCCAAGAATGAATTCCTTTTCGATCCTCTTCAGCTGGCTTGCCATTCAATGTTCCTTGGAGCCCAGGTTCTTGTCGAGCACGTCAGGCTCGAAACGCTCGCGCGGGAGTTCCCTGTCCTGGAGCAGTCCTTCCGTGTCAAAGGATATATCGTCAATAAGCCAGACCTCACCATACAGCCTCCCCCGCAGCTCGCCATCGACCCGCGGCAACAGCTTCAGGTTGCCAGCGGGATCCCGGACCTCGGCAAAAAGGGCGATGGGGGCGAGGGCTTCGTCAGCCAGGCTTTCCACCCTTCCCATTCTCCACGAGACAGGGTGTCCCGGCGAGTTCTTCGCAAGGATCATACCGACCATCTCTTCCATGATTGGCATATTCTCCGCGAGGACGGAGTCCTCCCGAAGCGTGCCGGCCACGAGGTCGTCGAGGAAGCCGGCAAAGCACTTTACGATTCCTTCAGTCCTTGGATCGGGGGTGGCGACATCGGAGAGGGGGCCAATGCGGAAATCAGAGGGAATGTGCGCGACGGGCGCAATGCCGATGTTGAGATAGCGAGAGGTCGAGGGCGCGCTTGGCCCGGGCTGGTACACCGGGGGCGGGGCCGCCGCCTCAGCATTGGCTCCAGTCTTTGGGATCGGCGCCCCCTGGGCTGGCACTATGGGACGCATCTGGGTCGGCGCCTGGGTGGAGGCTCCGACCCCTTCAGTCACTGCCAGGGCAGGGATTGGCACCTTGGGCTTGCTGCCTGGCTTGCCTCCCTTGGCCTGATTCCCGCAGGCGAGTACAAGTGTGAGGGTTGCGAGCGCAAGCAACACGGGGGCTATCCGGCGGTGGTTCATGGTTCAACTGGATTATTGTCCTTTCCCGCCTTTCTTTCCAGCCATCTTGCGGTTTTGCCTTGATCGGGTACACTGATAGGGGCTGTGCCCGAGCGAGGTGGGTGATGGAAATCCGGAACTTGATGGAAGAAGCGGTGCTTACCACCGTCGATGAGCTTTTTCTCGCTGGCAGCAACAAGGACAAGAATCTCGGCTTCTGCACCTGTGGCCAGTGCCGCCTCGATGTAGCCTGCTTCGTGCTCAACCGCATCGAGCCGGAGTACATCGTCTCGAGCAGGGGCTTTGCATACAGCGAGCGCGACTTCCAGGTGGCGGTCCAGAAGCGCGCTGACATCATCAGCCTGGCGCGCGACGGCTGGTCGCGCGTCTCCCACAGCCCCCGATCAACCTCTGAACATGACGGTGCTGCCATGGTCTCCCAGCTCCCCGAGGGCCCGGCCTTCAACCTGCCCACCATCAGGGGCCGGGCCTTCAATGGCCTGAACTTCGAACCACTCGCCACGGGTGAGGTGCAGTTATATATAGACGGTGCCTTAGCTCCCATGGCCGATCCCAACTGGCAGAATCCCTTCGTGCTGGCTCGGGCTACGGTCGGGACCTTCATATTCTGGGTCTGCCCCGTGTCAGCCCCCTCTGCCGGGGCGAAGCGCAGCTTCACCCTCGAGGTACGCGCCGTGGTTCCAGGCCTTGAGACTGCATCCCGCTACTTCGAACTTGAGATCGAGGCGGACAAGGAAGCCAACAGCGGTTTTGATCACCATGGCGTCCATAAATTGCCCGACCTCCTTTTGTTCGCCCAGAGCGAGGAGCAGGACGATTGATGATGCAGAAGGAACTTGCGGATATTTAGGCCCGGAGCTACACTCCCCCCTTTCATCGCAGCTTTGGCCAGGAAGGTTGCGGCAGACAAGGAGTCAACATGAACAGCCGAAAGACGATTGTTGTAGCGCTTGGCGGGAACGCCATCATAGAAGAGGGGACCCGGGGCACCATCCTGGAGCAGTTCGCCAATACCAGGAAGAGCCTCGGCGCCATCGTCGGCATGATCCGCGAGGGGCACAAGGTCGTCATCACCCACGGCAACGGCCCCCAGGCAGGCGTCCACCTCATCCGCAACGAAGCTGCTTCGAGCCAGGTGCCGCCCTCGCCACTCAATGTCATCGTAGCCGATACCCAGGGTTCCATGGGCTACATGCTTGCCCAGTGCCTCGCCAACGCCCTTATCAAGGAAGGCGTCAAAAAGGATGTTGTCACGGTAGTTACCCAGGTGGTGGTCGATCCGGCCGACCCCTCCATGAAGAATCCCACCAAGTATGTGGGGCCCTTCTACAAGGTCACGGATGTCGATGCCTGCACAGCCAAGGGCTGGATGATGAAGGAAGACCCGGGCCGCGGCTGGCGGCGGGTGGTGCCCTCGCCCCTCCCCCTCGACATCGTCGAGAAGCAGACCATCAAGGATCTTATCGATGACGGCCTTGTCGTCATCGCCGTGGGCGGTGGCGGCGTGCCCGTCGAGAAGGCCCCCGACGGTACCCTGTCTGGCATCGAC
>JBAXTA010000064.1:0-16234 GCA_037130415.1 Spirochaetota bacterium
GTGTTATCGATGCTGGCGGTTTCCTGCGACAGCCGCATGATTTCCTTGACACGCTTTGAGTCCATGCCGAGTTTGTCGGCGAGCTCGTCGGGATTGGGATCGCGGCCGAGTTCCTGGGTGAGTTGCTTGGCCACGAAGTAGCATTTCTTGATGGTGTTGAGCATGTGGATGGGGATGCGGATGATTCGGCCCTTGTCGGCGAGGCTCTTGATGATGGCCTGGCGTATCCACCAGGTCCCATAGGTCGAAAAACGGCAACCTCGACGGTAGTCGAAACGCTCGACTGCCTCAATGAGCCCGATGTTGCCTTCGTCGATGAGGTCGAGGAGGGAGAGTCCTCGGTGCTGGTAGTTTTTCGCGATCGAGACCACGAGGCGAAGGTTTGCAGAAATCATCCGGTTCTTCTGGGCTATGAGTTCGGACTGGAGCTGATCATGTTCGGGACATTTTCTTGCTGTATCGTCGGCGCAGGCGGCGTCGAAATCCTGTATGGCCTTCTTGGACCGTGTTATGCGCTCGCCTATCTGGAGCTCTTCCTCGGCGGTAAGGAGGGAATACCTCGAAATCTGCTTGAGGTATAATGCGATCGGGTCTGTTTCCTTTGCATGCTTCGGCTTTTTCCGCGTCAGTGGAAGGATCGTCTTTGCCTTCTTCTTACGCGCCTGCACCGCTTTTGGCATCGGACTCACAGCCATGCTGGTCACCTTCTTCGCTTGCATCGCGGCAAGCTACAGTTTTCTATCCGAATCCCGACAATTCCCCTGCGGGACTGTCTTCTGCGAATAGCAAATGTATCGCCAAAGATACAAGAAGCAAGATCAACTCTGCAAAAAATCGTACATTTTCATATCATTCCCGTGGAGCAGTGGCTGGATCAAGGGCTTCATTTCCCTTGAACACGAAAAAAAAGGCCAAGGGAGAGTCGGAAAGCTGGTCTATGCCGACAGAGCCGAGGACCTGGCCCGGCTTGACTGTGTCGCCCACCCTGACTCCCAACGATTCGCCGCCCCCGTAGACGAAGTAGAGTCCGCTCCTGGCCTGAACAAAAGCAACTGATCCGAAACCGCGATAGGGCCCTGCTGAGACGACAGTTCCGGCTGCGACAGCCCTGATTGGCTTGCCTCGCACCGAGGTTATGGCTATCCCGAATACCTTGCCATCCATATAGCGGGCCTCACCCTCGCAGGGCAGCGGCACCTTGCTGGTGACCACCCTGCCGCCGGAGGCTCCGGTCAGTTCGAGCTTCGCAGCCTGGGTCAGGTCGGAGGCGGGTTTAGCCTGTGGTACAGTGCTGTGGCTTGGGGCTGGTGCAGGGACAACAGTAACGGGCTGGGGAAGGGCGGACGCGGCGGGCGCAGCGACAGCAGCTGCCTTCGACGCTTCAGCCGCCGAAGGCAGCATAAGGATCTGACCTTCCTTGAGCACATCGCCGACCTTGAGCCCATTGAGAAGGCGGAGATCTTCGACGGTACGGCCCTCTGCCTTGGCGATGCCGAAGAGGGTCTCACCCTTCTGTACCCGGTGAAAACGGGGAATTACGATCTTCTGGCCGATCTTGAGCTTCGCTGAATCGGAAAGCCCGTTGGCTGCCATCAGGGCACCGGTACTCAGGCCATAGAGCCTGGCGAGCGAGTACACCGTGTCGCCCTGGGAAACAACATGGAGCCGAGGTTCTGCGGCTGACAGCAGGGAAAAGGGCAGGAGCATAAGGATGAGTCCCAGAGGGATCAACCATGTGCCAAATGGCGTACGCTTCAGCGAAATCAGGAATTGCGCGCGCGCACCTGAGAATGGCGTGCTGACCGGGGAGTCCTTGGGAACAGGCATATTCCCCCATGTATCGGCAGGATGGCCGGGTAAGTTTACCCAGCCCTGAACCAGGTGAGAGCGTCAGAAATGGGCCGCGAGAGTATGACGATGTGGAAGTCGGACTTGGCTTTTTGGATTTCGCGGTCGAGGCTAGCGCCGGGGAAGCGTCGGCGAAGGCCCTCCCTGCTCTGCCTGACCCGCAGACGAAGGGCTTCCTTCTCACTTCCCTCCTCCTCCAGTGGAAGGAGGAGGGAGTCAAGGAGCCACGCTGAGAGAAGCCCCTGGAAGGGATCGCGAGCGAGTGTGCCTTCGAGGAGATAGGGTCTGGCATCAGCGATGCGTCGGTCGAGAACAAGGGCGAAGGCGTAGCCAAAGCGCAGCCAGGGCCGGTTCTCCACTCCCCTGGCTTCGAGGTAGGGTGCCCAGAAGGTGATCGCCAGGGACGTTTGCCCTTTGAGAACTCGAACAAAACCAAAGACCACAGCCATCGACCGGAGAAGGGAGGGTCTTCGCTCCCGGAGCTCGTCCTCGAGTTTCGTGATCGCATCGACCTTCCCGAGCAGGAAGGCTGTCTCGGCGAAGTATTTCACCTGCAGTTGACCATAGCGCCGACGAGTGAATATGCGGTCCGAAAGATGCAGGAAAAGCCCCTCCCAGTCCTCGGTTTCAAAGAGCCTGAAGACCTTCCGGTTGGCCATGAAAAAGCCGTTGAGCACTCCGATAAGGGCAAAGAACACCAAGGCCAGGTACCAGGACCCCTTCCAGAAATCGAAGGCATAGGACCATCCCAACAGGAAAGCTGGCATCAAAAACACAAAAAAGAAGGAAAAAACAAGCACACCATTGAAAAGAAGGTAAATTGTCCTAAATTTCATCGCTCTTCACTCCTATAATAATGTAGAGAATCGGCGGGAGGCCTTTGGCATCTCCCCTGATCCTGGGAATTCCACCCTGCCCCTGGAGTTGGCAAAGATGCGTGAGCGACACATGAGCACGTGCTCGAATGTCCATGAAGCGGAACCATCCCAGCCATGCTATGCATGAAGGGGACAAAAGACAAGGTTGCGCAGCCAGGGGATACCGGGCGCCGATGGGTTGTACATGAAATCGATTCCTACAAAAGACCTGAAGTCGCAGGGCTTTTTCACCAAGATGGTCTACCTCGACCGCGGCTTCGTGCTCTTGGCACCAGAGACGCCCCTATCCCAAGACTTGGTCAACCGGCTCTCGAAGTGGGAGTTCCGCGAGGTATGGACGGATGGAGAATGTGTCGACTCCATCGCTTCCGAGGAAGATGACAGCAAGGAAAATGCCAACGAAGGCGTAGTCATAGCCGAGGGCGCTGGCGACCGTGAGAAGCTCGAGGCTATCCGGACCTTCCTGGTCGATTACATCGCATTTGTCGAAGGGGTCTACAGCCGCTTCGTTACCAACTCCGAGCTCAAGTATGCCGAGATCGCCGAGAAAATGCGTCAGATCTGCGAGGTCCTGAACAGCAACCGCAGATTCGTGATCCGGGGGCTTTCCCTCATTGCCCCCCATAAGAACTATCTCATCGCCCACGCGGTGAACAGCTCGATCCTGTCCATCCTGCTTGGGGTAACATTGAAAATGCCGATCGCCAGGCTCATGGAGCTTGGCGCCGCAGCGGTGCTCCACGAGATCGGAATGATCAAGCTTCCGCCCAACCTGTTCATGGCCAGCCGGCAGCTCTCGGTCGAAGAACGCCGCAGGATCACGGCACATACAGTCCTCGGATACAACATACTCAAGGAACAACAGGCGCCCTTGGCGGTTCAGCTCTCCGCGCTCGAGCACCATGAGCGGATGAACGCTTCGGGTTACCCGCGGGGGATGAATGGAGACCAGATCAGCCTCTACGCCAAGATCATCATGGTCGCCTGCTCCTATGATGCGGTTACCAAGGCCCGCCCCTACAGGCAGGGCAAGGAAAGCCACGAGGGCATACTTGAACTCCTGAAGAACGAGGGGAAGCAGTACGACGAGCTCATCATTCGGGCCCTCGTCATGACCCTTTCCGTCTATCCGATAGGCAGCAGGGTCCTC
Organism: Spirochaetota bacterium; assembly: GCA_037130415.1. Lineage (GTDB taxonomy): Bacteria > Spirochaetota > Spirochaetia > Treponematales > Rectinemataceae > CAIJMU01. Next base: position 3,877 of record JBAXTA010000064.1, read on the forward strand.
CTGAACAATGGCAAGCCCGGTTTAGTAATCGATACAAATCCCGACAACGCCCGTTTCCCGATCGTACAGCTGATCGGCATTTCGAATCAGGACGGTTCCGAGGTCAAGATCGCCACAACCGAAGCGGGAGTGCGTATCACCCGTTCGCTCACCAAGGCCGAGATCGACGGCCTGCCGAAGGACTGAGTCCCTCACAGGTATTCCCCAGTCTGGAGGCTCTCTGCTAGACTCCCCGCAACAAAGCGCCCTGGCTCCCAGGGTGACCCCGCCCCAGGAGTCCTCCATGAATATCTCCCCCCTCCAAAATGCCCGCTTGTCCTACAGCCCGAAGCTTCCCGCCAGCCTTGCCGGTCCCCTAGAGGACCTGGCCTGTACCCGCCTCGAGCCTGCCCTCCCCTCGGAGGACCGCGAACTCCTGGGCGCGCTCTTTCCCCGTACCTACGGCATGCCGGCAGTCCGACTCGGAGCGGGTAAAGCCGATCCGGCCACGGCAAAAAAGCAGCGCTGCATCGGTGTCATTCTTTCGGGAGGTCCAGCCCCCGGAGGGCACAACGTCGTCGCCGGCATCTTCGATGCGATGATAAAGGCCAATCCCGGGTCAAGGCTTTTTGGTTTCAGGGGAGGCCCCGGCGGCCTCGTCGATGACAGGTGCATGGACATCGACGCTGCCCTCATCGAAGGCTACAGGAATACCGGCGGCTTTGACATGATCGGATCCGGCCGCACCAAGATCGAGACTCCACAGCAGTTCGAGAAGGCCCTCGCAACGGCCAAGCGGCGCGGGCTCGACGCTGTCATCGTCATCGGAGGCGATGACTCCAACACCAACGCCGCCGTGCTTGCCGAGTATTTTGCCGCACGAGGCGAGCCGATTTCCGTCATCGGTGTCCCGAAGACCATCGACGGAGACCTCAAAAGCGATGTCATCGAAACATCCTTTGGCTTCGACACGGCGACCAAGCTCTATTCCGAGTTGGCCGGCAACATCGCGCGCGACGCGGCCTCGGGGCGGAAGTACTGGCACTTCGTCAAGCTGATGGGGCGCTCGGCCTCACACATCACCCTCGAGTGCGCCCTCCAGGTCAGGCCTAACGTAGCCCTTATCTCCGAGGAGATCGAGGCTAAAAAACTCGGCCTCTCCACAATCGTCGGAAGCATAGCCGACTCGGTTGCCGGCCGGGCCGCGAAGGGCGAAAATTTCGGCATTGTCCTCGTGCCCGAGGGTCTCCTTGAGTTCATCCCCGAAATGAAGGTCCTCATTGACGAGCTCAACGAGATCCTTGCTGCGGACGAGGAAGCCTTCAAGGCGCTTTCCCACGATGCTGAGCGCATCGCCTTCGTGGGAGAGCGCCTTTCCCACGAGTCCGCAACCCTCTTCGACCACCTCCCCGAGGACATCCGCGCCCAGCTCCTGTGGGACCGTGACCCGCACGGCAACGTGCAGTTTTCCCGCATCGAGACAGAAAAGCTCCTGGCCGAAATGGTTGGGCGACGCCTTGCCCTCTACGCCAAGCAGGGTGACTATGTCGGGAAATGGGATTTCCAGACCCACTTCCTCGGCTACGAGGGCCGCTGCGCCTTCCCCTCCAATTTCGATGCCGATTACTGCTACGCCCTCGGCTACACCGCCGCTTCCCTCGTCGCAGCAGGCCTGACCGGTTACCTTTCCTCGGTGCGCAACCTCACTGCCAAAGCCTCTGAATGGATCGCCGGAGGTGTCCCCCTCGTTGCCCTCATGAACATCGAGCGGCGCCATGGGCAGGACAAGGCGGTCATCAGGAAGGCTCTTGTCGATCTCAAAGGCGTTCCCTTTGCAGTCTTTGCCAAGGCACGCGATACCTGGGCCTTCTCCTCAGACTACCGGGTGCCAGGCGGCATCCAGTATTTCGGCCCACCTGAGGTGGCCGACCTTGCGACAGAGACGCTCAGGCTTGAGCACGAGGGTCGCTAAGACCGCTAAAACCTGGGGCTCAGCTTTCGGGGTAGCTGCTGCCCCGCAGGGGAAGCTTCTGTATTGTGCAGGGCTGGCTCTTGGCGCTACGATGAATGCCCCGACGGAAGGGCGGGAACCACGGATGAGAAGCCACAAACGAGCCGTCGCGGCCCTGCTTGCCTTCTGCACGGCTCTGGGCCTGGCCGCCCAGGACATTACCACCGCAGACCAATACTTCCAGCAGGTCTCGGATCGCTATGCCCAGGTCACAGACTACGAATGCAGGCTTGCCATCACTGCCGGAAAGACCTCCATGGTGGGAAACCTCATCTACCATGCCCCGAGCCTTCTCAGGATAGATTTCGCCCAGCCCTCGGGCCAGGTCATCGCCTTTGACGGCCAAATCCTCACTGTCTATGTCCCCGAATACCGGGCGGTGCTGTCCCAGAGCGTCGGGGCGAACACAGGCGGCGCCGGGGCGAGCCTGGCTACCCGCGACGGCCTGCGGATGATGCGACGAAGCTACAGCGCGGCCTTTGAATCGACACCCGAGGCAGTTGTCCTCGAAGGCGGTGGTGGCGAGCGGGTCATCAGGATCATGCTGACCCGGAAGACTGTCGCGGAAGGCTTCCGTACCATCATTGTTTCCGTATCCCCCGATTCGAAGCTGATCCGGAGGCTGGAGGGACTCACCCTGGCAAACGAACGCTTCATCTTCGACTTCACCGGCCTCCGGATCAACCAGAACATACCGGAGACACGATTCATCTATGACTCGCCAGCTTCCGCCAACATGTACAACAATTTCCTGTTCAATTCCGATGACACGAAAAACTGAGGATGGTGAAGTGACGCAGATCGGGGACAAGCTGCGGCGGGCCCGCGAAGAAAAGGGATTCGATTTCGAACGTGTCGCAGAAGAGACGAGGATCGCGAAGCATTACCTCGCCGCCCTCGAGGAGGAGGATTTCTCCGTTTTTCCCGGCGATCCCTACGCCATCGGATTCCTTCGTAACTATGCCGAATTTCTCGGGCTTGATTCCAACGAGCTGGCCGCAAGCTTCCGGACCATCAGGATCCAGGAGCAACCGGTCCCGATCCAGCAGCTGATCCCTGCCCGCCGTACCAACCCCCTTGTGTTCGTCGTCGTGGCCCTGGCCCTGGTGGTGGCGGCCCTTGCGGCCTTCCTCATGTTCGGCCGGGGCAAGGGTGATCCGGGCGCCTCCCTGTCAGCACCCCACGTTCCGACCGAGTACCGCATGGACGCCCCCAGTATCGAGAAGCGGCTCTGGGCAGGCGACTCCATGCTCGTCTCGGTTGGATCCGAGACCTGGAAGGTAGTTCTGGCGGTTCTCGGCGACGGGGCCATTTTCGACACGCCCATGGGTCAGCGCCGTCTTTCCCTCGGCGAGGAGACGGCCATAGACTTCGACAAGAACGGCCAGCCCGACCTCAGGATCCTCCTGACCGACCTTGACAAGAAAAACTCCAGTCGCGGCGCCAATCTGCGATTCTCCCTGATCGGCGCCTCACCCCAGGTTGCGCCGACAGCTCCGGCCACAGCTTCGGCTGCTGGCTCCCCCCAGGCGGCAACCGCCACCGCAGAGGGTAGCGCTGGTCAGGGACCCTCCCAGACGGTGCCCCGGGAAGGCGCAATTTTCGAGGGGCAGAAGAGTTCCTATCCCTTCGTTGTATCCGTCTCCTTCAGGGCTCCCTGCATGTTCCGCTACGAGGTCGACAAGCGTGACCGCGACGAACGCTACTACGCCAAGGGCGACACGGTCTCGATCAACGCCAACAACATGGTGCGCCTCTGGGCTTCGAATGCCCAGGCGGCTGTGGTGCTCGTCCAGGCCTCCGGAGGAAAGACTTCGGCGATCGACCTCGGCGATCCGGGCGAAGTTGCGGTCAAGCGGATTGCCTGGACGCAGAATGACAATGGTAGTTACACCCTTTCCCTCTTCGACGTCGACTGAGCCTAGCTTTCCGGCCGGCTGCGTGAATCCGTGCCCTGCGCAACGGGCCCCTGGAGTCGTGAATGAAATGCCGAACTGAGCCGCAGGATACAGGCCCCGGGCCTTCTGCTCCTGCCGATCGAAGGCGGAACCCTTGAGGTTCTATCTGGACCAGCACGGTTGCGCGAAGAACCAGGTCGACGGCGAGGAAATCATTGTCCGCCTCGAAGATGCCGGTCACGTCGAGGTCCTCGATGCCACCGAGGCTGACCTCATAATTGTCAATTCCTGTGGCTTCATCGAATCGGCGAAGAAGGAGTCCCTTGACGCGGTCCTGGGCTACCGTGTCAGCCTTCCTGGGAAGCGCATCCTCCTGGCTGGCTGCATGGCCCAGCGCTACGCCAGGGAACTCGCCGTAGACCTTCCCGAAGCTGACGGCATCGTCGGCAACGCGGACCTCTCGGCAATTGTGCTTGCGGCCGCAGACCTCGAGGCTGGCGGGCGCCCCGTCATCGTGCCCGAGGCAGCAGCCTCCATCGGCACGGTCCGGAGGAAGCGCCTCCTCGACTGGCCAGGTACGGCCCACGTGAAGATCACCGAGGGCTGCTCCAACAATTGCACCTTCTGTGCGATCCCCCTGATACGGGGGAGGCTGCGTTCCAGGCCGCTGGCCGACATAATTGCAGAGATCACGGATTTCGTGACACGGGGGATCCGCGAAATCGTCCTCGTCGGACAGGACCTTGGATCCTTCGGCCGTGACCTGACCCCCACGCTAGCCGACGGAGTCGACGCAGCGCCGAGATCAATTGCCGTCCCGGGCAGGCAGCTCCTGCCCGAACTCCTTGCCGCCATCTCGGCACTGAGCGGAAACTTCCGCCTCCGCGTCCTGTATATGCACCCGGACAACTTCCCCCTTGCCATACTCCCCCTGATGCAGGCCGACCCTCGCATCCTCCCCTATTTCGATCTTCCCTTCCAGCACGCCTCGCCCTCCATACTTGCCCGGATGAACCGGCGCGGCAACCAGGGCACCTACCTCGAGCTTCTTGCGACGATCCGCGCAGCCCTCCCGGACGCCATGCTCCGCTCGACCTTCCTTTTGGGCTTTCCCGGCGAGACCGATGCTGATTTCGAAACCCTCCGCGACTTCCAGGAAGCGGCCCGCCTCGACTGGCTCGGCTCCTTCGCCTATTCCCGGGAAGAGGGTACGGGGGCGGCAGGAATGAAGGGAAGGGTGGCAGCCAAGACTGTTGCATTGCGTCGCGCCGCCATCGAGGAGGCCCAGGAGCGAATAACGCGTGAACGCCTCCAGCGCTTTGTCGGCCGTGAGATGGAGGTACTGGTGGAAGAGCCCCTCGAGGAAGGGGATGGCGGATATTCCATAGGCAGGGCCTGGATGCAGGCTCCTGAGGTGGATGGCCTTACCGTAGTGCGTGGAGTCTTCGCTCCAGGAACAATGCTGAAAGTCCGGGTGCTCGGTGTCGCTGGCGTAGACCTGGACGCGGAACCACTTGACGCTGGATCGCCGCTTCCATCTGGCCTGGGGCTGCCTTTCGCGGCCGCCGGCCGGAGCTCGAAGCTGCCATGAGCGGTAGAGAGCCGGACTGGCTCCAGTCCCTCAACGAGGAACAGCTCGCCTCGGTACGTCACGAGGGTGGGCCCCTCCTCATCCTCGCTGGGGCTGGCACCGGGAAGACCCGGGTAATTACTACAAAGATTGCCTGGCTCGTGCGCGAGCGGGGCTTTGAGCCTGAGTCCATCCTGGCAGTCACCTTTACCAACAAGGCAGCACGCGAGATGCGCGACCGCGCGGCGGCGATCGCGCCCGAATGCTCGCGCGCGGTCATCAGGACCTTCCACTCCTTCGGAGCCTGGTTCCTCAGGCGCAACGCCAAGGCTGCCTCTTCGGGAGTGCTTTCGGGTCTCGATCCCGATTTCACCATCTACGACGATGACGACCAGACCACCCTCCTCCACGGATTCCTGAAGGACAGGACAAGGAGCGAGTGTTCCGCAATCGCGACGACGATCTCGCGCGCCAAGGACTTCGGATTTGCCCCCGACTCACCCGCACTCGAAAAGGTCTCCTCCGACCCGGCATTCAGGCGGACCTACGCCCAGTACGAGGAAAGGCTCAGGGCTACAGGCAACGTTGATTTCGGGGACCTCATAAAGCTTCCGGCCCTCCTTCTCCGCCAGGACGAGTCCATCGCACGGCGCACGCGGCAGCGCTTCCGCGTCATCCTGGTCGACGAGTACCAGGATTCCAACGTCGCGCAGTTTGACCTCCTGGGGCTCCTTTCCGCTCCTTCGGGGGAAAGGGCGAAACCGGCCTATGTCTGCGTCGTCGGCGACGATGACCAGTCCATCTACCGCTTCCGCGGGGCGGAGGTCCGGAACATCCTTTCCTTCCCCGAACACTTTCCTGGAACTACGATCATCAAGCTCGAGAGGAACTACCGCTCCTGGCAGAGCATCCTCGACGTGGCAGGGGCTGTGGTCTCGAACAATGAAGGCAGACTCGGAAAGACCCTGCGCTCGGTGCGCAACGGAGGTTCAAAACCGAAGCTCGCCCTCCTCGAGGACCAGGACCAGGAAGTCTCCTACTGCCTCCGCATCGCAGCGCAGGCCCTGAAGCGGGGTCTCCGCCTGAACGACATGGCCATCCTGTATCGTACCAATGCCCAGAGCCTGGGCTTCGAGAAGGAATTCGCGCGGAGGGGAATAGCCTACCGCATCGTGGGCGCCCTACGCTTCTATGAGCGCGAAGAGGTCAAGGATGTCCTGGCCTGGCTCGCGCTCCTGGCCAATCCCCGGGACGAAGTTGCCTGGAAGCGCGTGGTCAACAAGCCCTCGCGCGGCATCGGGGATACCAGCATCGAGGCCATCCTCGAGGCTACGGAAGCGGGTGGCAACCTCCTTCGGGCCTCCTCGGAACTCGCCTGTGGCCTGCGTGGCCGCGCGAAGGCTGGACTCGCTGCCTTCGCCTCACTCGCCGCCGGGCTTGCGGCCATCATTCCACCCGAAGCCCCGCTGTCCGCCCCCTCCGGGCCAGACAGTCCAGACACCGACGGATCCCTCGCCGCCACATCCAGGAGCACCCGGCGTGGGTCTTCGGGGCCTGGCCTGGGCGCCCTCGTCGAGGCTCTGGTCAAGAAGACAGGCCTCCTTGAGTACCATCGCGGACAGGACGAGATCGCGGGCACGCAGAAGGTCGCCAACCTCGACGAGCTGGTCAACGCGGCCTCGCTCTACCCCCTGTCCAGGACCGGCCTCTCGGAGTTCCTCGAGACCATCGAGCTTGACCGGAGCCTGGCCACCCTCGATGCAGAAAGCCAGACCGAGGCAATTACCCTCATCACGATGCACAACACCAAGGGCCTCGAATTTCCCCTGGTGATGGTCACCGGCCTCGAGCAGGGGCTCTTCCCCCGCGAAAACGAGGAAGGTGAAGAGCTCGAGGAGCAGCGCCGTCTCTTCTACGTGGCGACCACTCGTGCCAAGGACGAGCTCCACCTCACGGCCTGCAGGCAGCGCAGGATGCACGGCCGGGTGTCCGACACCCTGCCCTCGCGCTTTCTGACCGAGATCCCGCCCTCCCTTCTTGAACAGGTACCCGGCGGCGGATGGAGCGGTGGCAGGCCTTCAGGCTACCAGGCAGCCGCAGGTGCGCACTACGCAGCGCGGGCAGGTGCGCACTACGCAGCGCGGGCAGGCAGGCAGGGAGCAGTGGCAGGAGCCGCGGCAGCCAAGGCCGAGTGGCGTGCCGGCATCGAGGTCTACCACGACGACTATGGCCCCGGCGTCATCATCAAGGTCCAGCCCACGGAATCCACCGGTCCCCTCGTGGTCGTGCGCTTCGAGACAGGCAAGGAAGGCCGCTTCTTCCCCTCCCTCACCTCGAAGCTGGAGCGTGCGCGATGAGCGAAACAGCCAATGATGTCCTTCTTCGCAGCCTGCCGCCCCTTCGGAGGGCCCGCCAGCACCGGTTCTACCTCGGCAACGGGGACAGGATCCTCGACCTCTGGCAGGACGGCGGCCGGGGGATCCTGGGAGCACGGCATGCGGGACTCGGAGTCTCCATCAAGGCGATGCTCGACAGGGGACTCGACCGCGCCCTGCCCTCCATCCACGACGCGCGCCTGGAGAAGGCCCTGAAATCACGCTGGCCTTCGGCTTTCACCTTCCGGATCTACCGAAACGAAGACCGGGCACTGTGCTCGCTCGCCAGGGTCCTGGGTACCGATGCAGCGGCACTCTGCGGGGCCGGCCTCCTCGGCGGCGATCCCGTCAGAGATCCCGCACGGGAGACTTTCGCCGAAATACAGGGTTCCGCTGCGTCCACTGGCGATGCAACCCTGCTGCGACCCTTTGCGAAATGGATCGGGGGCGAACCCACGCCCTTTCCAGAGGTGGCTGTCGCCCTCCTGCCGCTGCCGCGTGGCAGCGGTCCAGGCGTTCTGGCCTTCGGCTCGGCAGCCGCTGCTGAATCAGCCTGGGCTTCGGATCTTGTCCCGCCCCTCATGGCCGACTCGGCTGCCAAGGCCCTCTATGCGCTCTCCCGAATCGAGGCGGCCCCCGATGAGACCGCCTGGGCCCGCTTTGACAGGGCCTGCCCGCATCTTTTCAGGCGACGCGGCCCCTGGCTCTTCCTTAAAATGCCAGCCCAGCGGCATTCAACCTTCTTTGAGGCTGCCCTCGCCCAGGGCGTCCTTGTTTCCCCGGATCCTGCCCTACCCTGCATTGTGCCCGCAGACTTCGACCCCGGTGAGCTGGCCGGACTCCGGGACCTGGCCCTATAGGGTCCGTTTTCGACTGCGGGATCCCTTGGAGCCTGTCGGACTTCCCAACGCGCACCACCAAAGTATCCTGGCTTTTGGCGCTTTTTGGCGGAGGGCGGCCATCCTCGGCCCAAAACCGGCTCGTCAATCGGGCAATATCAGTGTTTGGTGTCGCGCAACTCGTGGATGGCAATGGCCCTGAGCCTTGGCATCCCTCCGCCGGCTTCGACAAAGGCAAGGAGTTCGAAGGGATTGTCGACGGGCACCGGGATGGCGGGATCGCTCACCGAGACGCGCAGGATGCCGTCGAGCCTCGTCCTGTCCCCGTAGCCCGCGAGGAAATCGAACTCGCGCGTTGCGCCGCTCCCCGAGATATTGGCCGCCCGCCCCTCCCAGATCACCGCGCACTCCCTGTACAGGAGGGGATCGGCCCGAAGGGCCGCGAAGCTGGGTATGTCCTTGAGAGTGCGCCAGTCCGGAGGCAGGGCGAAGCCCAGGAGAGTCCTCGCCTTCTCTTTCAGTTCCATGGTGGCATTGGAGTCCACGATGCGATTGAGTTCCACCCGCGCGGCGTTGTCACGGTATTCCTGCAGGAGGGCCTTTGCCCGCTCGAAACCTGCAACGGCTTCCTTTTCCGTGAGAATGTAGCGGGCACCGCCGACGCTGCCGACGGGAGCCCTCAGTTCAGCAGCGGTGAGGTTGACCGCAGCAACCTCACCACGCGGGGAGGCTGCCTTTGCCAGCGAGGTCCAGGCTGAGGCGGCCAGGGGCCAGGCCAGGACGGCGGCACCGATGGCAAGCAGTACAACGATGGACCACAGCAGGAAAGGGGGGATGGCCCGGGAAGCCGGAAGGAAGGGTTCGAGCTCCACAGGCTTGCCCGCATCGACAACACGTTCGAGGATCCCGGGGTCCCTGAGCTTTGACAAGGCGCGCGTAGCCACGCGGTGGCCCGGCTTTTCGTCAAGTATGGACAGGTAGGTGGCTATGGCCTTTTCCGCTTCCCCGCGCCGGAGCTGCAAGGCGGCCACACAGAGCCTCGTGTCGATGTCGGCCGGCTCAAGCTGCTCCGCCCGGCGGAGGTAGCTGTTCGCACCGCCGAGGTCGCCCGAGCGGAGGCAGGCAGAGCCCAGGAGATAGTAATAGCTATGAGAATCCCTGAAGAGCGGCAGCTTCGGCTCGAGGAGGGAGATGACGGCTGCATGCCTGCCCGCCGAAGCGAGCCGCCTGGCCTCATCGAGTGCGGATCGTGCCATGGTATGGCCCTTAGTAGGCCTTTTTCCGCTCCTCGAGGAGTTCGAGGATCTTCTTCCACGTAGCGATCTCGTCGGGCCCGGGAATCGTGCCCGAGGACAGCACGAGGTCGATCCGCGACAGGAGGTCGCGCACCGAAAGGAGGTCTCCTGAGATGAGGGACCTCGTGTCACCGGTGCCCTGCTGGCTCAGCACGGTCTTGGAAAAGAGGGCTGAAGTGCCCGAATCGCTGCCGGCCACGACGGGAGGGTAGCCCTTCGGGTTGAAGGCCCCCATCCCTATGACGATGGACATCGATGAACCCTTGCTGATCGGGCGGGCATTCCAGTACTCCGCGATGGCCGAGTCGTTCACGGAATAGGGCAGCAAGGTGAAATTTCGGGCGGTCGAGGTGTCAAGGGTCCAGGTAGCCTCGTTGAGGCGTTTCCAGTTGGCAAAATGCACACGGTCGGGTTTCGTATAACCCTCGCCCTGGAAGACGACCATGAAGTCGGCGTTGTCCCCGGGAGTCCTGGCCCAGTCCTCGAAGCTGCTCCCCTCGAACACGAACTCGCTGGGGGCCTTGTCCTTTGTCGGAGTCCGGAAATGCACTCCCGATTTCTCCGCCAGGAAGGTATCCAGGATAAAGCGGATTCCGACCCCCGCGTCCTTCTGCGAAATGTTTTCAACGGTCACGGTCATCTTGATGCCTTCGGGAATGGCAGCTCCCGCAGAGCGCGCGAACTCCAGTTTCTGGGTCACGCGGGCAAAGGCGGACTTGAACTCGATGCTGGCTCCGGTGGGGATGCGGGTGATGACCTGGCGGAACTCCGAGGAATCCCCGAGGCGATATTGCCGGCCCTCGAAGGAAAGGTCGAGGTGGCTCGTCCGGGGATCCTGGTCATAAAAGAAGGGTTCATATTTTTCCTTGGCGACATCGACAAGCTTGTAGAGGGAAAAGCGCGCATTGGATTCATCTATGACAATCCGGCAGAGCCCCTCCTTCACCTCGAGGGCGTGGATGGAGAGGCTGGTCAGCAGCGCGAGGGCCGCACAGCCGAAGCCGCGGCCGCGACCCCTGGCGAGTTGGCTCATTGGGTACCTCCAGCCGAAAGCTTGGTCAGATAGAAAGCAAGGAGGTCAAGGGCGCGCGCCTTTGTGGCGAGCACCTCAGCTGAAAGGACGGCGGTTGACGGGACGACGGAGCCGGGAGCTGCGGCCTTGGCGGCAGCATCGGCCTCTGCCTTGGCCTTGGCAAGGGCAATGGCCACTGCCTCCTCCTGGCTCTTCGACGCCACGCTGCGCATGGCGTTGAGCTCCGAGCGGGCCGAGGCAAGGTTGGCATCGGATACGACCAGCTTGGCCGAAAGGTCGGCCACCTTCGAGCGGAGGTCAGCCGCGTCGCGTTCGGCATCGGTCACTGCCCCACGCTTCAGATCGGCGAGTTCCTTTTGATAGACAGTGATGGCCTGCTCATAGGCCCTTTCCTTTCGCCTGAAATCATCGATGGAACGAAGGGATTCCTCGTGGCTCCATGTCAGGAGCTTGAGAAGCTCCTCCTCCCTGAACTCAAGATCTATGAGGTCGCGGCGATGGGAGGCAGCCTCGAGCTTTACGCTTTGGGGATAGCGATCGATGAGGGCGGCAAAGGCCCTGCGTGCCTCTTCGAGGCGGCCGAGGGCATAGAGGGCTTCGCCGCTCCAGAAAAGCGCAGACGAGTACAGGTCATGGGAGGGAGCGGCCGACATGAAGGCCGCAAAAGAAACCAGCGCACCCTGGTAGTCGGCCTTACCGAACTGGATGCGCCCCTTCTGGTAGAGGAGGTCGGGTACATGGGGATTGCCGGGAAAGGAGGAAAGGAAGGTCTGGATGGACCTCTCCGTAGCCTGGCTGTCCCCAAGCGCCATGGTGGCCAGGGCGCTCCAGTAGAGCGCTTCCGGACGCTCCTCTGTCGCTGTCGGGTCGGCAAGCACTGCGCCGAAGGCCTCAAGCGCCTGGGCGTAGCCCCCGACCTGGAAGGACGAAATGCCTGAGTCGAGACGGCTTCGCGCGCTGTCCTGGCCAAAGGAGCCAAAGCCCAGCGGCAGGGCCATCGCGAGAATTAGTACGCATTTTCGCATGGGTATCCTCCGCTCTCAGTATCGGCCCTGCGCGACAGAAACTCAATCGCTTTGCCGGGAGCCAGGGAAGGGGGCAGCAATCGACTAGCCCAACCTGGGTTCACGACCCGGCACGCAGCCCTGGGCTGGCACGCAGCCCTTTACGAAGGCCACTTCCAAAGCAGGATTGGGCATGCCAAAAAAAGCCGAACCCATCACGAGCACATCGGCACCAGATGCGATGGCGAGGCCTGCGGTATCGCGCCCAATGCCACCGTCCACGGAAATCAGGAATCCGAGCCCGAGGCTTTCCCGCATGGCGGCGAGACGGCGCACCTTGTCGAGGCAGGAAGG
>JBAXTA010000065.1:0-16055 GCA_037130415.1 Spirochaetota bacterium
CTTGTCCGCGCTCGTGACCATGGCTGCGTAGGCACGGAGCGCAGTGGAGACGGAGCGCTCGCGCTGCCCCGGTTTCCATGCGCGGTCCCCGAGCTTCATCATGGCTTCGCGGCGGTGGGAAAGCTCCTCGTCGGAAACCGCGATCCGTATCGAGCGCTTCGGGATGTCGATTTCGATGCTGTCACCGTCGCGGACCAAGGCGATGGCGCCGCCACTGGCGGCCTCGGGGCTGACGTGCCCGATCGAGAGGCCCGAGGTGCCACCGGAGAAGCGGCCATCGGTGAGGAGGGCGCAGGCCTTCCCGAGGCCCTTCGATTTCAGGTAACTGGTTGGATAGAGCATTTCCTGCATGCCAGGGCCGCCACGGGGGCCCTCGTAGCGGATGACGACTACGTCGCCCGCCTTCACCCTGTCGCCGAGGATTCCCTCGGAGGCTTCTTCCTGGCTTTCGAAAACCACGGCCTTGCCGCGGAAGCTCAGGTTGGAATCGTCCACGCCGGCTGTCTTGACGACGCAGCCATCGACCGCCAGGTTGCCGTAGAGGATAGCCAGGCCGCCGTCCCTGCTGTAGGCCTTTCCAATTGTGCGGATGCAGCCCTTCTCGCGGTCGAGGTCGAGCTCGGCGGCGCGGGCGCCCTGGCTGAAGGCCACAAGGTTGGCCGTGTTGCCAGGGGCTGCCTTGTAGAAGTCGGCGAGCTCAGTCGCTCCTGTTCCCCGGCCGCCGCTTCCCAACAGGTCCCAGCGTTCGAGGGCCTCCCCCATGGTCGAGGCGTGGACAGTGGGTACATCGCGGTTGATGAGGCCGCCGCGGTCGAGTTCGCCCAGGATGCCCATGATGCCGCCGGCGCGGTGTACGTCTTCGACATGGTAGTAGCTCACGGCGGGTGCAACCTTGCAGATGCAGGGAGTGGAGCGGCTTAGGCGGTCCATGTCCTTCATGGTGAAGGGTACTCCGGCCTCCTGGGCCACGGCGAGGAGATGAAGCACCGTGTTGGTCGAACCGCCCATCGCGATGTCGAGGCGCATCGCGTTCTCGAAGGCCTTGAAGCTGGCGACTGCCCGCGGGGTGATTGAAGTGTCATCTTCGAGGTAGCGGCGCTTCGTGATTTCGACGATACGACGGGCGGCAGCAAGGAAGAGTTCCTTCCGGTCAGCGTGGGTGGCTACGAGGGTGCCGTTGCCGGGCAGGCTCAGGCCGAGGGCTTCGGTGAGGCAGTTCATGGAGTTGGCGGTGAACATGCCCGAGCAGGAGCCACAGGTGGGACAGGCGCTTCTCTCTGTGGCCTCGACATCGGCGTCGGAGACTGCAGGGTCGGCAGCCATCACCATGGCATCGACGAGGTCCATGGCGCGGACCTTGCCGTCGGAAAGCCTGGCCTTGCCCGCTTCCATGGGGCCGCCGGAGACGAAGATGGAGGGGATGTCCAGCCGCATGGCGGCCATGAGCATGCCGGGCGTGATCTTGTCGCAATTGGAGATGCAGACCATCGCGTCGGCGCAGTGGGCGTTGACCATGTATTCCACCGAATCGGCGATGAGGTCGCGGCTTGGCAGGGAATAAAGCATCCCTCCATGGCCCATCGCTATGCCGTCGTCGATCGCGATGGTATTGAACTCCTTGGCGATGCCACCTGCACGTTCGATCTCCCGGCAGACCATCTGGCCGACCTCGTGGAGGTGGACGTGGCCCGGCACGAACTGTGTAAATGAGTTTACCACCGCGATGATGGGCTTGCCGAAGTCGCCGTCCTTTACCCCGGTCGCCCGCCAGAGGGCGCGGGCTCCGGCCATATTGCGGCCGAAGGTGCTGGTCTTGGAACGATACTCGGGCATGGTGGACTCCTTCGCGCAGGCTACGGCTGAGGCCTGGCCTCTCCGCAATCTGCTGCGGAAGACAGGCTATGGGGCGCGGATGGGCCTGTCAACCTCTCCTCTGGGCCCGACTGAGGGCTGCTTGGTGCGACAGCAGCGTTTCCAGTCCAATAAGCCGCCTTACTACCGAGTCCGGTACATTGGTGACACGAAAACGCATTTCGCCCTGTATTGGCGAAGCGAAATGCGCTCTCGCGTAGCCTTTCTTCAAGACTCGGCAGTAACAACCCGCCGGAATGACTGACTCGGCGCTGGTCAAGGAATGAAAAGACCTTCATGTACTTCTGTCAGGCAGTTTGTCATTGTTCCCATTTCCCATGAAAAAATAGCCGTTTCCAATAGTGGTGCTATTGTTTGTTGTCGATCCGAGGAAAGACAAGTCGATATCATATATCTGAACATCGTTTGCCGACAAGGCGGTCTTCGAGTCTGCAATCCTTTCCGCTACTCCCCTTCCATGGGTTCCAAGAATGCCCGTAAGGATTGTCTGATCTTCCAGCGACCTGATCAGGTCGTTCTTAATTGACATGTTCAATATATAGAATGATTCCCTGATACTATCGATATTGTTCCTGAACTCAGCGGAAAGCGCGCGGAAGGTATCATCCAGTTTCGGGACGGTAGCATTGAGGCTGGTAATGAGACTCAGGTAATCCTTCCGGCTACGCGCTTCCATGTTCTTTCTCGACAGCAATTTGACCATGGACTCAAAACGCTGCTGCGCGGTACGTATCTCATCCACGAAAGCCTTGGCGTTCCGCATGTTCTCTAGTTCGCGTTTCTTGATTATCTGAAGATCACCTCTCTTTTCTTCCAGGGATCGCGCGATGGCTTCCTTGTCTACGGCCGAAATGAATTCATCATCTGCAAGTTTTCTGAGCCCGGTTTCCACAAGTCCCAGCTCTCCTTGCAGTTTTTCGAGGGTTTTCCGGTGCGGCTCTACATAATTGGTTATAACGACCCTCGTGTGGGCTATCCTGGATTCATATTCCTGCTCGAGGATGGCGAGCAGATCGGTTATGAGAAGCTCGGTGTCCCTTATGTAGTTTTCGACGCCCGCGTATTGTTCTTCGTCAGCCTTGGCAACAAGAGATTCCATATAGGCAATTTCGTGTTCGACCATCCGCAGGCTTTGCTTTTGATCCCGGCTTTCCAGCGGATACATGCTTCCTGTAAGCGGCTTGCTAATAGTACGGTGGAACTGTCTGATATTTTCCCAATAACCAGCGCTTTGCCATGGGAGAAATGGAACCGGTTCACAGAGCAGGGCTCTCAGTTGCTTCATGTGCCCGATGGTTTCCCGTTCCTGGACCGAAACTCTTGACGTGCCCCTTCGCTTGCACACCCAATACGCAACTTCCTTGATATTGTCATCGGTAAACTTCAGCAAGAGATCATAGAGATCGTCATAATCCTCTTCCATACAGTGCCCTTAATCCCTGGCGACAGGAAGAGACGCAGACAGGCCTGAATGGCGGTGAAAGTATTGGCGCCATCTCTCCAGTACCGTCATATTTTGGCCGCAGACCCTTTATAGTTGATATAGTCGGAATTGTCGCCTACGTCGTAGATCTCCAGCTCGAGGTAGATATCGGTGGTTTTGGCGTCGAGTGCCTCGTAATCGTAGCTGAGGCCCTTTGTCGGATCAAAACCGATCCCGGTAGTGGCCTCGGTTTCGCTTTCGCCCTGCTTCATCTTGAGGGCTTGCCTGTCCCACGTACCGCTCACCTCGCCGGTATTGTCAGCATTGGCAAAGGCGAGTATATAATTCCCGGCGTCCTTGGGCGGCGAGAGGCTTGAGCCACTCTTGTAATAGTCGGCCAACAAGGCCTTCCAGGGTCCGGAGTCGATGGCGTCGGAGGAAGCGCTGTAATAGCGTTTCTGGTTGGGAAAGTAGATCGACAGGCCGGTAGAACCCTTGGTCAGGTTTCCGCTGACTTTGTCGACGACGAGGGCCGCCAGTGCCGCATCGAATTGCTGCTTGATCGCGCTGGCAGATTTGTCGTTTTCGGCATAGAGGCTGATGAATTGCCCGAGGTCGATCATGTTGGTGTCGTTTTCCGGTTTGGCAGACTTGCCGAAGCCCTGTGTCTTATTCTGGATGCGGCCCAACTGGGGAGCAATTTGATTGATTTTAGTCCGGCCGAAGTTTGCAAAGGAGCCAAGGGCCTTATCAAGGCTGTCCATTTTTTGCAGGTTAAGCAGCGACAGGGAGATTTCTTCGCGATCGCCCTCGCGGGTGGACGAGTCGGCAAAGCCCTTGATGATTGTCTTGCCCAGAGTTTCGGTGTCCGGGCTTTTTCCCAAGGCCGTCAAAACGGAATAGTCCCAGCCATGTCCGGGTTCCAGTTCTTCGCTGGCAAGGAAGTATTTTGTCAGGGGGCGCACTGAACGGGCTACTTCATAGGTGGCCATCAGGCAGGCATCGAAGCCATCCAGGTCGAATTGCTTTACCCCACCGCCTTTGAGGCCTGCTCCGATCGCGCCTGTCAGTGCGGCCAGATCGAAGCCAGCCCCGTCATGGGCATCGTCCTCGCCATAGCCGGGCCAGGCACCACCGTGGTCCCATACGACCAGGGCATACTGCTGTGCGGGGTAGGTCTTGATTCCCCACGCGATGAACTCGGCGAGTTTCCTGGGCTCATCGTTGTTGTCGGCCATCACGTAGACCAAAACTGCCCAAGCGCGATCCTGTGCGCTTGCCGCGCCGCCAAAAAGCGCAAGAGCGCTGAGAACCAATGCGAGTCTTGAAGAGTTCCTTGACCTCTGCACGTCATTCCTCCGGTGGTAGGTCGCAGTTCACCGCGGTAAGTGTAGACCAGAATCTGGGGAGTTCCTGGGTGATTCGTAGCCGAAAAATGATGCTGGGACGGAGGAAGCATTGCCAGCCAGGTTTGCGACACCGGAGTTGCATAACGACATCCAGGGATAGGGCAGCTCACCCTCATCGCTGGGCTGCTTGGCTGGGGCGGCAGGGAGGACTGAGGGACCCCTGCCCGAGCTCAGCCTTTACGCTCCGCCGGCATCGGCGACATACTCGTTTCACTGATCGGGCCCTCCCCGCGCACACTGCGGGGCCGGCATCCTTTGCCATCGTGGAGGGCGTGATGGATTCAATCGAGCCACTCGACCGCGCCCGTGAGGCTGCCGTGCAATTCACCTGCCTCGGTGACCTTGTCAGGGTCGAGGCCTTTGGGACGGGGCACATCAACCGGACCTTCGTGGTCTCGATGGACCAAGGAGGGACGCGGCTTCGCTACCTCCTCCAATTGGTGAATACCTTTGTTTTCAAGAACCCTTATGGGCTGATGGACAATGTCGTGCGGGTGACCAGCCATCTGCGCCAGCGGCTTGCAGGGGAAGGTGTCTCCGACCTATCCCGCCGTTGCCTGACGGTAGTCCCCTCGCTCGACGGAAAGCCCTACCATGTCGACGCCGAGGGTGGATTCTGGCGCTGCTACATATTCATCGAAGGCGCCGTGGCGAGCGAGCTCATGGACAGCGAGGCCAAGGCACGGTCCCTCGGCCACGCGGCTGGGCGCTTCCAGTATCTCCTCGCCGACCTTCCCGGTCCGCGCCTGGTGGAGACCATTCCCTCCTTCCACGATGCGCGCTCCCGTTTCGAAGCCCTCGAGCGGGCAGCCGCCGGCGACGCTGCAGGCAGGCTGGCGCGGGCCGCGCCCGAGCTGGACTTCTGGCGCGCGCGGCGCGAAGGCTTCGACAGGATCGTAGTGGCCCTTGAGCGGGGCCTCGTCCCTGAGCGGATCACCCACAACGACACCAAGATCGACAACCTCCTCGTCGACATCCGGAGCGGCGAGGGCATCTGTGTCATCGACCTCGACACGGTGATGCCCGGCAGTTCGGCCTACGACTTCGGCGACCTCGCGAGGACCGTGTCGGCCTCGACCGGAGAGGACGACAGGCAGTCGGAACGCATGGAGCTCGCCATGCCTATGTACCAGGCCCTTGTCCAGGGCTTCGCATCGGGCACGCACGCTTCGGGAGAGGGACGCGGCGGGAGTTTCCTGACTGCCGGAGAACGCGAGCTCCTGCCCTGGGGGGCACGTATCCTCACAATGCTGATGGGGGTACGCTTCCTCACCGACTTCCTCGAGGGGGACGTCTATTACCGTGTTGCGCGGGAGGGCCACAATCTCGACAGGACAAGGACGCAGATGGCTCTCATCGCCTCCATGGAAGGCCACTGGGATGGGATGAGGCGGGCGATAGACGAGTGCTTCTAGTCGAGGGGCAGTGACTCCACGCGCTCGCCGAGGGCGATGACAGCCTCGATGTCCCCAGTAGGAGGGAGGATGTCGCCCACGTTGACGATGACCCTCCCCCCGAAGGCGCGAACGATCCTCTCGCCGAAATCCTCGATCCCGCTGCGCGGATAGCCGAAGGTGAAGAGGCCCGAGGGCACGCCACAGTAGGCGCTCATGACCCTCCCCCCTGTACGGGAGGGCTGCATGGCTGCCGCGAGCTCTTCGACCTCGTAGTTGAACATGGGGGCCGGGGTGCAGCCATCGAGGAGGTCGAAGCCAGTCTCGCCGATAAAGTCCAGGAGGCCGTGGAAGTTCCCGTCGAGGTGGGTGGAGACGAGTTTGCCCGCTCGGTGGAGCCGCTCGCAGGCCTTTGCGTAGAAGGGCATGCAGTAGCTCCGGTACCAGGGCGGCGAGATCAGGTTTTCATCAGCGTGGTCAGAGATGATTACAATCGGGCCGGGCATGGCGGCAGCCATGTCGATGAGTTCGAGGTCGTGCTCCTCCTGGAAGGCCATGAAG
This sequence comes from Spirochaetota bacterium, assembly GCA_037130415.1. Taxonomy (GTDB): domain Bacteria; phylum Spirochaetota; class Spirochaetia; order Treponematales; family Rectinemataceae; genus CAIJMU01. Next base: position 6,660 of record JBAXTA010000065.1, read on the forward strand.
TCGAGGATGGCCCCCTCGTCGTCGTCGAGGGCATAGACGAGGTTCTCGAAACCCATGTACTCGTGGACAAGCTTGCCAAAGGGGGAGCGGAAGATCACGAGGTCGCAGACGCCGAAACCCTCGGTTTCGTGGAGGAAGCGATCGACCCGCTCGGGCTGGCTCCTCCGCTCCGTCCGCTCGACAAGGCTCCGCACGAGGTCAAGGTCCTCGAGCCTCGGCGCCATGTGCCCGAGCTCGCTCCAGGTCCCCTCGGCATCGAGTCGGTATTCGCGCCTGAGCTCCCCCTTCGGCAGCCGGAAGGTGACGCTGCGCTCGCGCCCCCGCGTGTCGACGAGGCGCTCAGCCCCGCGGACAAGGCTCTCGTCGAACCAGTCGTACACGTGGGCGGGGAGTCCCCATCCATGCTCGCGGTAGAGCTCCACATAGGTCGGTCTGCCGCGAGCCCATCTGCCGCCGGCAATCATGTCATGAATAGGCGCATCGTCGGGAATGTACTGGCCGGGCCAGAAGGGCTGCTCGGCGCCGACGCCGAGGCGCTGGGCCTGGTACCAGGTGCTGATGTCCGGAAAAAAGGGGGCGCGGTCGGGGGTTCCGCCACGCAGCACAGTCAAGAATCGCTCTGATTGGTTCATTCCCGCGGCCCAGGCCCCCGCCTCAGCTTCGTTCGCCGAGGCGTTGTCCGATCGAGACGGCCCCGACGATGATGAAGCCGAGGAAGACCTGACGCAGGTAGGGATTGACGTTCATGATGACGAGGGCGTTGCTGATGAGTCCGACGAGGACGACGCCCAGGAAGATGTTGAGGGCGCTGCCCTTTCCCCCCGAGAGGGAGACTCCGCCAACGATGACTGCGGCGAGGGAATCGAGGGCGAAGCTGTCGCCCGTCGTCGCAAGGGCAGTGCCGACCCGCGAAATCAGGATGATGGCTGCCAGGGCGTTGCAAAGGCCTACGACGATGTAGGCGGTGATCGTGACCCTGTCGGTATTGATGCCCGACACGTAGGCGGCTTTCTTGTTTCCCCCGATCGAGTAGAGGAAACGGCCATAGCGCAGGTACTTCAGGACGACGAGTGAGATCAGCATCATGCCCAGGAAGAAGAGGATCGAGATGGGAATGACTCCCATGATCCGCCCCCTGCCGAGGAGCTGGAAGTTCCCGAAGAGCATGTACGAGGCCCCGCCGCTGAGGAGGAGGGCGGCACCGGAATATACGACCTGGAGCCCGAGGGTGATGATGAAGGAGGAAGCACGGGACTTGATGACAATTATGCCGTTGAAGAGGCCGAGGAGGAATCCGACGGCGAAGGTGCCGGCGACTGCGGTGGGGATGGCGATTGCCGACTGCCAGGCGGGAACGCCGCCGTCAGGGAGGCCCAGCATTTTCTGGATCACCATCGAGAGGAATACACCCATGAAGGAGATCTGGGTTCCCACCGATATGTCGATCTGGCCGGCCACGAGGAGCATGCCGATGCCCGAGGCCACGATGCCGAGGATCGAAATTTGCTGAAAAATATTGATGATGTTCTGGATGCGGAGGAAGCGCGGGTTCACCATCGCGGTCACGATGCAGATCGCGACGATGATGATGATGAGCACCAGGGACTGGGTAGCCTTGGTTCGGGGACGCGCCACCTGGGCTGCTGCTATCGCTTTCATGTAGCGTCGATCCTTCCGCCTGTGCCGCCGGGGATGGGTGGCTCGGTGGCCTGGCCCATGCCCATGGAATGGCGCAGGATGTTCTCTTCGTTGATCTTCTCGCCTTCGAGGATGATCTCGAGCCGCTTGCCTCGCATGATCCCGACGCGGTCGCAGACGGCGACGAGCTCGGGGTTGTCCGAGGAGATCATGATGACAGCCTTGCCCTCGCGGGCCAGGCTATCCATCATCCGGTATATCTCGGCCTTTGCGCCGACATCGACGCCCACGGTGGGTTCGTCGAAGATGAGGACCTCGGAGCCGGCGTGGAGCCATTTGGCGAGGACGACCTTCTGCTGGTTCCCGCCGCTCAGGTTGACAACGAGTTGGGCGACCGAGGGCGTCTTGATCTCGAGCTTGCCGGAGAGTTCGGTGGTTTCGGTCCTCTCCCTCGCCAGGTTCATGAAGAGTCCCCTGGCCTTGGAGAGCCTGGTAAGGCTGACGTTTTCGGAGACCGGTCGCCCGAGGACGAGACCGTCGCTCTTTCTGTCCTCCGTCAGATAGCCGATGCCCTTGCCTATGGCATCCGCCGGACCCGATGGCGTGACGTCCGAGCCGCGGTGGACGAGCCTGCCTGAGTCCCTGGGATCGAGGCCGAAGACCAGGCGCGCAAGCTCTGTCCTTCCTGCCCCCACGAGTCCGCCTATGCCGAAGATCTCGCCCTTCCTCACTTCGAAGGAAACGTGTTCGACGACGCCGGCCCTCGAGTAGTCGCGGAGTTCGAGGATGACCTCCCCCTTCTCCGCAACCCTCTCCCTGCTGTACAGGGAAGAACTCGCGCGGCCGATTATCTGGTGCACCAGGATGTCGAGGTCGATATCTCCCGTCACGCTGGAGCCGACCTTCTTCCCGTCCTTGAACACCGTGACGCGGTCGCAGATCTCGAAGATCTCCCCCAGGTTATGCGAAATGTAAATGACGCTCAGACCCTTGGCGGTGTTCCTCCTGATCATGTCGAAGAGGATGGTCTTGCCCTTTTCGTCCAGGGAGGCGGTGGGTTCGTCGAGGATGAGGATCTTGGCCTTGCGGGAGCAGGCCTTGGCCATGCTGACGAGCTTCTTTTCGATGAAGCTGAGTTCGGTGACCTTCCGGTGAGGCTCGATGCCGATGCCGAGTTCGTCAAGGAGGGCAGTGGCCCGCTCCATGCAGGCTTTGCGGGCGACAAAGCCCGGCCCTCGCGAGGGCAGGCTGTAGAGGAAGATGTTTTCCGCCACTGACAACTCGTCCACCAGCTGGTTCTCCTGGTGGACGGTCTGGATGCCGAGCTCTATGGAACGCGCGGGATCAAGATAGGCATAGCTTTTTCCCTCGACGATCAGGCTACCGGAGTCCGGCCGGAGGGAGCCGGCAATGATCTCGATGAAGGTGGACTTGCCGGCGCCGTTCTGGCCGACGAGGGCCTGCACCTCGCCGCGGGCGAGGCCGAAATCTACAGAGTCGAGGGCCCGCACGCCTGGGTAGTCCTTGCTGATGCCCCGAGTCTCCAGAACCATATCTACAGGCAAGCCCGGTCCTCCCTCGACAGAATAAGGGGGGCGGGAGCGCCATGCGTCCCGCCCCCCCGCAGCGAGAGACTTACTTCGCCAGCTCGGGCTTGTATTTGCCGGTCTTCACCATCTCGTAGGCGACAGGGAGCCAGCTCTCGTCGGCCTTCCAGGAGATGTACTTTGACTTCCAGTCCTTCTTGTTCACCCAGACGATGGGCGAATAGATCTTGGTCTGGTAGGGCTGTTTGTTCATGTAAGCGAGGAGGTTGGCAGCGCAGATCATGGCGTGGAGGCTGGGCGACTGGCTGAGGGCGAAGTCGAGGTTCCCCTTGAGGAAGTTGTTGATGTCCATGGGGCCGCCGTTGACGGTGACGACGGTGACCTTGCCGAAGAGGTTCTCTTCCTTGAGGCCCTGGATGATGCCCTCGGTGATCTCCTGGCAGGCGCCGATAGCCACGTTGAACTTCACGCCGGACTCGATGATGGTCTTGGTGATATCGAGGGAGGGGGCGGTCGCGTACTGGCCGTCCTGAACGTCGGTGACGAGCTTGACGCCTTTGAGCTTCGAGATTGTGTCCTTGAAGCCTTTGATGCCGAGCATGACGGGGGGTGTCCCGGCGAAGCCCTGGATCCACAAGACATTGATGTCACCCTTGAGGTCCTTGCGGAGGCCTTCGGCAACAGTCTTGTAAACCTCGACCCAGTCGAAGTCGATGTTGGCAATCGGCTTGCCCTTGCCTGCAGCTACGCCAGAGTCGCTGCACTGGATCGGTATCCCGGCCTCGTTGGCGAGCTGGCAGGAATACTGGGCGCTTTCGGGCGACACGCAGACCACGTTGATGGCGTCGACACCCTGGGAGATGAGGTTCTGGACAGCCTCGGCTTCCTTGTCGGCCTGGTAGCCGTGGTAGGCGAAGACGAGCTTGACGCCCTGGGCGTCGGCAACTGTCTGGAAGCCAGTGTGGTAGGCGGCGAAATAGCCGATCTCATAAGGAATCACGACGCCGATGGTCAGTGGCTTGGACTGCGCGAAGGCCAAAGAAGGCAGGGAAATCAGCAGCACCAGCAATGCCAGGAAAACGACCGCTTTTCGTTTCACAGGGATCCTCCTAAGGATCGAGGCCGCGCAATATGCGTCGGCCAGACGATGATGCAGTCATTATTGGTCATTATCGTGATCCTGCGTTCTTTATTGGCTCGCGATACCCTTGCGTACAGCTTGAATGGATTCTAGAGTGGCACAATGTCTGTAGATCTCGACACCCAGTGCACCGCTGAACGGCACATCGTGGATCTCCGCGCCCTCGGCTTCGCAGAACTGCCCGCCATTGGCCGTTACAGGTACTGTGCCAGCCACCACCCACTCGAAACACAGACGCATGAGGGCCTCATGGAGGTCCACATCCTCGAAAAGGGCGAGCAGATCTTCTACCTCGGCGAGGAGAGCTACATCCTCAGGGGCAAGAACGTCTTCCTCGCCCTGCCGGGTGAGGTCCACGGGACGGGAAAGAACCCCCTTTCCAACGGAAAACTGTACTGGTTCTTTCTCGAGCCCCCGGGAGGCAAGCCCTTCCTTGGCTTCAGCGCCGAGGAGGCAAGCGCTCTTGGCGAGACCCTCCGCAAGCCGGGCGAGCGACTCCTGGCCGACGGATCGAAGCTCATCCGCATCATCGAACGGATCCTTCCCCTTGCGACGGACAGCCAGTCTCTTCCAGACCGCGCGATGATCAAGACGCTACTGATGGAGCTGGTCCTCGAGCTCTTCCTCCTGGTGGAGCAGGCCGCCAGCCGGCCGCTCGACGCCCCGAGCCCTGCCATTTCCGCAGCCTTGGAGCACATCGGCAGGAATGCGGGGGAGCGGCTCCGTGTAGCGGACATGGCCATCGTTTCCGGCCTCTCCGTTTCGCGATTCAAGGCCCGGTTCAAGGAGGAAGTAGGATTCACTCCCAACGCCTACCTGAACTACCTCCGGGTCCGCGCCGCCAAGGATGCCCTCACCTCGGGTGCCGCGGGCATCACGACGATCGCCCAGGATCTCGGCTATCCCTCCTCCCAGTATTTCAGCCACGTTTTCAGGAAATTCACCGGCAAGACCCCCTCGGAGTTCCGCGAGGATCCGACGGGCTAGGGTACTGACGCTGGCTGCCGGCCGCCGGTCGCTGGTCGCTGGTCGCTGGTCGCTGGTCGCTGGTCCTGCGCCGAAGGCTGGGCACGTCATGCGGCGTACCCAAGAGTATCGCGGGCCGAAAAGGAACGCACGCCGTGGATTTGGATGCATACTCTGGAATCGTGCGATAAGGAGGGGCAAGCATGGACAAGCGTCTCAGCACTCTGGTCGTCGGCATTGGTGGAATGGGTGGATCCCACGCCCTGGGCTACTCGAAGCTCCCTGGCTACGAGATCGCCGGCTTCGTGGTCGCGAAGGACGTCGAGCGCGCCAGGAAACTCGCCAGGGAGCTCGGTAGCCAGGCGCCGGTCTTCACCGATTACTACGCGGCCATGCGTGAAACCAGGCCCGATGTAGTTTCCATCAACACCTATCCAGACACCCATGCGGAGTTCTCCATCCACGCGATGCGGCAGGGCTGCCACGTCTTCATGGAAAAGCCCATCGCGAGAAGCGTCGCCGAGGCCGAGGAGGTCGCAAAGGTCTTCCGTGAAACCGGGCGCAAGCTCCTCATCGGCTACATACTGCGCCAGCATCCTGCCTGGATGCGCTTCATCGATCTGGCCCGCGGGCTCGGCAAGCCACTCATCATGCGGATGAACCTCAACCAGCAGAGCTTCGGCAAGGAATGGGAGCTGCACCGCAAATTCATCGCGGGCATGCCGCCCATCGTCGATTGTGGGGTCCACTACATTGACGTGATGTGCCAGATGACGCGGGCAAAACCCCTCACCGTGCAGGGCATCGCGGCGCGGGTGGCCAAGGACATCGCAGCCGACCAGGCTAACTATGGCATGTTGATGGTGACCTTCGACGACGGCTCCGTCGGCTGGTACGAGGTCGGCTGGGGACCCATGATGAGCAAGTCCGCCTACTTCGTGAAGGACGTGGTCGGCCCGAAGGGCTGCGTGAGCATCGACAAGGACCCGACGGCCGACCCCTCGGACCTGGCGAAGCACACGAGCGTCGACTCCATCATCCTTCATTCGAGCGCCATGGACGCGGCCGGAGCCCAGGCCGAGAAGGACAGACTCATCAAGATAGAAGACGAGCCGGACCACAACGAGCTTTGCAGGCGCGAGCAGGAATACCTTCTCCGGGCCATCACCGAAGACATCGATCTTTCGGAGCACGTTGAGGACGCGGTCAACAGCCTGAAGATCTGCTTTGCCGCTGTCGAGTCGCAGGCAAGCGGGACGGTGATCCATCTCGGCTGAGCCCCCGCTGCTCCCGCCGGGCAGGGGATCGGAAGGCGCATGACCAGGCGTGAAAATGTACTCAGGGCGATACGCTTCGAGCGTCCCGAATACGTCCCCATGACCTTCCACATCAATGATGCCTGCTGGAAGGCCTATCCGCAGGAGAGGCTCTTCGAACTCATGGAGTCCCACCGCTTTCTCTTCCCGGAATTCGAGCGACCGGCCGGCAGCTTCACGCCGGACTACTCACTGGTCGCGCGGAAGGATGAGCCTTACCGTGACGACTGGGGCTGTCTCTGGGAGACGAGCGAGGATGGCATCACTGGCCTCGTCACGACCCACCCCCTCGAGGACTGGTCAGCCTTCGCAGGCTATCAGCCCCCTGATCCCGAGCATGGAATGGGCATCGGCCCCGTCGATTGGGAGGCTGAGCGCGAGAAGCTCGGGCACGAGAAGGAAGCGGGTCGTCCCGCGGTCGGCGGCCTGCGCCACGGCCACACTTTCCTCCAGCTGGTCGACATCCGTGGCTACGAGAATCTCATGTACGACATGGCCGACGCCGATCCGCGGCTCAACGAGCTCATCGCGATGCTCGAGGACTTCAACCTGGCCATTGTGAGGAAGAGCCTCGAGGCGGGGGCCGAGATCATCGTCTACCCAGAGGACCTCGGCATGCAGAACGGCCCTCTCGTATCACCAGCGCACTTCCGCGCCTACATCAAGCCGAGTTACCAGCGCCTCATGGCCCCTGCGAGGGTGGCCGGCGCCATCGTGCACATGCACTCCGATGGCTACCTCCACGAGCTCATCGACGACATCGTCGAGGGTGGCGTCGACGTCATCAACCTCCAGGACCTTGTAAACGGCATCGACTGGATAGCCGCCAGGTTCGCGGGCAGGACCTGCGTGGAGCTCGACCTCGACCGCCAGTCCGTGACGGCCTCCGGCAGCCCACGCGAGATCGATGCCCTGGTCGGAGAGGAGGTCGCCAAGGTCGGGCGGCGCGAGGGCGGAGTCATGATGATCTTCGGCCTGTATCCCGGCCTGCCGATGGAGAACGTCGGCGCCGTCATGGATGCCATGGAGCGCCACGCCTTCCATTTCTCCGGATAGTCATAGTACTGAAGTCAGGCGAGGCGCTTTCCCCCGTGTCGGATGCCGTCGCGCCGGAGGCTTGCCAGGGCCTCCTCCTCGTGCGCCGCGAGCCTGGCGAGCTCCTCGGGCGGGAGGAGGGTCGGTGCGGCAAGGAACTCCAGGTCGAGCCGGGGGTTCAGCGCCAGGAACACGAAACGCGCACGAGCGAGGTGGAAGTCGGAGCTGACTATCAGCGCGCGATCTATCCCGGCCTTCGCGAGGATAGGGCCTGCGAGCAGGGCATCCTCTACCGTGTTGGAGCTGAGGGCGAACTCGAGAAAGGCCTCCCCGGGGGCGCCGCGTTCCATGAGGTGATCGCGCGCGTAGGCTGCGTGCGGCCGCGCAGCGTTGTTGAAGTGGGGACCGAAGCCTCCGGTGAGGAGGATGACAGCGGAGGGCTGCGACCGGAATGCCTCCAGACCGACTCCAATGCGTGAGAGGGCCTGCGGAGAGAGTCTGCCGTCCGAGTCGTTGGGAGAGCCCAGGATCACTATCGCGATGGGCTGCGTTTTGTGTCCCGCATCATCCTGCTTCATCTCAGCACCAGATCCAAGGGACAGAAAAGCCCTTTCCGCCGCCTGCCCCGAGGCCAGGTCCCGGTCGGGGAACCCGACGGAGCGCAGACCGCCCTTCGTAGCCCGATTCGACGCCTTGCCATCCAACCCCCACCAATCCCTCAATGGTATGCCCCAAACTCCCTCATCGCCTCCCACATCGCCATGAAATTCTCAGGGGACACGTCGCTCTGCACATTGTGCACTGAGGCGAAGACAAAACCACCGCCAGGTGCCAGTTCGTCGATGCGGCGCTTGACCTCGTCACGGACCTGCGCCGGGGTTCCGAAGGGCAGGATCCTCTGTGTATCCACGCCGCCGCCCCAGAATGTGACGTCCTTGCCGAACTCGCGCTTGAGAACCTTTGTGTCCATGTCGGCTGCGTTGACCTGCACCGGATTGAGCACATCGACGCCCTCCTCGATAAGGAGGGGAATGAGCGGGCGGACCGCGCCGCAGGTATGGTAGAAGATATGAATTGGCTGCTTCGCCTTCTTCCTGATGAAGGAGAAGAGCTCCTTGTGGTAGGGATGCACCATGGCCTTGTAGAGTTCGGGCGAGCAGAGGAGGCTCTGCTGCGTGGCGAGGTCGTCCGCCTCCGATATGACGAGGACGTTGTCGCCGACGGTCTCGAGGGCCTTTTCCCAGTAGAGCATCTTGAGGTCGGTGATCTTGCGCATGAGGGCGTGCGCGAAGTCCCCGTTGATCATCATGTCGGCGAAGAATTTCTCGAAGCCGCACATCCAGAGGGCGGTTTCCCAGATGCCTGCATACTGGCGTCCTAGGATGTGGGCCTTTTTCTCGCCGAAGGTGGCTGCGTCTGCGCGGGCCTTCAGGGTCCTGAAGCGTGCGCTCTGGATTGGATCGGGCCAGGGGAAGTCCTCGAGATCAGCTGCCGACTCGGCGTTCTTGAGGGGCTGGTCGGTCATGTCGAAGTAGTGGCCGTTCACGGCGGGCATCTTCCAGGAGATGCCCCACTCGTCGACCATGCGCCAGTACTCGCCCTCGAGCGCGGGCGCTTTTGCGAGTGTCGGTCCCTCCGGAGCTTCGGGATCGACGCAGGCGACATCGACCTCGAGGCGCGCCAGGAGGTCGGGCTCGACGCGGGCCAGCTGCTGCATGGGATCGACGAGCCGGAGCTCACTCTCGGGGAGGCC